>DASYAD010000068.1:0-40314 GCA_036501515.1 Trebonia sp. | reverse complement strand
GTGGTACGGGATCACCGCGGCGACCGGGCCGAATATCTCCTCACGGGCAATGGTCATTGTGTTGCTGACGCCGGCGAACAGCGTCGGCTGGACGTACCAGCCCGGCTCGATGGCCGGACGGCCACCTCCGGTGACCAGGCTTGCGCCCCCGTCGACGCCAAGCCGGATGTAGCGCTCGACCCGGTCGCGCTGCCGCCCCGAGATCAGCGGGCCGATATCGGTCGTCGCGTCCTCCGGGTCGCCGACCCGCAGCGCGCGGACCGCCTCCGACATCGCGCCGACGATCTCGTCGTGCCTGGCGGCCGGCACCAGGATCCGGGTCTGCGCCGCGCAGACCTGGCCCGCGTTCACCATGGCCCCGGTGACCAGCAGCCGGGCGCTCTTATCGGTCAGCTCGAAGTCGTCGAGGACCACGGCGGCGGACTTGCCGCCGAGCTCCAGGGTGCACCGCTTGAGGCTCATCCCGCAGATGGCCCCGACCTGCCGGCCGACGGCGGTCGAGCCGGTGAAGCTGACCTTGTCGACCCGCGGGTCGCGGACGAGCAGCTCGCTGATGTCCGCCCCGGCGGGCAGGATGCTGAGCACCCCGTCTGGCAATCCGGCCTCGATCGCGGCCTCGGCCAGCAGGTAGGTGTGCAGCGGGGTCTCGGGCGGCGGCTTCAGCACCACGGTGTTGCCGCCCGCAAGCGCGGGCGCGAGCTTCATCGCGGCCACGAACAGCGGCGCGTTCCACGGCACGATCGCGACCGTCACGCCGACTGGGGCGCGCCGGACGCGCAGCGTCCGGCCTCCGCTGCCCGGCCGCGTGCTGGACCACGGGTAGCTGCCGCCGAGGTCGGCACATGCCCGCAGCGTGGACACCGCCTTGGCGATCTGGCCGGCGGGCAGGCCGCGGCGCGGCAGCCCTTGTTCCGCGCACAGCACGTCGGCGAACTGCTCGGTGCGGGCTTCGATGGCGTCGGCCAGCGCCAGCAGGACGCTAAGGCGCTCGCCGGCCGGCAGCCAGGGCCACGGGCCGGCGTCGAACGCCGACCGTGCCGCGGCGACGGCCCGGTCCGCGTCGTCCGCGGTCGCCCGCGGCACGCTGCCGACGACCTTGAGCGAGGCCGGCGAAACGACCTCGAGCCTGTCCCCCGCGGCGGGCCGCTGCCAGCGGCCGCCGAGGAAAAACACGTCCCAGTCCTGCATTGCTAACCTGCCTTCGGTGTCGGTGCGGCGATGCCAGGCCGCTGTGGCACGGGCGCGGGAGCCGCCGCTGCGGTGGGCTCGGCGGACGCCGGCGGCGGACGCCGTCCAGCGCGGTGGCTCAGGTAGTCAGCCGACAGTTCCGGTACGGGCAGGCCCAGCCGCCTGGCCAGCATCTGGGTCACGGTGTTGTCGTGCCCCATCCTGGTTCCGGCGGACAGCTCACCCCGCTGGACCCGCGCGTCGGCCTGGCGGATCAGCGTCGTGGCAAGGAAGAAGGACTGCAAGATCTCGAAGTAACCGACGTCGCCAAGTCGCCGTCCTGATGTCGCCTCGTACCGGCCGATGATCTCGTCTCGCGTGGCGTAACCGGGCAGTGGCGCGACGCCCGCCGCCGCGGTGGCGAAGTCGTCGAAGACAAGCCAGTGGGCGATGTCGGCCTCTGGCGGCGCGATCGTCGCGATTTCCCAGTCGATGAGTGCCACCGGAACGCAGCGCCGCGGATCGAAGATGATGTTCCCGGGCCGGGCATCTCCCCAGGCGAGTACGGGCGGCGCGCTGGTGGCGCCCGGGGCGTGCTCTAGCAGGTAGGCCAGTGCCGCGTCGGTGACCGGGTAGACGCGCCCGGCGGCGGTCCAGTGGTACCACTCCGCCATGCGCCGCAGGTACAAGCTGAGCCCGGACTCCGCGTCAGCGTCGGGCAGCGGGTAGCCGGCCGCGATGAACGAGTGCGACTGGCGCCAGGGCACGTCGTGCAGCGCGGCGATCGCGTCGACAGACGACTGCCACGCGGTCCGGCGCTGGCCCGGCGTCAGCGTGGTCAGCCAGCCGGTGACGTGAATCGACGGCCGTCCGGCGGGCACGATGCCTGGCACCTGGTCCATGACGAAGAACGGCGTGCCGAGCACTGCCGGATCACGCTCGACCCACCGCGTGCGCGGCACCGGGACGGCCGGGTACCCGGCCAGGGCCGTGATGACCGCGAACTCGTGGCCGGCGTCCGGCCGCAGGAAGATCCCGTCGTATCCGGGCTGCCTGCGCAGTACCAGGTCCGCCGTCTGCGGGCGCCCGCGCTCCGTCCAGCGGGCCTGGAACAGCGAGGTATCGCTTGACTGCCCCACCCCGGCCCGGGCCGGGGTGGTGACATGCACTTGCGCCACCGCGGTCCCCGAGTCCTCGGTGAGGCGGGCGGCCACCCAGGCGGCCAGGGCGGGCAGGGCCGCGTCGCCGGCTGCGCCCGGCCGCATCGCCGTCAGCCGCCTTCCGCGGCGAGGTAGTCCGCCAGCGGGGCGAGCCGCTCGCCGACCACCCCGTGCAGGATGAGCTCGTCCGCGCCCGCGGCCAGGTAGTCCGCCAGCACCGAGGCGGTCTGCGCGACGGTACCGGCGGCCGTGCACGACGGCAGCCAGGACGGGGGCATGCCCTCGCAGAGCTTGATGAGCTCCGCCCGCGTCAGGTTCTTGTCGGCGGGCTTGCTCCCCAGGTCGGCCAGCACGCGCTGGCCGCGGTAGCGCGCCAGGTCACCCGGGTCCCACCCGTTGATCCAGGCCAGCGAATCGCCCAGGCCAGGCAGCGAGAGGTAGCCAGCGGCGCGCGCCTCGATGGCGAGCTGCCGCTCCGCGTCGCTGACCGCGGGCGCGCTGAGCACCGTCGCGTAGCACCGGACACGATCCGGGTCACGGCCCGCTTCCGCGGCCGCCGCCCGCACGATGTCCGCCGACCTCCGCACCGCCCCGGGGGTGAGCAGCGGGTGCAGGATGACGCCGTCGTAGCAGCGACCTGCCAGGGCCAGCGTCTTGGGGCCGATGGCAGCGAGCAGCAGCGGCGGCGGCTCCGCGTCGAGGACGACCGGCAGCCGGAGCTGCGGGAACCGGCCGAGTGGCCCGTCGTACTCCACCGTCTGCCCGTCCCACAGCCGGCGCAGGATGCCGGCGATGTCCGCCAGGGCGGCAAGCGTCGGGGCCGGCTGGCCGTAGGCAGCCCACCGCCAGGAGGCGGAGCGGCCGAGGCCGAGCCGGAACCGGCCCCCGGTGAGCGCCTGCAGGGTCTGGCCGAGGGACGCGAGGACCATCGGGTGGCGCAGGTACGGGTGGGTGATCCCGGCGGCCAGCTGGACCCGGCTGGTGACCTGGCTGAGCGCGCCGCCAAGGGCGCCCAGGTCCTTGGTGTCGTAGCGCTCGCCGATCCACACGGTGCCGAGCCCCATCCGCTCGGTGGCCCGGGCCTGCTCGATCCCTGACACGGGGTCGTGGGCCGCACCGGGCAGCACGTAGGCGCCCAGCCGGGCGAGGGGGACGCCCGTCATGCCCGCCCGCCCAGGCGGGCGGGATGCGACTGGTTCACCGTCAGGTCATGTTCCATACGCCCGCCTCCGCAGGTCACGGTTACGCCGCGGTGTCCGGCCAGCCGGACCCGGCCCGTCACTCCCCCGGCAGCCCGGCGGCCAGGGCGGCCGGGGCAGGGAGTCGTGAACGCGCGTGCGCGTCCCGCTTTCGAGCATTGTCGATAATGTATAATATTGCCAACATCCTCTGGCGTCGGTCAAGTAATAATCCGGAAACCTGCGGCCGGAGCGGAGCGCCGCGGTCCCGTTCGGGAATCGCTGGTCAGGCGCGTGCGGTCAGATGGGGCCAGTAGTCAGGGCTGGACAGCGTGCGGATGGTCATTTTCTCGACGATCGGCCCGTCCGCCTCGGAGGCGGCCCTGACCGCCGGCCATTCGGGATCCTGCCGGAACGACGCCCAGGCCCCGTCACGGCTGGGCGCGTCGTCGTAACGGATCAGGTACACCAGCCGGTTCCGGTCCTCGTCGTCGGCCCAGAACCCGACTACGTCGATCCCGTGCTTTTCCAGCAGCCGCAGCGTGTGCTGGGCGAAGCGGTCGTGCAGCTGGTCGGCCTTGCCGTCGATGGCCAGGTATTCACGAAGCTCGTACAGCATGCCAGTCCCCCTGGTCACAAGAACGTGGTGATGCTCCCCACCGGGAGCGTCGTCTGGTCGAGGTACACCACCCGCCGGGCTAGTTCGAGTCCGCCGTCGACCCGGCGGAGGGTGTCGGAGCGCGAGCCGGACAGCGACTCCGTGCGCCCGTCGTCGAACCGGGTCCGCAGCAGCAGCAGGCTGGACGTGACCTCGAACTCGGGGCCGTCCGGCACACTGGTCACGATGATGTTGGATACCAGGTGCCTGCTGCGGCTCGGCGGGTCCTCCGCCCAGGCGTAACGGGTCGCGAGCCGCTTCACCCGCATCGTGAGGGTGAACATGTCTTCGTCGAAGTGCGCGCTGACCGCGCTGAACTCCTCGTCCGTGCGCCCGTAGCGGGTGGTCCTGACCGGCACCAGGTAACTGATGTCGGGCGCCAGGATGGCAAGCCAGCCCTCGAGGTCCCCCGAGTCGAGCAGCAGCGCCTCCTGGTTGAGGAACTGCCGGGCGTCGGCCTCGAGTTCCGCGTGCTCCCTGCTGATCGGCATCATGAGGCCACCTCGGGCGCGTTGCCGGTCGCCTCGGCCCATAGCTGGTGGAAACGCTGCACGCCGAAATCGGTGTACGTGGTGGCGACCACCTCGCCGGGGCCGCCGAACCCGTCGAGGGTCAGCTCCTGTGGTGTCAGCCCCTTGCCCATGATGAGGCGCTGCGGGATGCCGCGGGCCGCCTGTCCCTGCAGGCCGCGCTGCATCTGGGTGAAGTTCTCTACATCGTCTTGCTCCTCGGTGCCGGTGGTACCGAAGGTGAGCACGTACGAGCGGATGGAGTCGCGCTTGAAGGACGCGGACGCGCTCCGCTCGGCCAGCACCCACGACCAGACCTCGGTCTCCTCGGGTCCGATCGGGCGCCACAGCCGGACGTTGAGGAACGGCGCCAGGCGGTCGGGGGCGATGTAGGCGCCGACATTGAGGAAGCTCATGTTCGGGAACAGGTGGCCGCCGGTCGGCCACAACGGCTGCTCGCCACCGAACAGCACCTCGCGCTGCTGCGGCGGAAGGTCACGGGCGAAGGCAGCCACCATGTCCGGCGGATAGCCCCGCTCGGCCGCCGACTGCCGGGCCAGCCGCATCGTGCCCGGTCCGGCCGCGGTGTTGATTCCCTCGCGGTTGCCCCGGCTCTGGAAATCCTTCGGCTTGTTCGGGTGCAGGCCGATCTCCATCACGCTGCGGTGCGTGTACTGCGCGTGGTAGGAATCACCCGAGAAGTTCTCCGCCCCGATCTTCCAGTTAGCGCGCATGATCCAGCGCTGCGGCGGCCCGAGCACCTCCAGGCCAGCGGGGTCACGGCGGCTGTGGATCGCCATGTACCAGGTGTAGTCGCCCAGGTAGTCGGTCAGATCGGCGCCGGCCGGGTCCAGGCTGCCGAAGATGAAGCCGTCCCACGCCTGCAGGCGCGCGATCGGCTCGAGGCCAAGCGCCGTCCGGTCCACGCCCGTGCGCGAGAAGTACGGGCGCTCGAGCGGCAGGCTCGCCAGCCGGCCGTCAAGATCGTACGACCAGCCGTGGTAGGGGCAGGTGAACTTGGTGCTGCTGCCCATCTCGGCCCGGCAGACCTGCATCGCGCGGTGCCGGCAGACGTTCAGGAACGCCCGTACCACGCCGTCCTTGCCCCGGGCGACCAGAATGGAATCGTCGAGGATGTAGCGCACCACGAAGTCGCCCGGCCGCGGGATCTCCGATTCATGCGCGAGGTAGTTCCAGCCCCGCTGGAAGATCTCCCTGCGCTCGGTCTCCCACGTCTTCGCGTCGTGGTAGATGTCGCTCGAGACTTCCTCGACGACCGGCGACGCTGCTGCGAGCAGGCGCACGGCGTGCCTCCTTTTCTCTGGTCAGGAATGGATGGCTGCCTGGCATCCGCTAGCGCCGATGCCATGCCCCGGTTATCCGCGGCTCACGTCGTCACCGGCCCGAATCTGGCCGGGATGCCGAAGGCGGACCCGACGTCAAGCAGCGCGCCGCTGACGGTCGCCGCCTCCGGCCCGGCCAGCCACGCGACCGCGGCGGCGACGTCGCCGCCTTCGTTCACCCGCCCGGCCACGTTGCGCTGGGCGGCGGCGGCGAGCCGCTCCTCGCTCAGGGTGGCGGCCATGCCCGTCCGGGTGAATCCCGGCGTGACGACGTTGACCCGGACGCCCGCCCCCAGCAGGGTCTGCGCGAGCGACCGCGCCAGCGCGGTCAGCGCCGCCTTGGACGCGCCGTACAGTGGGTTCTCGAAGTCGCCGTGCGCCGAGGCCGACCCGATGAACACGATGGAACCGCGCGCCGCGGCAAGATAAGGCAGGGCCGCCTGAGCCGCGTAGAAGGCGCCCCTCACGTTCACCGCGAACACATCATCCCAGGTGCCAGGGTCGACGGTGGCGATGTCGACGGGCGGCTTGATGCCCGCGCACGCGCACAGCAGCGCCGGCCGCTCCATCGCCCGCATGCCCGCGCCCACCGCGCCGACGAGGACGGCGGTGTCCCGGACGTCGACCTGACTGAATTCGAGCTTCCCTGGCCTGTCAGCAGGCTCGGCGGATTGCGCGGCGAGGTCGAGGGCGGGGCGCCTTGAGTCGAGCGCAAGCACCTCGTACCCGCCGGCCGCGAGGCGCTGGGCGACGGCGAGGCCGATCCCGCCGGCGCCGCCGGTCACGACGGCACCGGGTGGCGGCATCGCGGGCCTGTCGGGCACCACGTCCCCTCTCTGCCCCGAGCTGACGGCAGCCAGCGCACCACGGGCGCCGCCGCATCGCCTGTCTCACAACGTACCGATAATATATAATCCACAACGACTGGACTCAACAGCAACCGCGCCCCAGTCGCGCCGGACGGAGGGCCGAGATGACCGCTGGCTCAGCGACCCCGACCGTGGCGGAGGTGTATCTCGCGGCCCTGCAGGCGCGCGGGCTCCGGCGGCTGTTCGTCAACGCCGGCACGGACTTCGCGCCGCTGGTCGAGGCGTATGCCCGGCAGCAGGAATCGGGCCTGCTCTTTCCCGAGGTAATCGTGGCCGCCCACGAAAACGTCGCGGTGTCGATGGCGCACGGCGCGTTCCTGGCCGAAGGGGTCCCGCAAGCGGTCATGGTCCACACCAGCGTCGGCACGGCGAACGCGATCTGCGGGGTCATCAACGCGTCGCGGGCGCGGGTCCCGATGCTGCTGACCGCTGGACGCTCTCCCCTGTTCGAGGACACCGTCCCGGGTTCACGCAACCTGGGCATCCACTGGGTGCAGGAGATGTACGACCAGGCGGGAATGCTCCGCGAACTGGTCAAGTGGGACTACGAGCTGCGCGGCGGCCGCCAGGTGGAGGCGGTGCTCGACCGCGCCCTCGACATCGCGTCTACCGCCCCGGCCGGACCGGTCTACCTCTCGCTGCCGCGCGAGGTACTGGCGGAGCCTGCCGGGCCCGGCCGGCCGGGCGGCCAGCGCCTGGCCGCTCCGACCGAACCGAACCCGGACCCCGCGGCGGTCGCGGCCCTGGCGGACAAGCTCCTGGCGGCGCGCTTTCCCGTCTTCGTCACCTCGTCGACTGGTGCGGACAAGAGCACCGTGGCACTGCTCGGCGAGCTGTGTGACCGCTTCGCCGTGGCCGTGCTCGAAAACGGCCCGCGCTACGTGAACGTCCCGGCCGGTCACCCGATGCACGCCGGCTACGACCTGGCGGCCGTGCTCCCCGACGCCGACGTGCTGTGCTTCCTTGACCTCGACGTGCCGTGGCTGCCAGGCTCGCAGGCACCAGCCGCGGGCAGCTTCGTGGTCCAGTGCGGGCCTGACCCGCACTTCGGGCAGTACCCGGTCCGCGGCCACCGCTCGGACCTGTCCATCTCCACCGGCATCGGCCCGCTGCTGCGTGAGCTCAGCCGGGCGCTCGCACGCCGGGAACAGCCTGGCCTGGCGGCGCGGCGGGACCGCATCGCGGAGTTCGCCCGCGGCACCCGGGCGCGGCGCGCCGCGGCGTCCCTGGACGCCGCCGAGGCCGGCGGGCCAATCACCCTGCCCTACCTGAACTGGGCGTTCGGACAGGTCTGCCCGCCGGAAGCCGTTGTCGTCAACGAGTACTGGGTGCAGCCGCAGGCGCTGACCCGGCCGGAGCCGGGCAGCTACTTCGGGCCGCCGCCGGCCGGCGGCCTCGGCTGGGGCCTGCCGGCCGCACTTGGCTTCTCCCTCGCCAGCCCGGGCCGCCTCGTGATCGCCACGGTCGGCGACGGTGCGTACATGTTCGCCAACCCGGCCGCCTGCCATCAGGCGATGTCCAGGTACCGCCTGCCCGTCCTGACGGTCGTCGCCAACAACGAGCGGTGGACGGCCGTCGACCGGTCGGCGGCCGCGATGTACCCAGGGCGCCGCGAAGCCCTCGCGAGCCAGCCGAGCCCGTTCGCCGACCTGCGGCCGAATCCAGCTTTTGAAGGCTACGCGGAGGCGTCCGGCGGCTACGGCGTGCGGGTCGAGCAGCGCGGCGACCTGGTGCCCGCGCTGCGCCATGCCCTCAAGGTTGTCACCGGCGAGGGCAGGCACGCGCTGGTGAACGTGATCTGCTCCTAGTGGGCCAGGCCGGTCACCCGGACCGGCCTGGCCTAGGCGCCCTTCCCGAAGTAGCTGGCTTGCAACGCCTCCGGGTTGTCCTTGAGGACGCTCGCGGCTTCCTCGAGGACGACATCGCCGTGGGCAAGCACAATGGCCCGGTCGGCGGTCTGCAGGGCCATGTGGACGTGCTGCTCGACGAGCACCACCGCTGTCCCCTTCTCGTTGGCGACCCGGCGGACCACGGCCAGGATGCCCTCGACGATAAGCGGCGCCAGGCCCATGCTGAGCTCGTCGATGAGCATGATCTTGGGCCGGGCGACGAGGGCTCGCGCCAGGGCCAGCATCTGCTGCTCGCCGCCTGAGAGCACACCCGCGCGCTGTGACAGCCGCGCCTCGAGGGCCGGGAAGTAATCGGTTGCCTCGCGGACCGCATCTTTCCCGCGCCGGCCGAAGGAGATGTTCTCCGCCACCGTCAGCGTCGTGAAGAGGCACTTGTCGTCGGGCACGAGCGCGATGCCGGACCTGGCAGCGAGGTGCGGGCGGTTGTGGTTCAGTTCCTTGCCGGCCAGGCGCACCGTGCCGGAAATCGGTGCGAGCAGGCCCGCCATCGTCAGCAGGCTGGTTGTCTTCCCGGCGCCGTTAGGGCCGAGGATCGCCACGATCTCGCCTTCGCTGACCTCAAGGTTCAGCCCGCGCACGACCGGCTGACGCTCGTAACCGGCGGCCAGGTCGTCGCAGTTCAACACCGCTGTCGTCACGGTCACTCCCCCGGGCCTGCGACGACGCCGCCGAGGTAGGCGGCCACGACGCGGTCGTCGTTCCTGATCTTGGCCGGCTCGCCGACGGCGATTACCTTGCCGAAGTCGAGCACGATGAGCTCATCGCACACACCCATTACCAGTTCCATGTCGTGATCGACCAGCAGGATCGTCACCCCGGAGTCACGAACGGACTTGAGCCTTTCGCCCAGCCACTGGCTTTCGTACGCGTCCAGCCCGGCCGCGGGCTCGTCGAGGAGCACCAGCTGGGGGCGGCAGGCCAGCGCCTGCGCGACCGAGACCAGCTTGCGGTACCCCTGACTCAGGTCGCTGACCCGGGTGTTCAGCACGGGACCGAGGTCGAGGCTGTCGATCAGGCCGGCCGTCTCCGGCCGCAGCCGGGTGCCGTGCCCGGTGACCGTCGCCCACAGCGCGGCGGCCGCGCCCGCGCTGTGCCGTTCACCAACGAGCATGTTCTCCGTGACCGTCAGGTCGTCGAACACGGTGCCGGACTGGAAGGTGCGCGACATCCCGTAACCCGCGCGCAGGTGCGCGCGGCGCCTGTCCATCCGGGTTCCGGCGAATTGTACCGAGCCGGTGTAGCTGGCAAATCCGGTCAGCGCGTCCACCAGCGTGGTCTTGCCTGCTCCGTTGGGCCCGATCAGCCCGACGATGTCTCCCTGGCGCACCGCCAGGGAGATCCGGTCCAGGGCGACGACGCCGCCGTAGCGAACCGACAGGTCGGTGGCGGAGAGCAGCGGGGTGCTCTCGGTTTCGGTCATCTATGCCGTCCGCTCGGGTTGTGGTTCAGCGGCCGCCAGCTGTGTGTGCAGCTCGGGTGGGGCGGCCCCGGCGTCGGAAGGCTGTCGCCGGAAGATCAGCCGCTTGAGTGCCTCTTGCGCGACGCCGCCGATGCCCTCGGGGTGCCTGATGACCGCGAAGACCAGCAGCAGGCCGGTGATCAGCAGGTAGTAGTTGCCGAAGCTGACCCGGTTGTTGATGATCACGTAAAGCAGGCCGTTGTTGCCGATGAAGCCGGCCACGAGCGCGCCCGCGACGGTCGTGATACCCGCGATATAGCAGGTGGCGAACAGCATGATCGACGTGAGGGCGTCGAAGGAGTCGCCGGTGACGGTGGTCTGCTGGTAGGCGAGGAAGGCACCGCCCAGGCCGGCGATGAACGAGCCGATGGCAAAGCCGATCAGCTTCACCTGCGCCACGTTGATGCCGTTGGCCGCCGCGCCGCGCTCATTGGCCCGGACTGCCAGCATCTTGGCCCCCAGGCGGCTGCGGCGCAGGTTGGCGACCCAGACGCCGATGATCACCAGGACGACCAAGACGAGCAGCCCGAACTGAACCCGGGGGTACGCCCCTCCGCTGCCGATCTCGAGATTCAGCCCGAACAGGGTCGGGCCGCTGACCGTCGCCCCCGACGCTCCCCCGTTAAGTGCGTTGTTCTCGAAGTAGACCGACGAGATGGCGACGCCGGCGGCCACGGTGACGATCGCCAGGTTGACACCGCGCACCCGCAGGGCCGGTATGCCGATGATCACCCCGATCAGCGTCGCGAAGAGCGCGGCGATGATCGGGGCGATCGGGAACGGCACCCCCCACTCGGTCGTGAGCCGCGCCATGAACAGGGCGGACGCGCCCGCCAGGCTGTACTGGGCAAAGGAGATCTGGCCCACGTACCCGGTGACCACAGTGAACGACAGCGCGATCATGGCCAGCACCATGCTGGTGGTCAGCGCGGCCCGGTAGCTGCCCTGCAGCAGGAACAGTCCCGCCACCGCGACCACGCACGTGATCACCGTGGTGCGGGTGACGAACCGGGCCGGGCTGGTCGGCGGCAGCGACTGGAGCATCAGCTGTCCCCGGGTTGGCAGCGCCGAGCCGCGGAAGTACAGCACCACGAGGACCACGATCAGCGGCAGCAGGTCCTGGGCGCCGATGCCGAGCCACTGCGGGTACCACGACTGCGAGGCCATGTAGCCGATGTCCGACTGCAGCGCCCCGAGCACCAGCCCGGCTATGACGATGGGCACCAGGGCGCTGAACCGGCCGATCAGGGCGACCGCGAGGGCGGGCACGACCAGCAGCGTGAAGCCGGAGGGGGTCAGCGGGATGAGCGGCGACACCAGCGCTCCGGCGAGGCCGGCGATGGCGGAGGCGAGGGCCCAGTTCATCAGCGCGACGCGCTCGGTCGACACGCCGACGATCACGCTGCCCTTCTCTGACTCCACGACCGCCCGGGTGACCAGCCCGAACCTGGTGAGGTTGTAGATCACCATCGCCAGCAGGAGCAGGCCGATGGCGAAGCCGGCCTCCCACAGCCGGTCGAGCGGTATCCGCAGGCCCCCGAGCATGAAATTGCTCGACGGGAACAAAGGCGGGACCCCGCTCGGGTTAGTTCCGAGGCGGAGCGCCACCACGCCCTCGAGCACCAGCAGGACGCCGACCGAGGCGACCGCCTTGGCCAGGGCCCGGGCGTTGCGCAGCCAGCGGAAGACCAGCACGTAGCTCAGCAGGCCGAGCACGGCGCAGATGACGACCGTGATCACCAGCGCGAGCCACACCGGCACCGGGCCGCCGACGCTGACGAGGGCGGGCAGCCCGAAGATCGGGTTGAACAGCTTGCCGCTGACGCGCAGGTCGTTGAAGGTGTAAGCGCCGTACATGCCGATGGCCCCGGTCGCGAAGTTCACCACGCCGGAGCTGCGGTAGAAGACCGCCAGGCTCAGCCCGAACGCTGCGAGAATCGCGCCGTTCCCCAGGCCGAGGATGAGGAATGTTGCGTACTGGATCACGCCAGACCCCTTAGTCCGGTTACCCGACGCGAAGCCGGAGTGCGTTCAAGCATCGGATCCTCTTTGACCGGATCGAGGGGCGCATTCATGCGCTGCCAAGGCCATTAGAAGAGATATTGTGCATAATATAGGCTTGGGGTGCTGCTGAGTCAAGAGCAGACGCCCGGCTCATCACGGGCTTGCGCTGCGACGACGTCGGCTACCACGGCATTGACGCCCCGCCGTTGAGACGGAGCGCCTGGCCTGTCATGAACGATGACGCCGGCGACGCGAGGTAGAGAACGGCGTAGGCAACGTCGGCCGGGGTACCGATCCGGCCGAGCGGGTAGCTGGCCGCCCGCGCGCGCAGGCGCTCCTGCCAGGCCGGGTCGCCGCCGGGGTCGTCGGGGATGCT
Organism: Trebonia sp.; assembly: GCA_036501515.1. Classification (GTDB taxonomy): domain Bacteria; phylum Actinomycetota; class Actinomycetes; order Streptosporangiales; family Streptosporangiaceae; genus Trebonia. The sequence continues at coordinate 27,681 of DASYAD010000068.1, read as the reverse complement.
CTCGGCCCCGCGGGTCATCCCGGTGAGCATCCACCCCGGGGCGACCGCGTTGACGCGCACACCGAAGCGGCCGAGCTCGACCGCGAAGGTCCGGGTGACCTGCCTGACTCCGGCCTTCGAGGCGCCGTAGGCGAGCACGTTGGGCACCGGCCGGTCGATGACCTCGGAGGCGATGTTGACGATGCTGCCCGAGGACTGGGCGGCCATCACCCGGCCCGCCGCCTGGCAGCCGAATATCACGCCCTTGAGGTTGGTCGCCAGCAGCCGGTCGAGCTCTGCTTCCTCGGTGTCCAGCGCGCTGCCGCGCAGGTGGATCCCGGCGTTGTTGACAAGCACGTCGAGGCGCCCGAAGGCGTCCTGGGTGCCGGCCACGAGCTCTTCGACGGCGGCCCTCGAGGTGACGTCGACCGCGGCCGCGGTCACCGGGCCCCCGCCTGCGGCCTTGGCGGCCACCACGGTTTCGTCCGGCGGGCGCAGGTCGGCGCAGACCACCGCCGCCCCTGCCGCGGCGAGCACCTCGGCGCAGGCGCGCCCGACTCCGCCCGCCGCGCCGGTGACGATGGCGACCTGGTCCCTGAGCCCGAATGCCTCCGCGATGGGCCCGACGGGTTCCGGGGTCAGCGCCACCGGAATTCTTCCTCGACCGGCCCCCTGGTCCGCTCGAAGTACTCGATGGTGGACAACGGCCAGTTGGTGGCGACCTCGCCCGTCGACGTCTTGTACCAGTTCTGGACGCTGTCGACGCCCCAGGCCATCTGGGCGTTGGCGCGGTCCACCCCTTCCTGGTAGCGGTCGAGCGCCTCTGGCAGGCACTCCATCGTCTGCAGGCCTCGCGACAGCAGCGCGCGCAGCGATTCCACGATGTAATGCGTGGCGCATTCGCTGAACATCACCAGGCTGCCGTTGACGACGAGATTGGTGTTGGGCCCGTAGACGAGGAAGAGGTTCGGGAAGTTCGGAACGGTGATCCCGAGCAGCGCCCGAGGCCGCTCACGCCACTGATCGTGCAGCTTCGCGCCGTCCCGGCCGATCACGTCGATTCCGGCCAGGAATTCCACCGCCCGGAACCCGGTGCAGTACACCAGCGCGTCCAGGTCGTAGCTCTTGCCGTTGCTCACCCGTACACCGGACGGCGTGATCTCGGAGATGGCGTCCGTCTCGACGGTCACGTTGTCCGCCATGAGCGACCGGGCCCAGACGCCGTTGTCGCGCAGCATGCGCTTGCCGTAGGGCGGGTAACCGGGGACCATCTTCGCCTGCAGGTCCGGCCGGCCGGCGTACTCCTTGACGAGCTTGTCAGTGAGCATCTGGCGCAGCGCGTCGTTCTTGGCCGAGACCGAGCCTGCGACGCTGGCCCACTGCGGGTCGACCGCGGCGAAACCCCGGCGGCCTTCCACCGACGTCCAGAACTGGTAGAACCGGAACCACCGGTTGTAGTACGGGACATTCTTAAACAGCCAGGTGAGGCCGTCGGGGATCCGGGAGTGGTAGACGGGCGTCGGCACCGTCCACGGCGGGGTGCGCTGGAACAGGGTCATCTCCCCCACGCCGGCCGCGACGGAGGGCACCAGCTGGTAGGAGCTGGCGCCGGTGCCGATGACACCCACCCGCAACCCGGTCAGGTCGATGTCGTCCCGCCACCGCGCGCTGTGCACGCTGCGGCCCGCGAAGGTGTCGCGGCCGGGAATGTCAGGGAAGCTCGGGTGGTTCAGCTGGCCCACCGCGCTCACCACCGCGTTCGCGCGGAACGTGCGGGCCGCCCCGTCCGGTTCCCGGACGGTGACCGTCCAGGTGGCGTCGTCCTCGTTGAACTGCGCCGCCGTCACCTCGGTCTCGAAGCGGATGCGGTCGCGCAGGCTGAGCGCGCTAGCGGTGTCGCGGAAGTAGCCGAGGATGTCGTCGCGCAGCGAGTACACGTGCGGCCAGTCGTCGCGCTGGCGGAACGAGTAGCTGTAACAGAAGTTGCTGGTGTCGAGCCGGCACCCCGGGTAGGCGTTCTCCAGCCAGACGCCGCCGACATCGGGGTTGCGCTCGAACACGGTGAAGTCGATGCCGACTTCCTGCAGCCGGTGGGCGACCGCGAGCCCGGACATGCCCGCCCCGATCACGATGACGCTGAAGTCCCGGCCGGGCGCGATATCCGACTTGTGCCACCCGGGTGCGTCGTTGTCCTCGGGCACCGCCAGTTCGAAGGCGAGCATGGGGAGGTAGCGGTCATCGACGTCGCCGGCCACGAATCCGAGCAGGCGGCGCAGTTCGGCCGGGTCCTGGGTCGGCGCCGTCTGTGCCTGCGCGTCGTCGCGCAGGCGGCGCAGGGTCTGGAAGGCCGCCTCGCGGGCGGCCTCCTGCTGCCGCGGGGTCATCCCGCCCTGCGCGGCGAGCACCACCGCCTCCTGGCCGGGCGGGCGCAGCTCGTCCGCCACGAGGCCCAGGTCGCCGGTCAGGTGCGCCAGCGCGGGAAGCAAGGATGGCAGTTCAGCGTCTTTCAGGATCTCGCGCAGATCCTCGTCGGTGACATCCGCGAGTTCCTTCGACTGCCAGGGCGCCAAGTCGCCCACCGTCCTTCTGACTGTCCGCCGGCGCCAGCACCGGAAACCGAATTCAGATATTCTATATCATACATGAATCCGCCCCGGCTATACGGTTCAGCACGCTGCCCCGGCCGCCCGCCGCCGCAGCACAGGAGGACAGACCTTCCATGACAAACCGCGCGATGGTGCCGCCCGAGGCCAGGGCCATGGTCGGCCAGCAGGTGGGCCGGACGCAGGGAGTCGTGCGGCGAGCCGAGTTCCAGCGGTGGGCCGCCGCCGTCGGTGATCTCAACCCGGTCTACTTCGACGCCGGGCAGGCGCGCGTCTGCGGCTACCGCGACGTGGTGATGCCGCCGCTGTTCCTGCGCTGCGTTGCCCGCGGCGCCGCCGCTCTCACCGACCTCCGGCCGGACGGCACCGTCATCGATCGCGACGTGACCGAGGTGCCGCTGAACTGCACGCAGCGGATGGCAGGGGGCGAGACAACCGAGTTTCACGGCCCGCTCTACCCGGGCGACACGGTCACGGCCACCACGACCCTGGCCGGCGTCACCGAGAAGGCGGGCCGCTCAGGCCCGTTCGTCCTGGTGACCTGGAGGGTCGAGTACGTCAACCAGCACGGCGCGCTGGTCGCGGAAACCGTCAGGACGATGATCGCGAAATGACCGGCGGTGCGCCCGGCCAGCCGCGCTACGCCGAGATCGTCGTGGGCCACCGCTGGCCGCCGCGGACCGTGGTGCCGACCACGGTGCAGCTGTTCCTGTTCAGCGCCGCGACCGGCAACCCGCACCGGATCCATTACGACAAGCCCTACGCGGTCGAGGTCGCCGGGCACCGCGACCTGCTCGTCCACGGGCCCCTGATGGCCGCGCTGCTGGCCGCGACGCTGTCGACCTGGCTTGGCCCGGCTAGCCAGCTGGCCCGGATATCGGTGCAGAACCGGGCGAGCGCCTGTGTCGACCAGCCGCTGCTGATCGCGGCCGCGGTCACCGGCAAGCGTGATGACGGCAGCCGGAAACTCATTGACCTGGACGTCAGCGTCAGCCGCGACGACGGCGTGGCCTGCGTCCACGGCACGGCGCTGGTCCGCCTGCCGCAGTGACGCGGGCCGCCCGGCTAGCGCAGTCCCCCGCCGCCGCGGGTCACGCCAGGCGGAAGACCGGCACCGATTCGCCGTCCGCCGAAGGGCTGAAGTCAAGGCGCAACGGCAGCCCCTCGCTTAGGTCTTCCGGGCGGACGCCTACCAGCTGGCTCCACCACCACGGCCCCTCGGCCAGCTCGGCGATCACCAGCACGATCGGCGCGGCGCCGGGTTCCGCGCGGGGACCCGGGTAGGCAACCGACCAGCTGACCAGGCGCGCCGGGCCCTCGGCGCGCTGCCAGCCGAGGTCGGCTGAGCCGCACGCCGGGCAGCTCAGCGCCTGCGGCTCACTGGCCGCGGCGCAGGCGGCGCACCGGCGGAACAGGAAGTGGCCCTGCGCGGTGCCGTCGAGAAATTCCGCGCAGGCCGCGTCGCGGCCGACCGCTCCCAGCGACAGCCCGCTGCTGGGGCCGGCCGCGTGATCGGCTTCCATCAGGCCTCCTGGGTGGCGAGGACGAGCGTGGCGTGGTGGTCGAAGATACCGCCGTTCCCGCTGACCATCACGACGTCATGAGCATCCACCTGCCGCGCTCCCGCCTGGCCGCGCGCCTGGATGAGGGCCTCGGAGAGCGGGCTCATCCCCCACAGGTAGTAACCGGAGAGCTGGCCCCCGCCGGTGTTGACGGCCAGCTTGCCGCCGGGGCCGAGCACCCCGCTGGCCAGGAAGGGCCCGCCTTCCCCCTTGCCGCACAGGCCGTAGTCCTCCACGGTGAGCAGGACGGTGAAGGTGTAGCAGTCGTACAGCTCGAAGATATCCACGTCCGCCAGCGAGAGGCCGGCCATGGCCAGCGCGGCCGGGCCCGCCTGGGCGGCGCCGCTGACAAGGCCAAAGTCCTCGTGCCTGCGGAGCAGGTGCCCCGGGTGCGACTGGGCCCATCCCCGCACGTGCACCGGCGGCTGGGCCAGGTCGGCCGCCCGTTCGGCCGACGTGACGATCACCGCGATCCCGCCGTTGCTGACCAGGCAGCAGTCAAGCAGGTGGAGCGGATCGGCGACGAGCCGGGAGCTGCGATGGTCCTCGAGCGTGATCGGCTCGCGCATCTGCGCCAGCGGATTGCGCGCGGCCCAGGCGCGCTGCGCCACCGCGATGTGGCCGAGCTGCTCGCTGGTCGTGCCGAAACGGAGCATGTGGCGCCGGGCGGCCAGCGCGTACATGGGGTTGGCGCTGAGCTTCGAGGCGAACTGCAGCCCCTTCCAACCCTGGATTACCCGGCCTTCGCCCGCGTAGAACGCCCCCGACGACTTGCCCTGCTGCCGGGGCGTGTCCGCGTACACGCAGGCGACGACGTCGGCCATGCCCGACATCACCGCCATCGAGGCCAGCTGGACCATGGACGCCGCGGTGGTGCCGAAGCCCTGCATCTCTGACAGCAGCCGCAGGTCCGACAGGCCAAGGTCGCGGTGCAGGTCGAGCTTCACCCCGCCGTTGAATCCCGCGGAGGTGAGCAGGCCGTCAATGTCGGCCAGGCCAAGGCCGGCGTCGCCGGCCGCACGGCGGACGGCCTCGGCGGCGAACTGCGCCGCGGTCTGCCCGTAGACCGGGCCGATGTCGGTCATTCCCAGCCCGGCCAGCACCGGGCGCCTGCCCGGGCGGGCGGTGCGCGGTCCGTCCGCTGCGTCGGGGCTGGCAGGCGAGAGGGCGGGCATCTCAGCGGCCCTCCCAGACGGGCGGGCGCTTCTCACCGAAGGCCCGCGATCCCTCGGCCGCGTCCGCCGTGCGCTTGAGCGCGGCCGCCTCCCGGGCCGACAGATCCCAGGCGGACTCCTCCGACGCGACGCGCGCACCGACGATCCCGTTCGCGACGCGCTTGCTGGCCTGAACCGCCAGCGGCGCGTTCCGGGCGATCCGCCCGGCCAGCTCCCGCGCCGCGTCGAGCAGGAGGGCCGGCGCAACCACCCGGTTGACCAGGCCAAGCTCCAGGGCCCGCGCGGCGGTAATCGGCTCACCGGTCAAGATCATCTCCATCGCCACTTTCTTCGGCAGCTGGGCCGGCAGGCGGAAGACGCCGCCGGCTCCCGCGAAGATGCCCCGCTGGACTTCCGGAAGCCCGAAGGTCGCGCTGTCGGCGGCGACCGCGAGGTCGCTGGCCAGCACGATCTCGGTGCCGCCGCCGATCGCGTACCCGTTCACGGCGGCGATGGTGGGCTTGCTGATCCAGTGGCGGACGTACCCGGCGAAACCCCAGGCTTTGCCGGGGCCTTCGGTCGGGGACACCGGCTCGCCCTTCGCGCGTGCCTTGAGGTCGCCGCCGGCGCAGAAGGCCGCGTGGCCGGCGCCGGTGATGATGACGGCCCAGACGGATGCGTCCTGCTCGGCCTCGTCCAGCGCGGCCCCGACGAGGACAGACACCTCCATGTTGACCGCGTTCCGCGCTCGCGGGCGGTTCAGGGTGACCGTCATGACGTGATCGTCACGGGTGACGATCACCGGCGGCCCGTCCGTCCCCTCAGCCGGGAGAGCCGCGGACTCACTCATCGTCACTCCAGCTGACCAGCACGTCCAGCGCCTCGATGCGTGAGCCGCGGACCCACAACGGATTGATCTCAAGCGCGGTGAGGCCGGGGCCGAGTTCCGCCGCGAGCAGGCCCACCCGCTCGATCACCCGGGACAGTCCGGGCAGGTCCACCGCCGGGCCGCCGCGCACCCCGTCCAAGACGGGGGCCGCCCGCAGGCTCCGCAGCATGCGCGCGGCCTGCGCCGAGCTCACCGGAAGCGGCGCGAGGGCGAAGTCCTTGAATACCTCCGTCAACACCCCGCCGACGCCCAGGGCGAGCATCAGCCCCCACTCCGGGTCACGGACGACTCCGACCAGCAGTTCGAGCCCCGTGGTGGTCATGCTGGTGGCCAGCACACCGTCGACGGTCGCGTCCAGCTGACCGCCGAGGTCGCGCAGCTCCTGGTAAACCCGTCCCGCGTCGGCGGCGGTAACACCGAGGCGCACTCCGCCGACGTCGCTCTTGTGGGCGATGCCGGCGGAGACGACCTTGAGCGCGATGCTGCCGCCGAGCTCCTCGCAGGCTGCCACGGCGTCGTCACCCGAACTGACCAGGCGGCCCGGGACGACGGGAATCCCGGCTTCGGCCAGCAGCCGCCGGCCAGCCTCCTCCGACCAGGTACCGTGGCCTGTCCCGGCGGCGGGCACGGCGGGTGGCGCGACAGGCGCCTGCTCATCGCGCAGCTGCCCGACCGCCTGCGACCACGCGCTTACCTTGACGAGGCCGACCATCGCGTGCCGCAGGCCGGTGACCAGGTAGGGGATCCCGGCCTCGGCCATCACCTCGCGGGTGTAGTCGGAAAGCGGCTGCATCGTCTGGTTGACGTAAATCACCGGGACCTGCGATCGCGCGATGCCCTCGCCGACCGCGTTGGCCGTGGCCTGGCCGTGCCAGCGGCCACCGTCGGAGAACCACGGCATGGTATTGACGACGGCCATGACGCCGACCTCGGGGTCCCGGGACACGATGGTGATCGCGTCCCGGAACAAGGCGGGCTCGACCGTGGCGGCACCGGTGACGTCGAGCGGATTTTGCGGCGTCGCGAAAGCCGGGAGCAGCTCCCGCAGGGCGGCGCGCGTGCCCTCGCCGAACTCGGGCAGCGCGGTACCCGCGGCGGCGGCCGTGTCGGCCAGGATACCGCAGGCACCGCCGGAGACCGACACGACTCCGATCCCCGGCCGGGCGAGTGGTCCCAGGTGCGCTCCGAGGCCCGCGGTGACCATCAGGTCCTCGATGGAGTCGACCCGGACGACGCCCAGCGCCGTGAAGACGGCGCTGATGACGTTGTCGTCGCCTACCATCGCCCCGGTGTGAGCGGCCGCCGTCCGCGCGGACAACTCGCTGCGCCCGGCTTTGAGCACGATCACCGGTTTGCCGGCCCGCGCGGCCTGCCGCGCGGCGCGGGCGAAGACCTGGGGGTCCCTGATCGTCTCGAGAAAGATGGCGATCGCCCGGGTGTGCTCGTCCTCGACCAGGTACTGCAGGGCGCTGGCGGCGGTGATCATCGCCTCGTTGCCGAGGGTGATCATGTAGCTCAGGCCGGTGCCGGTCATGTCGGCGAACTTCACCATGGCGCCAACGCTGGCGCCACTCTGCGAGAGCAGCGCGACCGGGCCCGGCGAACGGGGCGTGACCCGGACGGAGCACACCGGCGTGCGGTCGACGAAGTTCGCGAACCCGAGGTGGTTGGGGCCAAGCAGCACCATGCCGAGCGACCGTGCGTGGTCCACCAGTGCCAGCTGGGCCGCCCGGCCCGACGGGCCGGCCTCGGCGTAGCCGGAAGACAGCACGACGGCGTTGCGGATACCCGCCTGGGCCGCGTCACTCAGCGCGTCCAGCATCGCCGCCTGGGACACCATCAGGTAGGCCACGTCGACCGGCTCGCCGATCGCCGAGCAGCTCGGGACGGTGGAGCGCCCATGGGTCTCGGCCCCCCGGCGGTTCACCAGGTACGTGCGCTCAGCGAACCCGAAGGCGGCCAGGTTCTGGTAGGCGACTTTAGAGAAGTTCGACCGGTCGGTCGCGCCCACCAGGGCGACCGACCGCGGGCGGAAGAGAGTCGACAGGCGCTCTGGACCGACCGCAGACGAGGTTCCGTCCGCCTGGTCCGCCCGGGCAAGGAGGCTCATTTGTAGATTCTCCATGATATTAGATCTTGCAGGACAACCTAACGGAGGAGCAGCATGGCGACAAGTGGCTTCGATCCAGTGGAAGAGTTCCGCCAGGCCGTCGCCCAGCTTCTCGGGCGGCACTGGCCCGATGCCACCGTGGCCGCGACGGCGGACCTGAGCGCCCTGTGGGCCGACGCGGCCGCGCACGGCTGGTTCGAGATCGGGACGGCGGGCACGCCGGAGATGCTCGTCACGGCGCTGCTCGAACTCGGCCGCCGCGCCTGCCCGGCCCCGCTGGCCGACGCCTATATCGCGGCCTCGGTGCTGGAGGCCGCGCAGCGCGAGGCCGTGGCGGCCGGCGACATCCGGCCGGTCGTCGCGGTCGCTGAGCGGCTTGACGCCGACGTGTTCGAGTACCTCGACCCGCCGCCCGCGGCCACCCACGTCCTGGTGCTCTGCCCTCCGGCCGGCCTGGCCGCCCTGGCCCCCGTTCGCGCGGCCGAGCCGCTGGCCGGCCTGGCGGTACCGCCCTGGTCACGGGTGCGGACCGGAGAGCCGGCCGTGATCGAGCGGTGTACGCCGCCGGAGCTCATCCGGGCACTGGAGCTGCACCGCCTCGGCCTCGCCGCGCGCGTGCTCGGCGCGGCCAGCCAGGCGCACGACCTGGCGGTGGAGCATGCGCGCAACCGCAGGCAGTTCGGCCGGGTGATCGGCGAGTTCGGCGCCGTCCAGCAGCGGACCGCGGCGGCTCACATCGATGTCACCGCCGCCAAACTGCTGCTCATCCAAGCGGCGCGGGACGCCGGCGCGGGCAGCGGCGGGGCCGGGCTGTCGGCCGTGCTGGCCACCCGGTTCATCGCCGATACGGCCGCCAGCGTGATGTACATGGCGCAGCACACGCTCGGGGCGGCCGGGTACTTCAACGAACACCAGGTGCCCTGGCTGTTCCGGCGCTTGCACGCCGACCTCACCCGGCTGCGCGGCGACGGCGGCGAGCACGGCGACGTAGCGCACGCACTCGTCGAAGGTGGCCGCTCGCTGCCGCCGCTCGCGGCGGACGACGACGCGGAGGAACTGCGCCGCGAGGTGAGGAACGTGCTGAGCGGCTGCCACCGCACCCTGCCCGACGGCAGGCAGTCCTTCGACGAGCAGCGCCTTCGCGCCGAATTCGCCGACCGTGGGCTGTTCGCGCTCGGCTGGCCCGCCGCGGCGGGCGGTCGCGCGGCCAGCGCGAGCGCCAAGGCGGTGGTCAGCCAGGAGGTGCGGTACGCGGGCGCGCCGCTTGAACGGGAAATGAGCGCCACCAGCATGCTGGCCCTGCCCATCCTCAGGCACGGCACCGACGCGCAGCAGGCGGAGTTTCTCCCGCTGATCAGCAGCGGGAAGCTCAGGTTCTGCCTCGGTTACAGCGAGCCGGAGGCTGGCTCCGACCTCGCGTCGCTGCGTACCAGCGCCGTCAGGGCCGGCGCGGGCTGGCTCGTCAACGGCCAGAAGGCGTGGACGTCGCACGCGCAGGACGCCAGCCACGTCTGGCTCGCCGCGCGGACCGGCCCGGCCGCCACCGGGCGGAGCGGGATCACCGTCTTCCTCGTTCCCATGCGCACGGCGGGCATTCACGTCCAGCAGCACGTGGCCCTGCACGGCGGTATCTCCTGCACGGTCAGCTACACCGACGTCCTCGTGCCCGACAGTGCCCGGGTGGGCGAGGTCGGTGGCGGGTGGCAGGTCATCACCGACGCGCTGGCGGCCGAGCGGGTATCGATGGGCGGCGTGGCCGCGACGATGCACCGCCGGCTTGACGATCTGCTGCGTCACCTGCGCGCCGACCCGGCCGGCCTGGCCGGCGCGCCCGGATCCGCGGTCCGCGAGCGGCTGGCCACGCTGGCGTCGCGGTTGCAGGCCGGGCGCATGCTGGTGCTCGCCGCGACCGAGGCGACGCAAGACGGCCGCCCGGCCGGCCTGCTGGCGCCGGCCGCGGCGGTGCTGACCGGCGAGCTCGCCGAGGAGTTCAGCCGGGCTGTGCTCGACGTGCTCGGCCCGCGGGCCGCACTCGATCCGAGCGCGGGGGGCGCCGACGGCGGAGCAGCCGAGCAGGCGCTGCGCCGGGCGCCGATGTACGTGATCGGGGGCGGGACGAACGACATCCAGCGGGGGCTGATCGCCCGCAGCCTTGGCCTCCCCCGGGAAGGCAGCCGCCAAAAGCAGGCGCCCGGGCCCCGGCCGTAGCCGCGGGCCCGGGCGCGCTGCCCGGCCTCTGCTAGATCAGGCCCTTCATCAGGGCCGTCATGTCGTAGCTGCCGACCAGCGAGTAGACGCCGTTGCCGGTGTAGGTGACGACGAACGCGTACGGCGAGCACGCGGCAGGCAGGGTCGGGAACAGCGTGTGGCTGCAGGTGAACGACTTGCCTGCCCCCATGAAGAGCGGAATGTTCTTCGAGGTCGACAGCACCTGGGCCACCGCGCTCGGGCTGGTGACGCTGGCCGGGTCGGCCGCCGTCGTCATGGCGTTGTAGAAGTCCATGACCGCCTCGAAACTGGTCGGGGCGAAGCCGCCGGTGCTGGCCGACGGTGCGTAGGCCTTCATGGCGGCGTCGTAGGTCTGGGTGTCCTTGTCCGTGCTGACCGTCGAGGTGTCGGGTGACGCGACGGCCAGGCCGTTCACGTACTGGGAGGACACGCTGTTAAGGACACTCGAGGTGGCGCAGTTGGGGCCGATCGCCAGCGGCGTGGTGTCGCTGAGGGTCTGCCGTGCGTTCAGCAGCGCGGTGCACTGGGCCAGGCTGGCGAAGTCGAGAATCAGGTCCGGCTTCTTCGCCAGCGCGGTGTCGTAGGTCGGCGTGAGGTCGGATGTGGTCAGCGCTACCGGCAGCGTCGAGTAGGTGATTCCCTCACGCGCGAACGCCTTGGCAATCGGGCCCTGGAGGGGGCTGCTGAGCGCGGTGACGTCGGTGAAGACAGCCACCACGTTCTTGTAGCCCTTCGACTTGGCGTAGACGGCCAGGGAAGAGTACTGGGCCGCGAAACCGGCCGAGGGCACGAACGAAAGCTTGTTGTTGAGCTCACCCGCGCTGCCGGCGTTCAGGGTCAGGTAAGGAATGCCCGCGCCGGTGATGATCGGCACGCCCGACTCAGCCGCGGTCTCGGCGCCCTTGATGACGATGTCTGCCTTGGCGTCGACCGCCTTGTTGGCGCAGCTGATCATGCTTTCCGAGGTGCCGAGGGTCGCGCACGTCGTCATCTGGACGGGACGCCCCTTGATCCCGCCGAGGTTCTTGTTGATGTAGTCCACGGCCGCGGTGGCGGCGGACGTGTCCTCAGGGTCACTGGCGGTGGCCGACGCACCCTGCTCGTTGATAAAGAATACCTTGTACGGCGTCCCGCTGGCGGCGGCCGCCGCCGTCGGAAGGCCGGCCGCAGAACTCGATGCCCCCGTGCTGCTGCTAGCGGAGGCGGGCGACGACGCGCCGCTGCTCGCGCTAGTGCTGCTGCTACTACATGCCGCCGCCGTCACAGCGACGACGGCTGCTCCCGCTATCAGTCCCAGACGCTTCATCGAGCCTACCAATCTCTGTCAGGACGCAGCTATGTCGGCCTCGTTCCACCCGGTCATGCCGCTGACCACTATCGATACAGCGGACTGCTGGTGAGTCCGCTGATTCGAGAGAATAACATATTCTATATGATCTTCAAGACACGATTTGGCGTCAGCCTTGTGACATCCAGGTCCGGGTAACGGCCTGCCGGCGCGCTGGCGCTCAGGCGCGGCCCCGGTAGACGGGAAGGGGGGCCAAGCGCAACAACATCTTGTCGAGCTACAGAATAGATCATATTGTCTATAGAAAACTATCTTCCTCGCGGGCGAGGCCCGGGATTCTTCCTGGCCGCCCCGGCCGGGTGCAGACGAGGCCGCAGCGGGCGGCAGGGCAGGAGTAAGAGGTGCCGCACGATCTGGTGGTCCGGCATGGCTTGATCATCGACGGGACGGGCCGGGAACCGGTTCACGGCGACATCGCGGTGGACGGCGGCCTCATCAGCGCCGTCGGCACGGTCGCCGATGACGGCGCCACCGAGGTTGACGCCGCGGGCTGCGTCGTCACCCCCGGCTTCGTCGACATCCACACCCATTACGACGGCCAGTCGATCTGGTCCGAGCACCTGGCGCCGTCGTCCATGCACGGGGTGACGACCGCGGTCATGGGCAACTGCGGGGTCGGATTCGCCCCCTGCCGGCCAGCGGACCACGCCCTGCTGGTCAATGCCATGGAGGGAGTGGAAGACATCCCCGAGGTGGTGATGACGGAGGGCCTGCAGTGGGACTGGGAGACCTTCCCTGACTACCTCGACGCGGTGGCGGGACGGCCGCACGACATCGACGTCGCCACCTTCCTGCCTCACTCGCCCTTGCGGGTCTACGCGATGGGAGCCCGCGGCGCCGCCGGCGAGCCGGCCACGGAGCAGGACGTCGCGCGGATGGCGGACCTGGCGCGCGAGGCGGCGGCGGCCGGCGCCATCGGATTCGCGACGTCGCGCACGGAGATCCACCGGCGGGGCGACGGCGAGCACATCCCCAGCTTCAATTCCGGCGAGGCGGAACTGACCGCCATCGCGGCCGCGTTCGGCGGCCGCGGCATCGTCCAGCTGGTCACCAACCTCGTCCACGAGGACACCGAGCGGGACAAGCGCGAAGAGATCGCCGTGCTCGAACGCATCTCGGCGCGGGCCGGGGTGACGGTCACCTTCACCATTAACCAGCAAAACTCCAAGCCCGAGATGTTCCCGAAGATCATGGACTGGGTCGACGAGGCCAACTCCCGTCCCGGTGTCTCCATCCACCCCCAGTTCGCGCCGCGGCCGATCGGCGTGCACGTCGGGCTCGACCTGTCGGCCAACCCGTTCTCGGCCTGTCCGACGTACCGGGCCATCGCCGGCCTGCCGCTGCCCGAGCGGGTGGCCCGGCTGCGCGACCCCCGGACCCGCGACGCGATCATCCACGAGGCGCCGACCGGCGACGTGCTGCCGATCGTGCTGACTGCCCGCCAGTTCGACAAGACCTACCTGGTAACGGAGCCCCCGACCTATGAGCCGGAGGCCAGGCTGAGCGTGGCGGCCATCGCCCGGCAGCGCGGGGTCAGCACCGAGGAACTCGCCTACGACTTGCTGCTCGAGAACGACGGTCACGCGATGCTGTACGTGGCGCTGTCCAACTACGGCTACGGCAACCTCGACCACCTGGTGCCGATGTTCGCGCGCCCGGACAGTGTGGTCGGCTTGGGCGACGGCGGTGCGCACTACGGGATGATCTGCGACGGCAGCTACCCGACCTTCGTGCTCACCCACTGGACGCGGCAGCGGGACAAGGACCGCCTCTCCCTCGCCGAGGCGGTCCGCGCCCTCACCTCGGTGCCCGCTGACCTGGCCGGCCTGCGCGACCGGGGCCGCCTGGCGCCGGGGCACAAGGCGGACCTCAACGTCATCGACTACGACGGCCTGTACCTGCACGCGCCGAAGGTCGCCTACGACCTGCCCGCGGGCGGCCGCCGGCTGACCCAGGCGCCGGCCGGCTATCGCTACACGTTCGTGAGCGGCCACAAGATCCTGCAAGACGACGCCTTCACCGGCCAGCTGCCCGGCCAGCTAGTCCGCGGCAGGCAGGCGCCCCGTTAACCGGCGCCTCGCGCCAGGAAGGAGAGCAGCATGAATTCACCCGACCTGCTGATCCGCGGCGGCACCGTCGTCGACGGGACCGGCGACGATCCTCGCGTCACCGACATCCTGCTGCGCGACGACGTCATCGCCGCGGTGGGCGACGGTATCGAGACGCCCGGATGCGACGAGATTGACGCTTCGGGACTGCTGGTGACCCCTGGCTTCGTCGACGTCCATACGCACTACGACGGGCAGGCCACCTGGGAGAATACGCTCGGACCGTCCACCGGGCACGGCGTGACCACGGTGGTCACCGGGAACTGCGGCGTCGGCTTCGCCCCGTGCGATGCCGGGTCCCGCGACGACCTGGTGCGGCTGATGGAGGGCATCGAGGACATCCCCGAGGTCGTGATGACCGCGGGGCTGCCGTGGGCCTGGCGCACCTTCCCCGATTACCTCGACTTTCTCGGCCAGCGCTCCTTCGACGCCGACATCGCCACCCAGCTGCCGCACGCGGCCGTGCGCGTCTTCGCGATGGGCAAGCGGGGCATGGCGCGCGAGCCGGCCACCGAGGCGGACATGGACCGCATGCGGAGCCTCGCACAAGAAGCCATCGAAGCAGGCGCGGTGGGCTTCTCCACCTCCCGCAGCGTCAACCACAAGACCGTCGACGGCGAGCCGACCCCAAGCTTCGAGGCAGCCGAACGCGAGCTGCACATGCTCGCGTCGGGCGTCGCCCGGGCGGGCCGCGGTGTGCTCCAGGTCATTCAGGAGTTCCCCTCGGCTGAGACGGTCCCGGACCGGATGCGGCTGCTGGTCGAGCTGGCCGAGCGGTCCGGCCGGCCGCTGAGCTTTACGCTGGCCCAGTTCCACTCGGCGCCGCACTCATGGCCCGAAGTGCTCAGGCTGACCGAGCAGGCCTATGCCAGCGGCGTGCCGGTCCGCGGGCAGGTCTTTCCCCGGCCGATGGGCATGCTGATGAGCATCGACACCACCAGGAACCCCTTCTCGGCGAGCGCGGCCTACACGGAGCTGGCCGGCGCCCCCCGCGCGCAGCGGATCGCCGCGATGTCCCGCAAGCAAACCCGGGCGCTCATCATCGAGCAGGCCCGCGCCGCCAACGTCCAGGCCAAGCAGCGCCGCTTCGACATGGTGTTCCAGCTGCGCGACGCCGGCGACTACGAGCCGTCGGTGGACGACAGCATCGGGGCCCGGGCGGCCAGGCGGGGCGTCGAGCCCGACGAACTGGCGTACGACCTGCTGCTGGAGAACGACGGGGCGGGCATGCTGTACGCGGCGTTCGCCAACATCTTCGACGGTTCACTGGAACCGTCACTGGCGATGATGAAAAGCGACGCGACCATCGTCGGCCTCGGCGACGGCGGCGCGCACTACGGCCTCATCTGCGATTCGAGCTACCCGACGTTCATGCTCGCCTACTGGGGCCGGGACCGAACGAAGGGCGAGAAGCTCTCGGTGCCGTTCATCGTGAAGTCGCTGACCCAGGACACCGCGCACGCGGTCGGACTCGACGACCGCGGCTTGCTCAAGCCGGGCTACCAGGCCGACCTCAACCTCATCGACTTCGACGCCCTGCAGCTGCACGTGCCCACGGTGGCCCACGACCTGCCGTCCGGCGGCAAGCGGCTGACCCAGTCGGCCACCGGCTACCGGGCAACCATCAAGTCGGGGCAGGTGACCTACCGCGACGGCAAGCCCACCGGGGCGCTACCGGGACGGCTGGTCCGCGGTGCCCGCGGCGCGGACAGCGGGAACTGAGCATCTCCGGGCTCGAGCTAAGGACTGACGATGACTGGTGAGGAAAGGCGTCCGGGCGAGGCTGTCGACTGGGCGAGCCACGACTTCGACCACACCGATCCTGACACCGCGCAGAACCTGTACGGCATGCTCGCCGAGGCGCGCGAGCAGTGCCCCGTCATGCGCGGCTCCAGCCACGGCGGCTTCTGGGCCCTGACCAGGTACGCGGACGTCGTCGAGGCGGCAAACGATCACACGCGCTTCACCACCACGCAGGGTGTCACCATCCCGTCGCTCGGCCTGCCGACCGGATCGGTCCCGCTGACGGTGGAGCCGCCGGACCACAAGCACTACCGGCGCGCGCTGCAGCCGTACTTCACCCTCCCCGCCGTGAACAAGCTCGAGCCGATGGTCAGCCAGGTCGTGGTCGAGCACGTCGAGGCGTTCGCCGGGCGAGGACACGCCGACCTGATCGAGGAGTACGCCCAGCCGATCCCCTGCGTCGTCATCGCCCTGCTGCTCGGCCTTGACCGCGGCATCTGGCCGGTTTTCAGCGAATGGGTCCACGGCATGCACGTGACCGCGCAGGCAGGCGACCTCGCGGGCCGCGACGTGTACTCAGCCAAGCTGGCAGACCTGCTCATCACCGAGGTCGACCGCCGGGTAACCGACCCGCGCGACGACCTGCTCACCACCATCGCCCAGACCCAGGTCAACGGCGAGCCCGCCCCGGCCGCCATGCGGTACGGCATGGCGCAGCAGATCCTCGTCGCCGGCCACGACACCACCGTCAACGGCATCGGCAACCTGCTCCGCCACCTGCTGGAGAGGCCGGGCTTCGCGGAGCGGGCGACCCGGGAGCCTGACTTCCTTGACCGCGCGATCGAGGAGTCGCTGCGCTTCGAGTCGCCCGCCCTGGGGCTGGCCCGTACGGTCGTCACCGAGACGACGGTCGCCGGGACCACCCTCTGCCCCGGCGACAAGGTGCTGGTGATGTACGGATCGGCCAATCACGACCCGCGGCGGTTCCCCGATCCGGAAAGCTACGACCCGGACCGGGAAGACCATCCCGGGCATGTCGCCTTCGGTTACGGACGGCACCGCTGTATCGGCGAGTACCTCGCCCGCCTGGAGATGCGGATCGCCGCCCGCGAGCTGCTGACCCGTCTCCCGGGCCTGCGCCTGGCGGCCGGCGCGCCGATCGAGATGCGCCAGGCGCTGGTCCGGGGCCCGAGGTCGCTGCCCGTCGTCTGGCCGGCCGGCTGAGCCCGTCAGAGCGGCGCCCGGTCAGCCGGCCACCGCGCGGCCGAACATCCGGCGGGCGATGATCAGCTTCATGATCTCCGACGCGCCGTCGGCCAGCTCGAAGCCGATGACGTCACGCAGCCGCTGCTCGATGGGCAGCTCCGACGAGTAGCCGGCGTGCCCGTTGAACCGCAGGCAGTCGCGCAGCACGTCGATGCAGACCTCGGGCACCCACCACTTGGCCATGGCCGCCTCGGTCGCGTGGTCGAGCCCGCGCTCCCGCATTTCCAGCACCCGGTAGCACATCCACCGGGCCGCATCCAGTTTGGTCGCGGCTTCGGCGAGGGCGAAGGACACCGCCTGGTTGGCCCCCAGCGGCTTGCCGAACGCCGTACGGGAACTGGTGTGGGCGACCGTTTCCCGCAGCGTGGCGTCGGCGGCCCCCACGCAGATGAGTGCCTGCGAAGCGCGCAGGTAGTTGAAGCCCCCGAGCATCATCTTCAGGCCCATGCCCGGCTCCCCGACGCGCTGCCCGTCGGGGACGAACACGTCGTCGAGGGTGAGAATGCTGCGGCCGCGCACCCGCCAGCCCATATCGTCCAGCTCGGCCCGGGACAGGCCGGGCGCGCCGACCGGGATAAGGAACTGGCTGAAGCCGAGCGATCCTCCGTCCGCGTCGGTCTCCCGGGCCAAGATGGCCACCCAGTCCGCCGCCGGCATGCCGGTGACCGAGTTCTTCTCGCCGGTAACGCGCACGCCGCCGGGCACCCGCCGGGCGGTGGTCCGCGTGCCCTGGATGTCTGAGCCCGCCTCGGCCTCGCTGAAGCCCGCCGCCATCGTCATCTGGCCGGCGGTGAACCGGGCGCGCAGCTCGCGGCCGAGGTCACGGTCCGCCAGCTTGGCCAGCCGGGACGCCCGCGAGCCGGCCCCGGAGACCACCTGCGCGAGGCTGGTGTCGTAGCGGCCCAGCTCTTCACAGGCCACGCCCAGCGTCACGTAGGAGCCTGGCACCCGCTGGTCGTTTCCCTCTTCGTCGAATTGGACGATCTCGAGCAGCCCGAGCTTGGCGATCCGGCGCGACAGGGCCGCGAACAACTCCCGGTCGGCCTCCAGCCGACGCCGGGCCGGCATGATCTCGGTCTCGCCGAACCGGCGGACGGTGTCCCTGACCGCCAGCTGCTCCTCGGTGAAGTCGATCAGCACGTCGTCTCCCGCGCGGGTGGCGGCAGAGCCACCCGCTGCTCATAGAGGGCCGCCCGCTCGCGTTCGCCGTAGCCGAGTTCGGAGAGCACGTCGTCGGTGTCGGCGCTGTAGCGCGGCCCCGCGCGCCAGATGGTGGCCGGATGGTTGCGGACCCGGGGCACGATGTTGGGTCCGCGTACGGTGGCTCCCGCACTCTCGTCGTACCACTCGGTGAGCGTCTGACGGGCGCGGTAATGCGGGTCCTCGGCCAGGTCGGCCGGGGCCATGACCCGGCTGCAGGCCAGGCCCGCCGTCGTGAGGGCGGACTCCACCGCGCCCGCGTCGCGGGTTGCGCAGTACTCGCGCATGAGCCGCTCCATCCTCGTCCCCGGCGCGCTGCCGCGCTCGACCATGTTCAGCGTGGACGGGAAATCCGGATCTCCGGCCAGCCCGAAGAAAGCCACCGCGTTGGCCCAGGATGAGCGGCCGGTGAGCTGCACGAACACCCAGCGCCCGTCGCCGCAGCGGAAGGTATCGGTGCCCGCCCAGCGCACGTTCTGGTTGCCGGAGAGCGGGTAGGCGACGCCGTCGTTGAGGAAGTGCATCAGCATGCTGCCCTGGACGCGCACGAGCGCTTCGTACTGGGCAACGTCGACGCTTTCCCCGACGCCGGAGACGCGTGCCCGGTGCAGGGCGGCCGCCGCCGCGAACGCGGCGAACAGCGCGGGGATGTGATCGCCCATCACCGGCCGCGCCAGCAGGGGGCCTGATTCCGGCGTGCCGTTCCAGTTCATCAGCCCTGAGTAGGCCTGCGCGACCGCGTCGAAGCCAGCCCGCCCGGTCATCTCCGGCTGACCCTCCTGACCGAATCCCGACACGTGCACCACGACCAGCCGGGGATTGACGGCCCAGACTTCCTCGTCGGACAGCCCCCACCGGGCGTACGTGCCGCCCTTCGACGACTCCACCCAGATATCGGCCTCGGCGAGCAGCCGCAGGAAGATCCGGCGGCCCTCCGGTGAGGGGATGTCGAGCGTCATCAGCCGCTGGTTCCTGTGCTGCAGGCCGAACGTCGACCGCTGGTTCCGCAGCAGGTCCTGGCCGAGCGGACTCTCAATGTGGAGGACCTCGGCGCCGAACTCGCCGAGCAGGCCCGCCGTCATCGGCCCGGCGATGGCGACACCGCTCGAGACCACGCGCACGTCCATCAGCAGGCCGGCCCGCGGGATCTCCTCGCGTCTCACCGCGACACTTCCCCAGCCGCCGCCCGTCCGGTCATCAAAGGATGAGCGTGAGCACGGGCAGCGGGTCCTGCGCGTTCAGCAGGTCGATTCGCTTCATGACGATCAGCAGGGATTCCCCGCTGTCTCGCAGCACCCACCGGACGCGGGAATGGAAGGTTTCAGTCCGGCCCTGACGGGCCCGCCCGATCACGCACCGGGCGGTCACCGCATGCTCTCCGGGGCGCAGCTCCCTGCCGCCGGCCGCCTCCAGCGCCCGCTGGCCGTCCAGTAGCCGCACCGGGGACAGCGTGTGGCTGGTCGCGCTGTGCGGCTCGTCAGCGAACGCCAGCCCGCTGTTGAGCCGCGACACCCGGTCGAGCAGGCGCGGCCGGTCGTCGTAGATGATGTTCAGGCCGTCACCGGGCGCCGCCTGGTCCGGATCCATCGGCATCCAGTAGACGGCGTCATCGGCGAACAGGCTCGTCCACTCCTCCAGGCGGCGCTGGTCGATCAGCTCCGCCTCATCGAGGAGGAAGTCGGCATACCGGGAAACCGCGGTCCGTTCGTCATCCGCTGCTTTCAGCATGTCGTCTCCCCTCAGCCTTCGGCCGTCATCAGTGCCGCCCACTGCCGGTACTGGCCGCGCTGCGGTGTCTCGTCGCTGACATTGCCTAGTGTGGTGTCGCCGTCGTCGACGGCCTGCTCGGCGCCGAAGCCCCGCTCGAAGCGGAACCACCCGTCCTGGGTGTCGCCCAGGGCGGCCTCGACCCGCTCGAACATCTCGAAGTCGTCCGGCTGGCCGAAGCCGGCCGGACCGTAGAACAGCTCGTGGTAACGCAGCCGCAGCCAGTTCACCTGCTCGGGCGCGCCATCGGCAAGCAGCGGGCGGACCGAGACGACCGTCTGGTTCACGGAGACGGGTTCGATGCGGCGGATGTGGATGCCGATGAGCTGGAGGTTCGGGTAGATGCCGACGTTGATGCCGGCGCCCGTGACCCCGCCGAGGAACTCCTCGTACTTGTCGTCGCCGACCTCAGCCCGCAGCAGCGCGAGCCGCTCGGCGGCCTCCGGCAGGGTGGCGACGCGGCTCATGAGCGGCTTGCGGGAGGTGGTCTCCGGGTCGATCGCGCAGTGGCCGTTGCGGAACGCGCGAGATGTCGCCGTCGGCAGGCCACTGGCGTAGCGGACACTGGTCCCGAGCCGCCGCTGCATGACGTCGAAGAAGGACCGGTGGGTGAACCCGGCGTGGTAGCCGTCCATGCCGTTCTCGAGCTGTAGCTTCCAGTTCGCCCCCATGGCGATGCGGTGCGCCTGCTTGTGCGCGACCAGCGGCAGCCCGAGGCACTGGTCGAGGAAGCGGTCGATGTAGCTGATGGCGCCGGGCCCGAGATGCTCCGTCAGCGGCGGCACGCCGGGGTTGAATGACGCGAAAATGAGCCCGCGGTAGCTCTCCACCCGCGGGAGGGCGACCAGGCCGAGCCGCTCCCGGACGTCCGCCGCCTGCCGTTCCGGATAGGGCACGCCGACGAGCTGCCCGTCGTTGCGGTATGTCCATCCGTGGTACTGGCAGCGGAATGACTTGGCGTTACCCGCCGCACGCTCGCACACGATCGCGCCGCGGTGCCTGCACCGGTTGACCAGCACCCTGATCTCGTCGTCTTCGCCCCGGACGAGCACGACCGGCTCGGTGCCGACCCGCATCGTCAGGTAGTCGCCGCTGGCCGCCAGTTCGCTCTCGTGCGCCATGAAGACCCAGGTCCGCTTGAAGATCCGCTCCATCTCCAGCGCGAACAGCCCGGGATCGAGGTAGATCTCACGGCGCACACCGTCGTCGCGGACGAGTGCCGCGGGAGCAACGTCAGCCGTCGTCATCACTAACCTCCACGGATAAGCACGCACCACCAGATAAATATTGTGGATTATATTTGTCTATCGGAGCCAGCGCTCCCCCGTCAAGGTCACCGGGGCGTTACTTCGGCATGGTCACGGCATCATCGCTCCCCCATTGACCCGGAACAGCTGGCCGGTCACGAACCGCGCGGCGTCGCTGACCAGGTACCGGACGGCGAAGGCGATGTCCTCAGGCACGCCCACGGCGTCCAGCGGCGACCCCGACCGCAAAGCGTCAAGGCGGGCGGCGCGGGCGGCCTCGTCGACGGTGCCGTCGGCGCGGGTGTAGTGCCGCTCGGTCATCGCGGTGACGATGACGCCCGGGGCGATCGCGTTGACCCGGACACCGCGCGGGCCGAGCTCGACCGCCAGCGTCTTGGTCAGCTGCGCCACCCCGGCCTTGGTAGTGGCGTAGGCGCCGAAGCCGGCTGAGGGGCGGTCGACGACCGCCGAGGACATGTTCACGATGGCACCCCGGCCAGCGGCCGCCATCGCCCGGCCGGCCGCCTGGCAGCAGAAAAGCACTCCCTTGAGGTTGACGGCGGAGATCCGGTCGAAGTCGCCTTCCGTCAGCTCGAGCAACGGCGACTCGGTGATGATCCCAGCGATGTTGCACATCGCGTCGACCCGGCCGTGCCGTTCGATGACTCCGTCCACCAGGCGTTCCACGCTCGCCCGCTGGGTCACGTCGGCCGGCACCGGGTAGCTGCCGCCGCCCGCCTGATCCGCGGTCGCCCTCGCCGAGGCAGCGTCGACGTCCGCGCACACGACGGTGGCGCCGGCCGCCGCCAGGTGGATCGCGGTGCCCCGGCCGATTCCGCTGCCGGCCCCCGTCACGACGGCTACCAGGCCGCTGACGTCGAAAGCGGCTGACTGGTGCCGGCCTTCGCTAGTCACCGGGCACCTGCCACGACCCGAAGCGGCTCCGCCCTGACCTGTTCGGCCAGCAAGATCTCCGGGTTGCGCAGCTTCAGCGACAGCATCGCGCCGACCGACGAACAGAACGTCGTCACCAGCGGGTCGAACGGGCGGGTGGCCCGGCTGGCCAGCCGCAGGCCGCCCCACTTGCGCCCGCCGGTGATCAGCGGCACGTAGAGATAGCTGTGGAAGCCCTGCATCGACATCGCCCGCACCGTTTCCGAGCCGCGCGCCAGCGGGGTGATGTCTTCGATCTGGGTGGCCTGGCGCAGGTCGAGCGAGTGCACTTCCGTGCGCCCGCGCACCGGGACGCCCCCGCGCATCAGTTCGCGGAACTTCGCCGGGTTGCCCCGCTCGACCAGCAGGTGGATGCGGCCGCCTGCCACGTAGAAGATCGCCCCGGCGCTGCCTCCGGTGGCCGACACGATCGTGTCGATGGCGTACTGCGCGGCGGAGGCGAAGGACCGCTCCTGCAAAGCCGCGGCGATATCGAGAACCATGGTGGAAAGCCGGAGGTTGCCTAGCCCTGAGTCGTGAGCGCCGCTGGCACGGTCACCCATCTCGAGCACCGGCCCGTCGAACTTGTAGCCGATCCCGCGCACCGACGCGATGAGCGGTGGCCCGCCCGGCGCGGCGGTCAGCTTGGTGCGCAGCCGCGAGATCGCGATCCGGGCGGCGTTGATCTGATGGTGGTAGGCGCGCGAGCCCCAGACCCGCTGGATGATCTTCTCGATCGTGATCACCTGGCGCGGGTGGCGCATGAGGAAGATGAGCAGCTCGTACTCGGTGCGGGACAGGCGGACCTGGCTCCCGTCGAGCTGGCACTCTCGCGCCCACAGGTCGATGACGAGACTGGACGAGGTCAGGTAGCGGACCTGCGGTTCCCAGGTGTCCGCAGAATGGCGCAACAGCGCCTGGAGGTGATCGCCGAGCTCTTCCGCGTCCAGGGCCGGCGCCAGCACCAGGTCGGCCCCCGCGGCCAGGACGGACTTGCGCTCGCCCCCGGACAGCTGGGCGAACACCGCCAGCGAGGATGCCGTCGACCGGCGCACGGCGGCCACGGTCTTGAGTACGAACCCCGGGTCGGTGCCGACGACAACGACAAGCGACGTCTTGCGGGCGCCCGCTGCCCAGGACGCCTGGTCAGGCGTGTCAGCGTCAACCACGGTCCAGCCCTTTTCCAGGCACAGCGTCCGCACCTTGGCGGCCAGGTCGCCGGGTGCCGCCGAGGCCAGGACCACCACCCCGTCGAGGGTCAGCTCCCTGAGCAGTTCCTCGGGGCCGCCGATGCCACCCAGGCCCCGGTTCGGGGCGGCGCTTGCCGCCGTCATGACGCCCCAGTGCCCGGCAGGTCACGGACGAGCGCACGGCCCCCCGGATCACGCGCTACCGCTCGCCGCCGAAGCTTTCCGCTATTTGTCGATTCGTTCACTGTGACATCCGTTCTGCCGCTGCACTGCGTGCTGATGGATTGCCGCCGAGCACCCGAGGCTGGCGTGGCTGCGCGCCATTAACCAGAAAGTCCGCTGGTCAGCGCACCCGGATGAACCGGTCATAGCGACCACCTGCCTCTGCTTCGTATCAAAACACACGACGTTGTTTTGGTAAAGCAAAACTTGACTTGGAGATGCAAAAAGGATTCAGATGATGGCAGTTGCCCGGCAAGCCTCCGGCAGCGCCCGTCGATGCGGGCAGCGTCGCCGGACGCGACAGAGATCCCCGTCCAAGGAGTCGTTATGGAACTGGACCTGCTGTACGAGATCGACGCCCCGAAGCCCTGGCCGGGTAAGCATCCGTACGGCCAGAAGGCCGTCGAGCAGGCCGCCTACCGGGAGGCGATCGAGCAGATCAAGCTGGCCGACCGGATCGGCTTCCACACCACCTGGCACGTCGAGCACCACTTCCGCGAGGGCCGTTCACACTCTCCGGCCCCCGAGGTCCTGCTGGGCGCGCTGTCCCAGGTGACTGAGCAGATCCGGCTCGGCTTCGGCGTGACGCTGACGCCGCACCCGTTCACGCCGCCGATGCGCGTGGCCGAGAAGGTCGCGACGACGGACATCCTGTCCAAGGGCCGCGTCGAGTGGGGAACCGGCCGGTCCACGCCGATGGAGCAGACCGCCTTCGGCGTCGACCGGGAGGAGAGCCGCGGCCAGTGGAAAGAAGCGATCGAGGCGATCGTCCAGATGTGGGACCAGGAGTACTTCGAGTTCCACGGCAAGTACCTGGACTTCCCCCGCCGGATGGTTACCCCGCGTCCCTACCAGGACCCCCACCCGCCGTGCTGGATGGCGGCCAACAGCAACGACAGCGCCGCCCTGGCGGGCAAGTACGGGCTCGGCCTGCTGTCCTTCACCACCCTCAAGCCCCTCGAGGAGCTGAAGAAGCAGGTCGACCAGTACCGGGAGGCGGCCCGCAACCCCGTGCCGCTGACCAACGTCACCCAGAACAAGATCGCGTCCTACACCCTGGTGCACTGCACGCCCACCATGGCCGACGCCGAGGAGGACGGCATCTGGGAGTCGGTCCTGTGGTGGTACCAGAACCTGGCTGAGTTCACCATCGAGTGGGAGCTGCCGCACCTGCCCCCGCAGGAGCAGGCGAAGGCCTTCCCCGAGCTGCAGCGCTCCCGGGAGGAGGGCTTCAACCCCCGGGCCTTCAACGACGCCGACATGATCATCGTTGGCACGCCTGAGCAGTGCATCGAGAAGATGAAGCGCTACGTCGACATCGGGGTGGACGAGCTGATCTGCTACAAGCAGTTCGGTCACCTCTCGCACGAGTCGATCATGCGCTCGCTCGACCTGATCGGCCGGGAAGTCATGCCCGAGATCGAGGCCTACAGCAAGGCAGCAGCGAAGAGGAAGGCAAGCGCATGACCCGCGTCGACGACTCGCCGGTCCCCGACTACGCATCCAGGCTCAGTCTGGCGGACCGCTCATTCATCGTGCTCGGAGCGGGCAACGGCATGGGCCGGCAGACGGCGCACGCGCTGTCGGCCGTCGGTGCGCGCCTGGTCTGCGTAGACCAGGACCAGGGGCTGGCCGAGGATATCGCCAAGGAGGTGTCCGGTATCGGCCTCGCGCTAGACATGACCGACCGCGGCAACGTTCAGGCTGTCGTCGACCGGGCCGTCAGCGAGCACGGCCGGGTCGACGGCCTGGTCGACATCATCGGCATCGCCCGCTGGATGGACCTGCTCGACATCGACGACGAGACCTGGAACTTTGAGTTCGACGCCTGCCTGCGTCATGCCTTCCTGGCCATGCAGATCGCTGGCCGGGCGATGCGGGAAACTGGCGGCGGGGCGATGGCGTTCGTGGCCTCTATCTCCGGCCTGCATTCCGCGCCGAACCACGCGGCCTACGGCGCTGCCAAGGCGGGACTGATGGCCCTGGTCCGCACCGGCGGGGTCGAACTGGGCAAGTACGGGATACGCGTCAACGCTGTCGCACCCGGGGCGACGGCGACGCCGCGTATCAAGGCGATGATGACGCCGGAACGGAAGGCCGATCATGAGGCGCTGATCCCGACCGGCCGTCTCAACGAGCCGTCAGACATCGCCTCGGCGCTGCTATTCCTCGTCTGCGACCTGAGCGCCAACGTCACCGGCCAGACACTCGTCGTCGATGGCGGAGTCACCTCCCGTTACGCCTTCCAGTGACCTAGGCTCGTGCAGGAAGTAGCCAGATCTGCGCGCCCGGCCGGCGTCCGCAGCAACATGAGGAGTAGCCACGGTTCGCCCCGCGCCTTCAGTTGACCGGGTGGTCATGGTTCTGTCGCTGCTCAGCAGGCACCCGGACGCGTCGTTCACCCTGTCCGAGATATGCCAGCGGCTCGACCTCAACGTGTCGACCGCTCATTCCCTGCTCAACGCGCTGACCGCGGCGGAGTTCCTTATCCGCCAGCCGACGACTAAGCGGTACTCGCTCGGTCCGGAGCTGGTGCGCATTGGCGCCGCCGCGGCCAGCCGCCAGGTGACGCTCTCCGAGTACGCGCGGGAGCGCATGGGGCGGCTGGCCGAGGCGACCAGGCGGCAGTGCGTAGCCAGCACGATCCTGGGCGGCGACATCGTGATCATCGCGAAGGCAGGCAATGCGGGCCCGCTCGGGGTGACCATGGACATCGGTGCCCGGATGCCGCTCAGGCCGCCGTTCGGCACCGTGTTCGTGGCCTGGGCGGGCGAGCCGAGCATCCGGTCCTGGCTGGAGGAGACAATCCCCTATTCGGGCCCGCTGATGCAGCAGTGCCTGGACGCCCTGTCAGCCGTCCGCTCCCAGGGCTACTCCGTCGGAATGTCCATCAGCGACGAACTGAGCGAGCAGATCTGGCGTCCCTCCACGGTCACCTGGGCCTCGACCGACAGGGACAGTCGGCAGGCGTTCGAGCAGCTCATTCTCAACGAGTACCTGGTCGCCGAGTTGCGGGCGGACCTCGAGTACGCGGTCGGTAACATCTCAGTCCCGGTGTTCGGAGCGGACGGCCGTGTCGTCATCGCGCTGGCGATCCCTTACTTCAACGAGACCCTTTCCGGGAGCCTGATCGCCGAGCACGCCCGGCTCCTGGTGCAGGCGGCCGCGCTGGTGACCAGGGAGATCCGCGGCGAGGCCGCGAATGAGGAGTGTGCGTCATAGCAGCGCAGCCGCTGAGCGAGTTCCTGCGCGGGTGCGCGTTCCCGCCGCACGCGGACGCGCCCTATCCGCGGGCCAACCTCGACGACCGGAGACTGCCCGCCGACATCGCCGCCGCCGCGCGGGTCCCGGCCACTGTCTCGCTGTCGGTCACCGGCCCGGCGAACGCGATCGAGCTGTCCTACACGGCCGGCCAGCTGGCCGGCGGGATGCGGGGGCCGTCCTACGGCACGACCTTCGCCGCTTACCCGGCCGGCGGCGACCGCCCGTCGGCCGAGGTGCCGGCCCGTCCCGGTGCGGGGACAGTGCGGCTGCCCGTCGGGGCAGGGCCAACCACCGTGTACCTGCCTGAGGGCATGGCCCCCACGCTGACCGCGGTGGCGGGCGTGGGCGGGGCGATAGCGCCGGGCCCGGCACAGCGCCGCTGGCTGGCCTACGGCGACTCCATCACCGAGGGGTGGGGGGCGAGCACGCCCGGCCGCACCTGGCTGGCAACGGCCGCCCGCCGCCTCGGCCTCGAGGCGGTCAACTTTGGGTACGCCGGCTCCGGCCGCGGCGAGCTGGTGGTCGCCGAGGCCATGGCGGCCGTGCCGGCTGACGTCATCACGCTCGCGTTCGGCACCAACTGCTGGGGCATGATCGCGTTCAGCGAGGACCTGCTTGCGGCCACGGTCCGCGCGTTCGTGGCGACGGTCAGGGCCGGCCACCCGCGCACCCCGCTCGTCCTGGTTTCCCCCGTCGTCCGCCCCGACGCCGAGACCACGCAGAACCGGCTCGGCGCGAAGCTGGCGGGGCTACGCGCGGCCTACGAGCGGGCGGCGCTCAGCCTGGGCGCCGCCGACCCGTCGATCACGCTGGTACGCGGCCGCGAGCTGGTCGAAGCCAGCCAGCTTGCTGACGGCATTCACCCGG
>DASYAD010000067.1:0-40802 GCA_036501515.1 Trebonia sp. | reverse complement strand
GTCGGCGTGCTGCACGACGAGGTGATCGCGAACGCGATCAAAGTCGTCGGCAAGTGCGGCCAGGTCACCATCACCGCGGTCGGGAACGGCTGGGTCAACGAGAACCCCGGGATGCTGATCGGCTACCAGCGCCGGATCCAGGGCTCGATCTACGGCGGCTGCAGCCCGCTGACCGACGTGCCGCTGCTGATCGGCCTGTACCAGGCCGGCAAGCTCAAACTCGACGAGCTCATCACCCGCCGGTACACGCTCGACGAGGTCAACGAGGGCTACCAGGACATGCTCGACGGCAAGAACATCCGCGGCGTCATCGTCCATGAGCATTAAGGAAAGGAAAACGCGGGACATGAGCATCACTACTCGCGCCGCCATTGCCCGGGCACCGCATGTCGGCTGGGAGATCGTTGACCTGCGACTGGACGAGCCCAAGGCGCACGAGGTCCGGGTCAAGCTGATGGCGGCCGGCCTCTGCCACTCAGACGACCACATCACCACCGGCGACGCGCCGATCCGGCTGCCGGTCGTCGGCGGCCACGAGGGGGCCGGAATCGTCGAGTCCGTCGGCCCCGACGTGCAGCGGGTCAAGCCGGGCGACAAGATCGTCTGCTCGTACATCCCTGCCTGCGGCGCCTGCCGGCCGTGTTCCACCGGGCACCAGAACATGTGCGTCAAGGGCCTCAACGCGGGCACCGGCATGTTCGAAGACGGCACCTGGCGGTTCCACCTGGGCGAGCAGGACCTGGGCGGCTTCTGCACGCTGGGCACGTTTTCCCAGTACGCGGTGGTGTCGGAGTGGGCCACCGTGCCGCTGCGCGAGGACTTCCAGGACATCCCGTGGGAAATCCTGTGCCTGGTGGGCTGCGGCGTGCCGACCGGCTGGGGATCGGCGGTGCACGCGGCCGGGGTGCGGGCCGGGGACACCGTGGTGATCTTCGGCGCGGGCGGCGTCGGCAGCAACGCGGTGCAGGGCGCCAGGTTCGCCGGCGCGCAGCACGTGGTCGTCGTCGACCCGGTGGAGTTCAAGCGGGAGATGGCGACGACCGTGTTCGGCGCGACGCACGCGTTCGCCACCGCCAAGGAGGCGCGCGACTTCGTCGTCGAGACCACCTGGGGGCAGCTCGCCGACCACGTGATCCTGACGCCCGGCGCGGTCACCGAGGAGATGGTGAACGCCGCGGTGGCCATGACAGGCAAGGGCGGCAAGGTGACGATCACCGCTGTCGGGCACATCAACGAGCGGGCCGTGCACCTGCACGCCGGCGCGCTGATCGGTTACATGCGCCAGGTGCGGGGCGCGCTGTTCGGCGACAGCAACCCGCTCTCCGACATCCCGCGACTGCTCGGCCTGTACAAGTCGGGCGACCTCAAGCTGGACGAGCTGGTCACCCGCACGTACACGCTCGACCAGGTGAACCAGGCCTACCAGGACATGAACGACGGCAAGAACATCCGCGGCGTGATCATCCACGAGCACTGATTTCCGGGCCGGCGGCAAAGAGCGCCACCATACCGGCCCGGAAATCAGTGGCATCTCCCGGGGGGACGACCCCCCGTACCCCCCGGCGACAAAAAACGCCACTTCATCGGTCCCCGAGATCAGCAGCATCTCCCGGGGGGACGACCCCCCGTACCCCCCGACGCGGCCCGCGGCCGCGACAGCCGGGGGCCCTGTGAGGCAAATGGCCGGCCGCCTGTCTCACTTCAGCGAGCCGGGCGGCGCCGCTTGTTAGCGTCCGCAGACATGAGAGCTCTGCAATTCTCCGCCTACGGTCCCGCCAGCGTGCTCGAGGTCGCCGAGGTCCCGCCGCCGCACCCGGGACCAGGGCAGATCAGGATCGCGGTCCGTGCCTCCGGGGTCACCCCCGCTGACGGGTACTTCCGGGCCGGACGGTTCAAGGACTGGATACCGCTGTCACTGCCCTTCGTTCCGGGGATCGATGCTTCTGGAGTGGTCGATGAGACCGGCACCGGGGTGACCTCGGTCCAGATCGGCGACGAGGTGTTCGGGACCGTCGACTACGCGCGGCTCGGCGGTGCCAACGCCGAGTTCGCCGTGCTGGCCGCGTGGGTGCCCAAGCCGGCCAGCTTGTCCTGGGAGCAGGCCGGCGGCGCGGCCGGGAACATCGAGACCGCCACCCGGGTGCTCGACCGGCTGGGCGTCACGACCGGGACCACGCTGCTGATCGAGGGCGCGGCGGGCGGCGTCGGCACCACCGCGACCCAGCTCGCCCTCGCCCGCGGCGCGACCGTCATCGGCACCGCCAGCCCCCGCAATCACGAGTTCCTTGCCTCGCTCGGCGCGGTACCGACCAGCTACGGACCCGGGATCGCGGACCGCGCCCGCGCCCTGGCACCGGACGGAGTCGACGCCGTACTCGACTGCGCCGCTTCTGGCTCGCTGCCCGACCTGGTCGCGCTGGCCGGCTCCCCGGAGCGGGTGGTGAGTATCGCCGACATGAACGCCGACGCGTACGGCGTGCACCTGTCGCGCAGCTCAGGTCCCGGCGCGGACCCGGCCGCCCACGAGGGCCTCGCCGTGGCCGCCGGACTTGCCGGCCGCGGGCTCTTCACGGTGCCGGTCGCGGCCGCCTTTCCCCTGGAGGACGGCGCGGCCGCCCACGAGCTTAGCGAGTCCCGCCACGCCAGGGGGAAGATCGTGCTGGTCCCCTGACCGGCGGTAAGGCCGCCGTCAGCCCGCCGGGAGAACCTGGCGGGCTGGTTAAAGTGAGGACGGTGACCGATCACGCGCCGCGGGCGCTGCGCTCCGACGCCAGGGATAACCGCGAACTCATCCTCGACGCGGCCAGGACCGTGTTCGCCGCCGAGGGCCTTAACGTGCCGATGCGGGAGATCGCCCGGCGTGCCGGGATCGGCCCGGCCACCTTGTACCGCCGCTTTCCGACCAAGGAGACGCTGGTCACCGAGGCATTCGCGAATGAGATGAGCGCCTGCCACACGGTGGTGGACGAGGGGCTGGCCGACCCCGACCCGTGGCGCGGCTTCTGCCTGGTGATCGAGAAGATCTGTGAGCTCCATGCGCGCAACCGGGCCTTCACCGCGGCCTTCATGTCGGCCTTCCCCCGCGCGCTCGACTTCACCGCCGACCGCGAGTACGCGCTGCGCTCGATCGGCGAGCTCGCCCGCCGGGCCAGGCAAGCCGGCCAGCTGCGCGAGGACTTCGTCCTCGACGACCTGATCCTGATCCTCATGGCTAACAGCGGTATCCGCGCCGCCTCGCCCGCCGCCGCGGTCGCGGCCTCCCGGCGTTTCGCCGCCCTCGCGCTGCACGCGTTCCGCGCCTCGCCTGAGGCGTCGCCGCTGCCGCCCGTGGCCCGCCTCGCGCCCGTACTGCTCCTCTGAGGCAACGCGGCCGGGTCGCCTTGCACGGCGGCGCACACTGGGGCAACTGACTGTTGGGGGCCGCGGCGACCCAGTAGCCTGACGATCATGCGCGACGAGACAATTGGCAGCTTTCTGACCCGGCTGGCGGCCCGCAGCGCGGCGCCAGGCGGGGGCGCCACCGGGGCCCTGCACGCCGCGCAGGCCGCCGCACTGCTCGCGATGGCCGCCCGGTTCAGTGACGGGCCGCGGTACGACGCGGAGACGGTCGGCCGGGTCCGCGCGGCCGCCGACGGCCTGGCCGACGAGGCGGCCGGACTGGCGGCGGCCGACGAGGCCGCCTTCGAGAAGGTCGTCACCGCCTACCGGCTGCCCAAAGACACCCCGCAGGCCACGGCCGAGCGGTCGGGCGCGATCGCGGACGCGCTGGCCGGCGCCGCCCGGCCGCCGGCCGATCTCATGGCCGCCTCCGTCCGGCTGGTCGGGCTGGCCGAGGAACTCCTGCCGGTCGCGAACAAGAACGTGATCTCCGACATCGGCGCCGCCGCGGCGGCGATCAGCGCGGCCGCGGTCACCGCCGCGGTGAACATCGAGGCCAACCTGACCGGGATCACCGACACCGCCCTCAAGGCCGAGCTGTCCGTGGTCGCCGCGCAGGCTCACGGGGTGGCCGACCGGGCCGGACGGCTGATCGTGGCCGTGCGCGAGGAAATCGCCCAGTGACCACGGAGCAGGGCGGCCGCGCGCTGAGCGGCCGCGAGCTGGCCCGTTCGCTGCGCGCGGACGTGGCCGCGAGGGCCGCCGTGCTTACGGCGGCCGGCTGCCAGCCGCGGCTGGCGGTGGTCGTCGCCAACGACGACGCGGGCAGCGCGTCCTATGTGCGGTCGATCGCGGCCGCGGCCGCCAGCGAGGGCATCGCCTGCGAGGTGGCACGGACAACGACGGTGCCGGGCATCACCGCGGCGATCGCGCAGCTCGCGGACGACCCTGAGGTGCACGGCATCATCTTGCAGACACCGCTGCCCGACGGGGCCAGCCTGTCCGGGCTGGCCGCCGCGATCCCGCCGGGCAAGGACGTCGACGGCGCCAACCCGGAGTCGGCCGGCCGTCTCGCGGCCGGACTGCCGACGTTCGCCCCGGCCACCGCGGCGGCGGTGCTGGCACTGCTCGACCACTACGAGGTGCGGCTGCGCGGCAGGCACGCGGTCGTGGTGGGCCGCTCGGTCGTGGTGGGCAAGCCCGCCGCCCACCTGCTGCTTGACCGGCACGCCACGGTCACCATCTGCCATTCGCGCACGGCCGACCTGCCGGCCTTCACCAGGCAGGCGGACGTGCTGGTGGCGGCCGCGGGCCGGGCGGGCCTCATCGGCCCCGGGCACGTCTCCCCCGGCACCGCGGTGATCGACGTCGGCACGAACGTCGCGCCCGGCGGCGGGCTCGCCGGCGACGTCGACCCCGCCGTAGCCGACGTCGCGGCGGCGCTCACGCCGGTCCCTGGCGGCGTCGGCCCGGTCACCACGGCCCTCCTGCTCAGCCATGTGGTCCAGGCGGCCGAGGCGTCATTCCCCGCGCCGAGCCGCAGCTGACCGAACATAGTCGGCTTTGGCGCGAAGTGCGCACCCGGAGGAGGTCAGCCTTTACGAAGTGCGGCTACCGAGACAACGAGAGCAGCGATCGCGATCTCGTTGGTGAGGATCACTTCGGCCGCGGCGCCGGTTAGGAGCGGCACGGCGATCCCCGCGGCGAGGAGCAGGATTAGCGCGGCGACGATCAGTCTTCCGTCCGCGGTCGAGGCGGTGCCTCCTCAGGCTCAGGAGGGCGCGAGACCAGCTCTGGCTCGGTCGGCTCAGGCTCCCCCGCGAGACCTTCAGGCGGCCCGGCCGGCGCCGAAGGCTCCTCATTCATCGCCCAGCAGGGCTGAAGGGGCGTTCTCCCGGACAGCGAGCGCGACGTCCTCCAGAGGCATTTCCTCGCCCGTGACGTCAGGAGCGTTGTAGCCCCATGTCGGCCAGTGGCAGCAACGACAAGCGATCCGACGTGGCCTCATCTGGCTGGAAGATCCACCCGGCCAGGCGCTTGACCGGACCGTCCTCTTACTGCGCCAGCAGCTCCGCTAGCGGAGCTGCTGGCGGGCGAAGTGCCGCCAGTGGCCCTCGGAGATGACTTCGACCTTGTCGTCGACGACCTTGATGGCGGTCTGGTCGTCGATCGCGTAGGCCGGCACGGACAGGTTGGCGGCCCACGTCACCGCGTCGGCCATGGTGTTCTCCGGCAGGTCCGGGTGATCGAGGTGCGGGAAGATCGCGAAGTCGACCACGCCGAGTGCCCGGTCGCCGCCGCCCGGCGGATGCCAGTAGACGGCCTCCTCGCCGATCTGCGGGGTCATCACCATGCTCCCGCCGCTGAGGCCGACCCACACCAGCCCGGGCAGCGACGGCAGCAGGTCCGCCAGGCCGGACTCGCGCATCCAGTGGGCCAGGTACAGGGAATCGCCGCCGTTCACCAGCAGGACGTCGGTCTCCTTGACCACGGGTACCCAGCGGTCCTTGTCGATGCTGGGCAGCGCCGTGAGCTCGAGCACTCCCAGCGACTTCCACCCGAGCTCGCACATGGGGGTGGTGGCGTTCCCGGTGATGAACCGCCAGGCACCGGCCGGTCCGCCCATGGCGTACCCCGCGGTGGGGATGCAGAGGGCGTCGCACTCGGCGACGGGTTTGCCGAGGAGTTCGACCATCGCGTTGCTGATGCTGGCGTTCTTGATGCCGGCAGAGGTGAGGAGCAGCTTCATACCCGTAACGACGAACGGCGGGGGCGGATTCATCGGTCGCGGCAGCGTCCGCCTTGACGGGGGGAAGGCCTCGTCGGGCGAGTTGCTGGAAATCGTCGGTTTCGCAGTCGGGGACAGGGCGGATTTAGTAGAAACGAACACCATGACCCAACCGAGTGACTCCGCGTTCTGGGACGGCCAGGCCGCCACGTTCGACGAGGACGCCGACCACGGCCTGCGCGACCCGCGGGTCAGGGACGCGTGGCGCCAGCTGCTTGTCGCCCACCTGCCGCAGGCCCCGGCGGCGGTGGCCGACCTCGGCTGCGGCACCGGCTCGCTGTCGGTGCTGCTCGGCTCGGAGGGCTACGCGGTGACCGGGCTCGACTTCGCCCCCGACATGATCAGGGCGGCCCGGGCGAAGGCGCGGGCGGCGGATGTCAGCGCGCGGTTCGTGCTGTCCGACGCCGCCGTGCCGAACCTCCCTCCGGCCAGCTTCGACGTCGTCCTGGCGCGGCACGTGCTGTGGGCCATGCCTGACACCGCCAGGACCCTGGCGGCCTGGCTCCGGCTGCTGCTCCCGGGCGGGATGCTGGTGCTCATCGAGGGCCGCTGGTCGACCGGCACCGGGCTCACCACCGCCGAGGCAGGCCGCGCGGTGCTCAGGCAGCGCACCGACGCGACGATCATCGCGCTTGACGACCCGGTGCTGTGGGGCGGCCCGGTCAGCGACGAACGCTACCTGCTGGTCAGCCGCCGCTAGCGGGGAAAGCCGGCAAATACCGCCACTGGCGACACGCGAAAATTGGTGTGTCCCTTAGGACAGGTGACGCTAGTTCTGTCCTGCGAGGTGATTGCCAGCGTGCGCGCGCCGGCCAGATAATCGGCAGCGTCCGCGATCCAGGCGTCGCCGCGGCAGAGACGGAGTTACCGATGGACGTATCCCTCGAAGGCAAGGTCGCGCTGGTCACCGGGGCGGGACCGAACATCGGCAGCGGCATCGCGCTGGCCCTGGCCAGGTACGGCGCCAAGGTCGCGGTCAACGACGTGTCCAAGGACTCGATCGACGCCTGCATCGCCAGGATCGAGCGCAACGGCGGCACGGCGATCGCCGCGCCAGGCGACGTGACCGACGAGGCGACCGTCAAGGGGTACGTCGGCGACGTGCTGGCCGCCTGGGGCAAGATCGACATCCTGGTGAACAACGCGGCGCTGCTCGGCGGCCGCGGCGTGCTCGACGAGAGCGCCGAGGCGTTCCACCGGGCGGTCACCGTCTCGTCGATGGGCACGTTCCTGAACACCAAGCACGTCGGGCGCTCGATGGCCGAACGCGGGGTCAAGGGCTCGATCGTCTGCGTTTCCTCCTCCAACGGCTGGTCGGGTACCGCCGGCGTGTGCGCCTACGCGTTCCACAAGGGCGGGGTGAACAACTTCGTCCGGGCGGCCGCGATGGACCTCGCGCCGTACGGCATCCGGGTCAACAGCTTCACTCCCACCGCGCCCAACCCGGACAACCCGGAGCTGCTGGCGGAGCGCGCACGGCAGGGGTTCGGACCCGGCGGGGTGCTGAGCGGGCCGCCCGGCGGCGGTCTCGGCGGCCCGGCCGGTGACGAGGAGTGGCGGCGCCCCACCCGGTACAGCGGCCCGCGCGCGCCCATGGTCCCGATGGGTACCACCGGCACCCCGACCGACATCGGGCACACCGTGGCCTGGCTCTGCTCCGATTACGCACGCCTGATCACCGGCACCGACCTCGTGGTCGACGGCGGCGCGCGGGCGCGGAACTTCGCCTACATC
The DNA here is from genome assembly GCA_036501515.1 of Trebonia sp. GTDB lineage: Bacteria > Actinomycetota > Actinomycetes > Streptosporangiales > Streptosporangiaceae > Trebonia. The sequence goes on along the minus strand of DASYAD010000067.1, from coordinate 32,902 downwards.
CCGGCCGCGGCCGACGACCTGGCGGGGCCGCTGCCGCTGATCACCCTGGACAGCACGCCGATGCCCGAGGGCCGCTGACCGTGCTAGAGCAGCCGGAGGTCGACGGCCCGCTCGAGCGCCTCTGACCGCGAAGCCGCGCCGAGTTTCTGGTAAATCGACCGCAGGTGGGTCTTCACCGTGTTGCGGGAGATGTAGAGCGTGTTGGCGATCTGCAGGTAGGTGCTGGTGGGCAGCAGCACCAGGATGCGCTGCTCGGCCGGGGTCAGCGGATCGGCCAGCGCGCGGCCGGGCCCGTCCAGGCCCGGCTGGGCGGCGCGCACGGTGAGGGCAGCCGAGACCAGCCGGTCGATGACGGGATCCGACCGCAACTCGGCCGCGTGCTCGACCAGGTAACGAGTCACCGGCGGCGCGGTGGTGACAACGGTGTCCAGGATGCCGAGACTGCGCGCCGTGTGCAGTACCCCGCCGAGCAGGCTCCCGGCGGCCGGATCGCCCGCGTCGATCGCAACCGCGGCCAGCAGTACCTGTCGCACCAGTGCGTCGCCTGGCGCCAGCCCGCCCGCGGCCGCTGCCCGCAGGTGCTCGTGCACCGCGTGGTGATCGCCGGCCGCCAGCGCGATCTTCGCCCGCAGCAGGCTGGCGCGGGCGGCGGGCAGGCTGCCTGCCAGTTCGGCGGGGGTGCGCAGGTCACCGAGTGCGAGGCGCAGCAGCGCCTCCTGCTCATGGGCCCGGGCCAGCAGGACCGGGCTGGCCGCGTCGGTGAGCGCCTTGCGGGCGGCGCCGACGCTCGCAAGGGCGTCGCGGACCTGCCCGCGGGCGGCCCAGATCTGCGCCCGGTCCAGCAGGGCAAGAAATTCAAACAAGGGCCAGCGCTGCTCGGCGATGGACAGCACCCGCTCAGACAGGTGCTCGGCCGTATCGAGGTTGAGTCGCTTCAGGGCAAGTCCTGACAGCACGCGCAGGCAGTCGACCGCGAAGAAGTGCTCACCGAAGCCCAGCCGCTGCGCTGCCGCGGCGGCGGCCATCGAAGCGTCAGCGGCCTCGGTCAGACGGCCGGCCTCGAATGAGCTGAGCGCACGTACTCCCGGCACTACCACGAGCTTCACTGACTCGGTGGCGTGCGGTGCCGTCAGGACGGCGGCCGCCTCGCGCTCGGCCGCGGTGAAATCAGCCAGGCAGGTGTACACGCGGCTGAGGATCAGCGGGACGACCGCATCCCACTCGTCGCCGAGGTCCGCCTGCTGCTGGATGCCCCGCGCAGCCGCCGCGGCCTGCAGAGCCTTTTCCAGCTCGCCGACGACTCCGTAACGGAACGACTGAATGGCCATGAACCGGCCAGCGAGCCTCGAGCCGGCGGGAATCTCGCCGGCCCGCTCAAGCAGGTCAAGGTACTCGCCGCCGCGCGCCGGGTCACCGGAGAGCAGCAGTTCGGCCGCGAGGCCAAGGAGGCGTTCCGGCGTGTCAAGCAGCAGCGCGGGGTCGACCATGGTCAGCACCAGCGGCATCGGCACAGCCGGCGCGTGCAGGAAGTCGGGCACGACCCGGTCCTGGAGGAGCGTCAGCGCCCGGTCAACCTCCTGCGCCGCCAGGTAATGGTGAGCCGCACGCCGGATGTCTCCGGCCATCTCGAACCACGCCGCCGCCCGCAGCTGGAGTGCCTGCTCGCTGGCGCGGTCCCTGGCGTGCAGCTCGGCGCGCAGCACCTCGCGGATCAGCCGGTGGTAGCGGTAGCTGTCCTGTTCACCGTCGAGGGCCACCAGGAACAGGTGGTCGGCGTTGATGGCACGCAGCAGCGCCTGCGCGTCCTGCCGCCCGGTGACGGCGGCACAGGCGTCCCCGGTCAGCACACCCGCCAGAACCGACGTCTCCAGCATGAACTGGGCCACCTCGGGGGCCTGCTGGTCCAGGACCTCGGCGATGAAGTACTCCGCGATGGACTCGGGGTGGACCTCAAGGGCCCGGGCCCGGCGCTCCGGGTCAGTGGCACCGCGCAGCGACAGCGCCGCCATCTGCAAGGCGGCGGGCCACCCCTCACTTTGCTGGTGCAGCAGCGCCAGGTCGGCCGCGCTCAGCTGGACGCCGAACTTTGCCAGCAGGTCACGCGTGTCCCCCAGCGAGAAGTACAGGTCACGGTCCCGGATTTCGTTCAGCTGCCCCGACATCCGCAGCCGGTGCTGCCGCAGCGGGGGACCGGAGCGCCCCGCCAGCACCAGCCGGACGGTCTCCGCCGGCCAGCGCTCGACGAGATCGGTCAGGTCCGCGCCCGCCGTCGCGGCCGCGAGGTGGCAGTCATCCACGATGATGACCGAGCCGGATGGCAGTTTCGCGGCATCGTTGGCGATCGACGCGATGACGTCGGCCGACATCGCCGCGTCCATCGCGAGCAGGTCGGCCGCGTCGGCGCCGAACCCGGGCTCGATCGCCCGCGACGCCCGGATGAAGCCGGCCCAGAACCGGCTCGGGTCAGCGTCGGCCACGTCGCAGGACAACCAGGACGTCAGGCCGGGCGGACGCGACGCGGCCCAGTCCGCCAGCAGCACGCTCTTACCGGCCCCAGCCGCCCCGGCCACGACCGTGAGGCGCTGGCCGGCGCCCGCCGCCAGCCGGTCACGCAGCAGTGGCCTGGCGACGAGGGTGGCGGGCAGCGCGGGCGGCCGGAACTTCGCCAGGGCGAACCGGGTGCCCGCTGAGCAGCCGGCTCCAGCTGTCGTGCTCTCTGTCATGAGTTCGCGATTCCCTGGGCCCAGGCCGCACCCGTAGCTCTGCTGCGCGGTCGTGGCCGACGCGCATGCGGCTCGCCTGACGCCACGGAGTCGACCACGGAGGCAGGGACGGCACATCACCCCACGCGGGTGAGGCGGAAAGCCCAAACCATGCCCGAATGCCCCTGACTTCTCGTGTTTGTGTTCGCTTTCCTGGCGTCTTACTGGACCGTCATGGCGGATCACCCCGGACTGGATGATGCGCTGAGGCGATCCGGCGGATTTGCTCGTATAAGTAGCCACGCTGTGGAGGGAGTCCACTTCGATGACAAGCAGTGAGCAGTCGGCGCGGGAGACCGCGACCAGCAGCCAGGCGGGCGCTGCGGCGCCGGATGCCGTGCAGTCCGAAGCCGCCCGCCAGTACGTTCCCCGGCAGGCGCCGCGCCACGCCGCCGATGAAGCTGCCGCCGGCCCGGTCGGCGCCGCGACGGGCCTCACGATCACCGCCGCGGTCCTGATGGTGATCTCCGGAGCCTGGAACTTCCTGGAAGGGCTCGCCGCCCTGATCAGGGGCTCGTTCTTCGTCGTGCTGCCGAACTACGCCTATGACATCTCGATCACCGGCTGGGGCTGGTTCCACCTCATCGTGGGAGCGGTCGTGGCGGCGGCGGGCCTCGCGCTGTTCACCGGACGTCTCTGGGCCCGGATGCTCGGCGTCGCCGTCGTGGCGGTGAGCGCGATCGTGAACTTCCTCTACATCCCGTATCAGCCGGTGTGGTCCATCGCGGTGATCGCCATCGACGGGCTCATCATCTGGGCGCTGCTGGCTCCGCGCGCCAGCGACTTCCGCTGACTGAGACGGCGGGGCTGAGGTGGCCGGGCTAGCCGGCCCTCGGGTGATGGCCGTGCGCACGGCGCGGGACACGCTTGAAAGCGAACGCGGGCGCCCGAGACAGCAGCGCCCGCGCTGAAGGAGGCACCAGTGGTTCGTTATCCGGACATCAGCGATCATGGCCTCATCGGCGATCTCCAGACCGCCGCCCTGGTCAGCACCGACGGGACCGTGGACTGGTTCTGCTGCCCCCGGTTCGACTCCCCCAGCGTGTTCGCCTCGCTGATCGACGCCGACAAGGGCGGGGATTTCACCATCGCCCCGGACACCGCCGGCTACGTGACCCGCCAGCTTTACTATCCCGATACCGCCATGCTGATCACCCGCTTCCTGACGGCGGACGGAGTCGGCGAGGTCACCGACTTCATGCCGGTCGCCGGCCAGACATCCACGGACAGGCACCGGCTGGTCCGGGTGGTGCGGGTGGTACGCGGATCGATGCGGTTCGTGCTGGACCTGCGCCCGCGCTTCGACTACGGCCGCGCGCCGCACACGCTCAAGGTCACCGACGACGGGGCGCTGTTCCAGGCAGGCGACATGGAACTGACGCTGCACGCCGCCGGCGATCCGGGCAGCGCGCCGGACGCGGAGCGTTTCGGCGTGGAGCGGCTGGGCGACGACCTTCGGGTCACCGCGACCCTGCACGAGGGCCAGGCCTCGGGGATGGTGCTCGAGTCGATGGGCGGCGAGCCCCGCCGGCTGGCCCTGGCCGAGCTTGAGGCGCTCGCGGCGGGCACCGCCTCGTTCTGGCGGAACTGGGTGCACCGGTCCACGTACCGGGGCCGCTGGCGGGAGATGGTGGCCCGCTCGGCGATCACGCTCAAGCTGATGACCTACGCGCCGAGCGGCGCCATCGTGGCTGCGCCCACCGCCGGGCTGCCCGAGCAGGTGGGCGGCGAGCGCAACTGGGACTACCGCTACACGTGGGTGCGGGACGGCTCGTTCTCGGTCTACGCGCTCCTCGGTCTCGGCTACGCGGACGAGGCCGCGGCGTTCGCGCGCTGGCTGCGGGACCGGACCGAGGAAAGCGCCGGCGACGCGTCAGGCCCGCTCAAGATCATGTACCGGATCGACGGCTCCTCGGAGCTGAGCGAGGAGATCCTTGACCATTTCGCGGGCTGGCGCGACTCGCGCCCGGTGCGGATCGGCAACGGAGCGGCGGACCAGCTGCAGCTCGACATCTACGGCGAGGCGATGGGCGCCATCTACCACGCCGACACGGCTGGCCTGGAGTTCGCGCACCAGGGCTGGCTCAGCGTCGCGCGGATGATGGACTGGCTCGCCGATAACTGGGACCAGCCGGAAGAAGGCATCTGGGAAACCCGGGGCGGGCGAGAGGCGTTCACCTACGGCCGGTTCCAGGCCTGGGTGGCGCTGGACCGGGCGATCAAGCTGGCCGACCGCCACGGCCGGCCGGGGAACAGCGCGCGCTGGCGGGCCGAACGCGACAAGATCTATCTGCAGATCATGTCGCGCGGCTGGAACCAGGAGCGGGGCACGTTCATCCAGCGCTACGGTTCTGACGTGCTCGACGCCGCGCTGCTGCAGATGCCGCAGATGGGGTTCATCGCCGGCCGCGACCCGATGTGGCTGTCAACGCTTGACGCGATGAACGACGAGCTCGTCTCCGACAGCCTGGTCTACCGGTACAACCCGAGCGCGTCACCGGACGGGCTGCGCGGCGACGAGGGCACGTTCTCGCTCTGCACCTTCTGGTACGTGGACGCGCTCACCCGGGCCGGCCGGCTGGAGGAGGCCGAGCTGATCCTGCAGAAGATGTTCACCTACGCTAACCACCTGGGCCTGTACGCCGAGGAGATCGGCCCGACCGGCGAGCAGCTCGGCAACTTCCCGCAGGCGTTCAGCCACCTGGCGCTGATCAACGCGGCGCTGAGCCTGAACGAGCAGCTCGACCGCGCCGCTGGCGGGCTCGTGTCCGTTTCATCCAGGTAGGACCGTCGCGGTATCGGCTGACCCGGGGTGCTTAGTCTCCGGGTCAGCCGTCGGCGTCCCGGCCTCGCTGGCGGATCGCCGGGGAAGCAGGACGGCGAGCAGCAGGCCGATGAGCGCGATGACCAGCAGCATGATGAGGGCGGCGGCGTAGGGCTTGCCCGCCGGCAGGGCGACGGCGACCATGACGGAGCCGACCAGCGCGGTGCCCAGCGAGGACCCCAGGTTGGAGACGCTGCGCGACAGGCCGGAGATCTCCCCCTGGTCAGAATCGGGGAAGCTGGACTGGACGACGTTGACCGACGAGGTCAGCATCACGCCGACACCGAGCCCGAACAGCAGCAGGCCCGGCACGAAGGTCCAGAAGCTGGAGTGCGCCCGGACCAGGACTAGCAGCAAGACCATCCCGACGGCGGCCAGCAGGAAGCCGGCGATGATCAGCCACCGCTGCGGGTGACGCCGGGCGAAGCGCCCGGCCCCCGCCGACGCGAGCAGGATCCCGATCGTCGCCGGAGTGAGCAGCAGCCCGGTCTTGATCGCGTCGTAGTGGTTGACCTCCTGCAGGTAGACCGAGACGACGAAGAACGAACCCTGCATGATCAGCCACTGAATCAGCTGAGTGCCGAGCCCGAGGTTGGCGACCTTGTTCTGGAACATCCGCAGCGACAGCAGCACGTCCCGGCCCTTGCGCTCGGCCGACCTGACGTGCAGGAAGAAGCCCGCCAGGAAGACGGCGCCGATCGCCACGTAGATCCAGACCGGCGAGACGGATCCCGCCGGGATCACCACCGTGCCGCCGATCGCGAAATCCTCGCGGGACTTGGCGAAGCCGTAGGTACGCGACTGGAGCAGCCCGAGCACCACGAACAGCAGCCCCGCGGCCGACAGCACCGCCCCGGTGAAGTCAAAGTGCGGCCGCGCCCCGGTCCTGGCCAGGTCGGGGATCCGCAGGGCGAGCACGGCGATGACGGCGATTACCAGCACCTGCAGTCCGAACGACGCCCGCCAGCTGAGCGCGCTGGTCACCAGTCCGCCGATCAGCGGCCCGGCGGCCGCCCCGAGGCCGCCGGCCCCGCTGACCACGCCGAAGTAGCGGGCCCGCGACTTGATGTCGGGGAACGCGACCGTGATCAGGATGTAGATGGGCGGAATCATCAGGGCCGAGCCCACGCCTTCGAGCAGCGAGTACCCCGCGATCAGCACGGGCAGCCCCGTCGCCAGCGCGGCGATCAGCCCGCCGGCTCCGTAGACGACCAGGCCGATGAGCAGGCAGCGCTTCCGTCCCCAGATGTCGGTCAGCTTGCTGCCGGGGATCATCAGCGCCGCCATGGTCAGCGTGAACAGCGTGATAGCGGTCTGCACGCCCGCGACCGTGGTACCCAGGTCCTTGGCGATCGCGGTAATCGCGACGTTCATGTTCGTGGCGGCGTAGCTGGCGATGAACTGGGCCAGGGCCAGGGGCAGGATCATCGCCCGGCGATCGGCTGATGTCACGTCGCCGACGCTGCCACCGGCACATATCATTGGCATCCCCCTTGGAGGATGACTTCGGCATGACGACCCCCGATATCCCGCTGCTCGATATCTCGGTGTGGCGGGACGGCACCGCGGACCAGCGGACCCGGCTCGCCGCGCGGATGGACCAGGCGCTGCGGCAGTCCGGGTTCCTGCTGATCGAGAACCACGGCGTGCCCGCGGCGCTGCGGGAGCGGATCCGGGCCGAGGCGCGGACGTTCTTCGCGCTGCCAGGCGAGCGCAAGCGCCGGTACGCGACCCCGGTCGGCGGCCGCGGCTGGATCCCGCAGGGCGGCGAGGCGAACGCCTTCTACGGAGAGACGGCCGACCCGGCCCGGGCGGACCTCAAGGAAAGCCTCACCAACGGACGGGACTTCCTGACCGGGGACGCGGCCGTCGACCAGCAGTGGTTCGCGCCCAACGTCTGGCCGGCGGAGACGCCTGAGCTCCGCATCCTGGGATGCGAGTTCACCGAGCAGGTGCGCGGGCTCTACTACGACCTGCTGCGCATGGGCGCCGTGGCGCTCGGCCTCGACGAGGACTTCTTCGCCGGGCACGTGCGCCGCGGGCCGCAGACGTTCAACATCAACCGGTACCCGCCGCTGTCGGTCACGGGGCCGGCCAGGGACGGGCAGTACCGGGTCGCGCCGCACACGGACTGGGGCATCCTCACCGTCCTCGACCGGCAGCCGGGCTACGGCGGCCTGCAGGTCCAGGGGCTCGACGGCAGCTGGGCGGACGCGCCTTACGTGCCTGACGCCTTCACGGTCAACGTCGCCGACCTGCTGTCCCGCTGGACGGGTGAGCGCTGGCGGTCGACCAGGCACCGGGTGCTGCCGCCGCCCGCCGAGGCACCCGCCGAGGAACTGGTCTCGCTGATCGTCTTCCTCGAGGCGGAGATGGACACCGTGATCAGCCCGGTGGCCGGCGACGCGACCCTGGCGCCGGTGGTCGCCGGGGACTGGTACCGGCTGCGGGAAAGCGCCGCGACCGTCCCTGCCCCGTAATTCCGGCTGCTTAGCAGACCGGGGGCCGGCCGCCCCGCCAAGCTCTGACCAGGCCGGGTCGGCCGCCAGCCGCTGCGCGATCCGGTCGTGGAAGCTCTTGCGGGCCAGGACGTCCCTGATGTCGGCGACGACGCGGGTGAGCGGGTACGGCAGCTCGGCCTCGATCTCGGCGACCGTGGCGTCGGTGGCCCGCCACTCGGTCGCCAGCAGGCCGGCGATGCGCTCGGCCTTGGGCGTGAGCGCGACCTTCTTGCTGCGCGCGTCACGGCCCGGCGTCGTTTCCAGCCAGCCGGCCGCGCGCATCACCGCGACCTTCTGACTCAGCGCGGAGTGGGTCCGGCCGAGCGACCGGGCCAGCTCGGCGATCGTCATCGGGCCGCTGGCCCGCAGCCGGAGGATTTCCATGACCCAGGTCGGCTTGAGGTCGTCGATGCCGTTGTCCGCGTAGACGCGGGCGATCTCGTCGTCCAGCTCCGACAGCAGCCGGTACACCGGGCGCCAGAGGCTCATCTCGGTCGGGTCGTCGGGCTCGCAACTCATGCAGCCATCCTAAATGATGTGACAGCACTTATATAAGCACTGTTACAATATCGTCGTGCGACTGCTTACCGACGTCACGCCGTTGCGCCAGTACCCGGCCTTCCGGCGGCTCTGGCTGGGCACCATGCTGTCGCGCACCGGGTCGGCGATGACCGCGTTCGCGGTCACCCTCCAGGTGTACGACCTGACCCGTTCCACGGCGGCCGTCGGCGGGATCGGGCTCGCCTCGCTCATCCCGCTGCTGCTGATCACCCTGCCGGGCGGAACCCTGGCCGACCGGGTCGACCGGCGCAAGCTGGTCCTGGCGGTCACCGTGGGGCAGGCCGCGGTTTCCGCGGTGCTGTTCGTGCTGGCCGCCGTCGGCGGCGCCTCCCTGTGGCCGCTGTACGCGCTGGTCGCCGTCGAGTCCGCCCTCGGCGCGGTGAACGCACCGGCCCGGCAGACGTTCATCCCCCGGCTGGTGCCGAAGGACCAGCTGGCGACGGCGATGGCGCTGAACAGGATCATCTTCCAGGTGGTGATGATCGCCGGGCCGTCGCTGGCGGGCGTCATCGCGGCCGGCGCCGGCCTGCGCGGCTGCTACCTGGCCGACACGCTGTCGTTCGCCGGGGCGCTATGGGGCGTCGGGCGGATGCCCGCCATGCCGCCGGAGAGCGCCGCTCCCGGGGAGCCCGGTGAGCCGCGACGCTCCGGGCTCGCGCTCACCCTGGAGGGGCTGGCCTTCATCCGGCGGACGCCGGTACTGTGCGGCGCGTTCCTGGCCGACGTGAACGCGACGTTCTTCGCGTTGCCGGTCTCGCTGTTCCCGGCGATCAACGCCGCGCGGTTCGGCGGCAGCCCGCGCACGCTGGGCCTGTTCACCGCCGCCATCGGCGTCGGCGGCCTGGTCAGCGCGATCTTCGCCGGGCCGCTGCGCCACGCGTCGCGGTACGGCCTGGTCATGCTGGCCTGCGTGGCGGTATGGGGCGGCGCCTTCGCCGTGTTCGCGGTCGCCCCGTCACTCTGGCTGACGCTGCTCGCCCTGGCCGTGGCCGGGCTCGCGGACACGTTCACGGTAGTCGTCAGGAGCATGATCGTGCAGGCGGCGACGCCGGATGCGTTCCGCGGGCGGGTCAACGCGGCTGACTTCCTGGTCGGCGCGGGCGGCTCCGAGCTCGGGTCGCTCGAGGCGGGCCTGGTCGGGTCGCTGGCCAGCCCCGTGACCAGCGCGCTCAGCGGCGGCCTGCTGACGGTCGCCGGCGCGCTGGCCATCGGGGCGGCGCTGCCTGGTTTCCGCCGCTACCGCGCGCCGGCTTCCCCGGCCGCCGAGGTGCGCGAGGCGGTGTAACGGGGAACACAGCCTTCGTTCGGTATGCGCTTCCTCGGGACCGTGGCGACCGTCACGCTTCCGCCTGCAGAACCAAATGACTGGCGATTCTTCCGTTTACTGCCTCTCTCACAGTAAGATTTGCAGCTATGTCGACGCATTTTCGGGTAACCTACGCCACCCTGTCGGCCGACAACGAGCAGCTGCAGGCCGCCTACGACGCGGGTCTGCGGCTGGCCACGAGCTGGCTCGGCGCGACCGTCTCCGGCTACGTGAGCGGCAAGCCGCGCACCAGCGGGCCGCTGTTCACGCTGACCAGCCCGGGCAACGTGGCCCTGACGCTGTGCCACGTGCACGCCGCGACCCCCGCCGACGTCGAGGACGCGGTGCGCGCGGCCGCGGCCGCCGCGCCGCGGTGGGCACGGACCCCCTGGCAGGACCGGGTCGCGGTGCTCCGCGCGGCGGCCGACCTGATCAGCGAGCGGTCCAACGAGCTGGCCGCGCTGATGAGCCTGGAAGTCGGCAAGAACCGCCTCGAGGCCCTCGGCGACGTCGAGGAATCGGCCGACCTCATTCGCTACTACTGCCAGCAAGTCGAGGACAGCGACGGGTTCACCGCCCCGATGGGCTCGCTGTCCGAGCGTGAGCGCAACGTCAGCGTGCTGCGGCCGTACGGGGTGTGGGGCGTGATCAGCCCGTTCAACTTCCCGATGGCCCTCGCAGCCGGCCCGGCCGGCGCGGCGCTGGCCGCGGGCAACACCGTCGTGCTGAAGCCGTCGCCGCAGGGGTCGTTCACCGCGGTCCGGCTGTACGAGTGTTTCAGGGACGCGGGCCTCGACCCCGAGGTCCTGCAGCTGCTGCCGGGCGGCGACGAGACCGGGGCCGCGCTCGTCGCCCACCCGGGCGTGAACGGGCTCACGTTCACCGGTTCCTACGCAGTCGGCATGTCGGTCTACCGGCAGTTCGCGACCGCCTACCCCAAGCCGGTCATCTGCGAGATGGGCGGCAAGAACCCCGCCATCGTCTCCGCGCTGGCCGACCTCGACGTGGCCGCGGCCGGGGTGGCCCGCTCCGCGTTCGGGTTCTCCGGGCAGAAGTGCTCGGCCTGCTCGCGGGTGTACGTGCAGCGGCCGGTGGCCGAGTCGTTCACCGCCAAGCTGGCCGAACGGGCCGGCTCGCTCGTGGTCGGCGACCCGACCTCGCGGGACGCCTTCCTCGGGCCGGTGATCAGCGCCGAGGCGGTCGCCAGGTTCGAGCGGGCGGTCGGGCACGCGAACACCGGCGGCGACGTGGTCGCGGGCGGATCGGTGCTGCGCGGCGCGGGCGCGCTGCCCGACGGGTACTACCTCGCGCCGACCGTGGTCACCGGGCTCCCGCTTGACGACTGGATCATGCGCGACGAGCTGTTCGTGCCGCTCGTCGCCGTCGCCCCCTACGACAACCTGGACGAGGCCCTCGCCCTGGCCAACGACACCGACCTGGGCCTGACGGCCGGGTTCTTCTCCGCCGACCAGGGCGAGATCGACACCTTCCTGGACGGGATCGAGGCGGGCGTCGTCTACGTCAACCGGGCCGCGGGCGCGACGACCGGGGCCTGGCCTGGGGTGCAGCCGTTCGGCGGCTGGAAGGGCTCCGGCGGCGCTGGCAAGGCCGGCGGCGGCCTCTACTACGTGCAGCAATATCTACGAGAGCAGTCAAGGACGGTGGTCTCATGACGAACTGGATCGACCCGGCCCGGCCGGTACCCGACGTGCGTACCCCGCTGCCCGGCCCGGCCGGCCAGGCGATCATCGACGGCGACCTGGCGGTGACCAGCGGGTCGCTCCCGCGCGCCTACGCGCTGGTGCCGAAGCGCGCACTCGGCTCGGTCGTCGAGGACGCCGACGGCAACCTCTTCCTCGACTGCAACGCGGGCATCGCGGTCACCTCGACCGGGCACTGCCACCCGCGGGTCGTCGCCGCCGTGCAGGAGCAGGCAGGCGAGCTGCTGCACTACTCGGCGAGCGACTTCTACCTGCCGATCTACTCGAAGATGTGCGCGGCGCTGGCCGCCACCGCCCCGATCGACGGGCCGGTGCGGGCGTTCCTCACCAACTCGGGCGCCGAGGCGGTCGAGGGCGCGCTCAAGCTGGCCAGGTACGCGACCGGGCGGCCGTACGTGATCAGCTTCTTCGGCGCCTTCCACGGCCGCTCGTACGGCGCGATGACGCTGACCGCGTCCAAGGCGAAGTACCACCAGGGCTTCGGGCCGCTGGTCCCCGGCGTGCTGCACGCGCCGTACGCGTACAGCAAGGTCGACCCGGACACCGGGGCGCGCACGCACGACCCGGAGGAGACGTTCGACTACCTGGAGAACACGCTGTTCCGCTACCAGGTGCCGCCGTCGGAGGTCGCCGCGATCTTCGTCGAGCCGGTGCAGGGCGAGGGCGGGTACATCGTGCCGCCCGCCGAGTGGCTCCGCCGGCTGCGCTCGCTCTGCGACTCCCACGGCATCCTGCTCGTCGCCGACGAGGTGCAGTCGGGCATGGGCCGCACGGGGAAGATGTGGGCCGTCGAGCACTCGGGCGTCAAGCCCGACATCCTGATCAGCGCCAAGGGCATCGCGTCGGGGCTGCCGCTCGGCGCGTTCATGGCCCGCGGGCCGCTGATGGAGAAGTGGGGCGCGGGCGCCCACGGCTCCACCTACGGCGGCTCCCCGGTGCCGTGCGCGGCGGGGCTGGCGACGCTCGACGTCATCGAGTCTGAGGGCCTGCTTTCTAACGCCACCGAGGTCGGCGAGGTGCTGCTCGCCGGGCTGCGCGAACTCCAGGCCAAGCACCCGAAGGCGATCACCGACGTGCGCGGCGTCGGGCTGATGATCGGGGTCGAGTTCCGCTCGGGCGAACTGGCCGAGACGGTGCAGACGCGGGCCTTCGAGCGCGGACTCCTCGTGCTCGAGTGCGGCGAGAGCTCCATCCGGATGTCGCCCCCGCTGGTGATCACCCGGGAGCAGGCCGCGACGGCGCTGCGTATCTTCGGCGAGGCAGTCGAGGCAGCGGGCCTCTAAGCAGGCAGGCACGACGGAGGCCGCGGGCGTGGTTAGCTCGCGGCCTCCGTCGTCCCCCGCTCGGGCCGGGTCACCGCAACGCCGCGGCCAGCCTCCGCGGCGGGATCAGGCGATCAGCAGGCGGTCGCCGAGGCCGGCCGCGTCCAGGCCGGCGAGGTCACGGTTGCGCTCGGCCCACCGGCCGGATGCGAGGTCATCGCGGAGACCGTGCACGGCCCGCTGCTCGGCCTCCGGCCCGACTCGGGCCCAGACCGACATTCCGTGGCGGACACGCTCGTCCAGGTCACGTGGCGGAAGCCCGCACTGATCGCGCCGTACGGGCTTAAAGGGGCACGCCTGAGAAAGACGGGAGGCGACTCAACCCGTCATCGTTCGCGCGTGCGCTGCTGCCTACCGGCCCACGCCGCCATCATGCTCAGCCGCCAGGCGCCGGGCAACTGGCTTATCCGCGGCGGGTGCCCGGGTCGTTATTGTGAAGGATGCTGAAAGCACCTACAAGACGAACGGGATCAGCATCTTCGTCCTGGCCTTGTAGGCCGGGTAGCTGTCGGGGAACTCGCCGGCCAGGAACTTCTCCTCGCGGGTAGCGGCGAAGGTGAAGACGGCGATCACCACGGCCACCACGACGAGGCCGGCCAGCGTGGTCGCCAGGGCGGTGCCGAGCACGCCGAGGATGATGCCGGAGTAGATGGGATGCCGCACGTAGCGGTAGGGGCCGGTGGTGACCAGCTCGGGGTTTTCCCTGCGGGTCATCGGCATGCCCCAGTTGCGGCCGATGTAGAGCCTGGCCCACACGGCGATGCCGAGGCCCGCGAGCCACACGGCCAGACCGATGCCACCGAGCACCGGGTTGCGGCCGAACTGGCCGACGGTGTCGCCGCCGCCGCTGAATTGCTTACGGAGCAGGAACACGACCAGGATCACCAGCCCGATCCTGGTCCAGGCGAACCCGCCCCAGCCGCCGCCGAACCGGCCGCGGCTGGACTTGGCGGTGAACGAGGCCACCAGCCAGTACAGCCAGAAGACGACCCAGCCGATGCCGATGACGATGATGACGGCGTGCATGACTTCATCATGCCGCTGTCAGGCACGCCTGAAATCCACCCGCAGGTTGATGTCGGGAATCCACCCGCAGGTTGACCGTGCGGAACCGGAAACAAGACCGGGTGTCCATAATGACGGTATTCGGCCTTAAGGACACCCGGTCTTTCCAGCGAGTTGCCGGTGCTACTTCTCGACGTAGAAGAGGCGCTTGTTCACGAACTCGTCGATGCCGAGGGGGCCGAGCTCGCGGCCGAAGCCGGAGCGCTTGGTCCCGCCGAACGGGAGGTCGGCGCCCTCGCCTGCCGGGGTGTTGACGTTGGCCATGCCGACTTCGAGCTGCTCGGCGACGCGCGACGCCCGCTCCTCGTCGGCCGACCAGACCGCGCCGCCGAGGCCGAAGTCGACCACGTTGGCGAGCTGGACCGCCTCGTCGTCGCTGGTGACGTTGTAGACGACGGCGACGGGGCCGAACAGCTCCTCGCGGTAAGCGCGCATCTCCGGGGTGACCCCCGTCAGCACGGCCGGCGCGAAGTAGGCGCCCTTCCCCTCGCCGAGCGTGCCGCCGACGTGCAGCGTGGCGCCCTTGCTGACGGCATCCTGCACCTGGGCGAGCAGGTTCTCGGCCGCCTTGCGGGTGACCATCGGGCTGTAGGAGCGCCCCGAGTCGTCGCCCGGCTGACGCGGGGTCGTCGACGACGCCCGCTTGACCAGCGCGGCCACGAAGTCGTCGTAGATGTCGTTCATCACGATCATCCGCTTGTTGGAGTTGCAGGCCTGGCCGACGTTCTCCATGCGGGTGATCCACGCGGTCTTGGCGGCGTCCTCGACGTCGGGCGTGTCCAGGATGATGTACGGGTCGGAGCCGCCGAGCTCGAGGACGACCTTCTTCAGGTTGCGGCCCGCGGTCTCGGCGACCACCGCGCCGGCCCGCTCGGACCCGGTCAGCGACACGCCGTGCAGCCGCGGGTCGGCGATCATCGTCGCGACCTGCTCGTGGGTCGCGAAGAGGTTGTTGTACACGCCGTCGGGGACGCCGGCGTCCTTCATAATCTGCGCGATGGCGAGGGCCGAGGTCGGGCAGTTCTCCGCGTGCTTGAGTATGACCGTGTTGCCGACGATGAGGTTCGGCGCGGCGAACCTGGCTACCTGGTAGTACGGGTAGTTCCAGGGCATCACGCCGAGGACCGCGCCGACGGGGCGGTACTCGATGCGGGCGTTGTCGTGGCCGGGCAACGGCTTGTCGGCGATCAGCGCCGGGCCGTTGTCGGCGTAGTAGCCGAAGATGTCGGTGCAGAACTCGGCCTCGCCGACGGCCGCGGCGGGCCGCTTGCCCATCTCCTTGGTGATCAGCGCGGCCAGCTCGGCCGACCGCTCGGTGAACAGCTCGGCGATCCGCTTCACGATCGCGGCGCGCTCGGCGACGGGCCGTCGCCGCCATTCCGTGAACGCCTCGGTCGCCGCGCTGAGCGCGCCTTCGACTTCGGCGTCCGTGGCGAAATCGAAGGTCTCAGTCACCTCCCCGGTGGCGGGGTCGGTTACCTGATAGGGCGGAGTCTGCGTCATGCCTGCTCCCGGGTCGCTGCGAAAGGGTCAGTGAGACAACGTTACGGGAGGGAGATACCCAGCCCAAGCCCGCCCGGCCCGCTGGCGCAGCCGCGGGGGACAACGATGAGCAAGCGCCCGTTCCGCGCAGGGCTTTGCTGGCCTTTAGTCGGCGGCGGCGCACGCTTGATCGAGCAGCTCCGCGTTGCTGACGCTGGCCGCCGCCGCGTCGCTGACCAGGCCGAACGCGGTGCTGATGTACAGGTAATGCGGGTCGGCCTTGATCGGGCTGTTGGCGTTGAACGCGGCTATCCACTGCGGGGACGACGAGAACCACACCTCGAGCTGGAACGGCGAGTCCTGGCGCAGGCGGGCCACGTAGTCGCCGCGCAGCCCCGCCCACTGCTCGCAGACTTTCAGCGCGTAGATGCCGTCCTCGGTCGCCGGGAACGTGCCCAGCTTCAGCGGGCCGAGTACCGGCGCCGGCGTCGGGATCACGGTGGGCGTGGCCTGCCCGGCCGGCGTCGCCGTCGGCGACACCACGGCCCCCGCCGCGCCCACGGCCGGCGCGCCCACGGCCGCCGCCGCGGGCCCGGCCGCTTCGGCGCTGCCGCAGCCGGCCGCCAGGGCCGTCAGGGCCGCCGCCCCGGCCGCGGCGGCGACGGCGGAACCGCCGCGGTGTAGCAGAACGCGCAGCTGCGCTGCCCCCATGCTGATACTCGCTCTCTCGGACACGCCGCCCCGGGCCCCCGCCAGCGGCCGACTACCGAATACCGACTACCGACTACCGACTTATCAGTCAGTAATTGATTGGTGACTCTCAGTATGCCAGTTTTCCCAGAAGCCCGCGCCCTACCCCTGAGCACCGGCAGCCCCGCGTCTGCGCGACACCAAACCTTAGCTATTCGTTTACTTGAACTCTTCGCCTTTAGCGGAGTAGGTTGGACACCATGACCGCGTCCCACACTCCGACTACCGCCGCCGAGCTGCGCGGGGCCGGCCTGCGGGTAACGGCCGTCCGTGTCGCGATGCTCGAGACCGTCAGAGAAGGCGACCACCTCGGGGTCGAGGCGGTCGCGGCCGGCGTGCGCCAGCGCGTGGGCCACGTCTCACTGCAGGCGGTGTACGAGGCACTGCACGCGCTGACCGCGGCGGGCCTGGTGCGCCGCATCGAGCCAGCGGGCGGCACGCCCCGGTTCGAGGGGCGGGTGGCGGACAATCACCACCACCTCGTCTGCCGGTCCTGCGGCACGGTGGCCGATGTCGACTGCGCGACAGGCCAGGCGCCCTGCCTGACACCGTCGGACGACAGCGGCTTCATCGTCGATGAGGCCGAAGTGATCTACTGGGGGCTGTGCGCCGACTGTTCCGCCGCCAGCGCCCCGCCCGCTTGAAATCAGCAGCAAATTCCTGAGCACATCCGAGTAGCCGGAAGGATTTCTCAATGGCTGAGATGAAGGACCACGACCCGGTAACCACCGACGAGAACGAGGCCGAGGCCGCGGAAAGGACCGGCGGCGCGAGCGCGGAGGGCGGCTGCCCGGTCGTCCACGGGCGGGTGGACCCCACCCGGGGCGATGCCAACAGCCAGTGGTGGCCGAACCGGCTCAACCTGAAGATCCTCAACAAGAACGCGCCCCAGATCGACCCGAACGACGCCGGCTTCGACTACGCGGCTGAGTTCAGCTCGCTCGACCTGGCGGCGGTCAAGGCCGATATCGCGGCCGTGCTGACCGACTCCAAGGACTGGTGGCCGGCCGACTTCGGCAACTACGGCGGCCTGATGATCCGGATGGCCTGGCACAGCGCGGGCACCTACCGCGTCAGTGACGGCCGCGGCGGCGCCGGCGCCGGGCAGCAGCGCTTCGCCCCGCTGAACAGCTGGCCGGACAACGTCAGCCTGGACAAAGCCCGCCGCCTGCTGTGGCCGGTGAAGAAGAAGTACGGCAAGAAGATCTCCTGGGCCGACCTGATCGTGCTCACCGGCAACGTCGCGCTCGAGAGCATGGGCTTCAAGACGTTCGGCTTCGGCGGCGGCCGGGTGGACACCTGGGAAGCCGAGGCGGACGTCTACTGGGGCCCGGAAGAGGTCTGGCTCGACGACCAGCGCTACAGCGGCGACCGTGAGCTGGCCGAGCCCCTGGGCGCGGTGCAGATGGGCCTCATCTACGTCAACCCCGAGGGCCCCAACGGCAACCCGGACCCGCTGGCCTCAGCCCGCGACATCCGCGAGACGTTCGGCCGGATGGCGATGAACGACGAGGAGACCGTCGCGCTGATCGCGGGCGGCCACACGTTCGGCAAGACCCACGGCGCGGGCAACTCCGACGAGCACGTCGGCCCCGACCCCGAGGCCGCGCCGATCGAGCAGCAGGGCTTCGGCTGGAAGTCGGACTTCAACACCGGCGTCGGCCAGGACGCGATCACCAGCGGGCTCGAGGTCACCTGGACCTACCACCCGACCCGCTGGGACAACGAGTTCTTCCACATCCTTTTCGCCTACGAGTGGGAGCTGTTCAAGTCCCCGTCAAACGCCAACCAGTGGCGGCCCAAGGGCGGCGCGGGCGCGGACTTGGTGCCCGACGCGTTCGGTGACGGCAAGCGCGAGCCGCGCATGCTCACCTCCGACCTGGCGCTGCGCTTCGACCCGATCTACGAGCCGATTTCCCGCCGGTTCAAGGACGACCAGGCGGCGTTCGCGGACGCGTTCGCCCGTGCCTGGTACAAGCTGACCCACCGTGACATGGGCCCGGTCGGCCGCTACCTCGGCCCCGAGGTCCCGTCCGAGGAACTGATCTGGCAGGACCCGGTCCCCGCGGTCGACCACGAACTGGTCAGCGCCGACGACGCGGCCGGGCTCAAGCGGGAGATCCTCGCCTCCGGCCTGACGGTCTCGCAGCTGGTCTCCACCGCATGGGCGTCGGCTTCGACGTTCCGCGGCAGCGACAAGCGCGGCGGCGCCAACGGCGGGCGGATCCGCCTCGAGCCGCAGACGGGCTGGGAGGTCAACAACCCCGACCAGCTCGCGTCCGTGCTGCGCACGCTGGAAGGCATCAGGGACTCGTACAACGGGTCCGCTGGCGGCGGCAAGAAGATCTCGCTGGCCGACCTGATCGTGCTGGCCGGCAGCGCGGGCGTGGAGAAGGCGGCGGCTGACGCCGGCTTCACCGTCGAGGTGCCGTTCACGCCGGGCCGCACCGACGCGTCGGCCGAGCAGACCGACACGGAGTCCTTCGCTCACCTCGAGCCGAAGGCCGACGGGTTCCGCAACTACGTCGGCAAGGGCCAGACCCTCCCGGCTGAGTACCTGCTGATCGACAAGGCCAACCTGCTCACGCTGACCACGCCGGAAACCGCGGTGCTGCTCGGCGGGCTGCGGGTGCTCGGCGCCAACTACGACGGGTCGAAGCTCGGCGTGTTCACCGACGCGCCGGGGACGCTGACGAACGACTTCTTCGTCAACCTGCTCGACTACGACACCACCTGGACGCCGGTGACGGAAGACGCCACCACGTTCGAGGGGCGCACCGCCGACGGCGCCGTCAAGTGGACCGGCAGCCGGGTCGACCTGATCTTCGGGTCGAACTCCGAGCTGCGGGCCGTCGCCGAGGTGTACGCGGGCGACGACGCGAAGGAGAAGTTCGCCAGGGACTTCGCCGCCGCGTGGACCAAGGTCATGAACGCGGACCGGTTCGACATCTGATCCTCGGCTAGCCGCGATGGCGGCCGGCCGGCCCGCGGGGGCTGGCCGGCCGCCATTCGTTTTCGCTGACGCGGTCATTCGTCAGTTCGACAACCCGCTGATCCCGAACGGGGGCGTGGCTGCGCGTCCTACTCCCCCGGCTCCAGCCGGGCGGGGTGGTCGCGGCCGGGGTCGGGGTCGTCCAGGCGGACGACCAGTTCCTCGTAGTCCGGGTTGAGCTTGGCGAGTTCGTCGACCGCGCGGCGTCTGGCGCGGTCGTTGTCCGCGCGCTGCGCGAGGCGGGCGAATTCCTCCAGCCGGGCGATGCGCCGCTCGATATCCGCCACCGTGCGCTCCTGCACCCGCAGCTGGGGCTCGAGGACCAGCTGGACGTCGGGGTCGCTGACGTCCAGGTCGCGCAGGATCTGCGCCTGCCGCCGCTCGGGGCCCGACAGCAGCGCCAGGCGTTCGGCGATGTCCCACAGGTGGTACGGCAGGGCGGTGGCGATCTCGGCCGAGTCGACTAGCCCGAGGCGCACCGCTTCCGACGCCTCGATCGTGCTCGCGGCCTTCGCCGCCCGGCGCCACCTGGTCAGCTCGCCGCCGTGCAGGTCGAGCACGGGAACGACGTACCGGCGGCGGTAGAGCGTCGCCGCCGAAGGGCCGCCGGCCACCTTTTGCACCAGGCAGGCAGTGCCCACGACGGCCACCGGCAAGACGAGCAGCACGGCCAGGAACACCAGGTCGGCCGAGAACGGCCCCGCGGCCGGCAGGCCGGCGCAGAGCAGGACGGCCGCCACCGCCAGGGCGCCGCAGGCCGCGATACCGCGGCCAGGCGGGTTCGGCGTGCGCGGCCCGGCCGGCGGATCGTTGAAGCCCGCCAGGGCGCTCAGCGGGGTCTGCCTGAGCTCCCGCCGCGCCGTGGCGGGAACCTCCGGGTCGATCACGATCTCAGACATGCCCGCGCCTGCCTGTCAGCATGATGGCATCATCACTCTTCCCGGCGCCGCGGAAAAGGGGTTGGTGCGAGCGGCCCTCGCGGCGGTGCGGGACGCGGCGGTGGGTCTCGGCGGCGCGGGTCTCGGCGGCACGGTTAATCCCGCCGCGTTCCCCGCCGTGGTCTCCCGGCCGTGCTCGTACCGGCGGATGACCCGCATGCCGGTTTCCCCCATGACGAGCACGACCTGCGGCGGCCCGGCGAAGCTGCGGAACCGCGCGTCTTCCAGGGCGTCGGTCAGCCCCTTGAGTGTGTACGGGTAAAGCTTGTCCACGTTTCCCGGCTCCAAGCCCGCGCTGTCATCGTCCCTGACCACATACGCTCCCCCGGCCCTTGCCATGGCGGCCCCTCCCCCGAAGTTGCCGTCCCGTCGTCAAATTTATCAAACGGGCAGGTGGAGGCCGAGATCGATGATCGTCAGGCCAGCCGGGCCGGCCTGGTCGAAACCGGGCAGCAGGGCCGCCGCCTGGTCGAGGCCGACGACGCGGCAGCAGCCCGGCCTGGACGTGGCGGCCGCGGCGGCGCAGCGACAGGATCGCGTCCGCGCAGGCCTGCTCGCTGCCGACGGCGTCGACGGACACATGCGCGCCGCCGCCGGTGATCTCGTGCACCCGGGCGGGGATGCCCTGGGCGGCGTCGGCGGCAGGCAGCGCGACGTACCGCGCGAACGACCCCCAGCGGGTGAAACCGGGTGCGGCGTAACCGCCCCGGCGAGGACGGTACCGCTAGCCAGCCGTCCGAATTCCGGCGACGATCGTGAGGTGCGCCGCGCCGACGCGGCGCGCGCGAGCGAAAGCGAGGCCGCTGGTGACCGACAGCCACCCGACATCTGGATCCGTGACAGACAGCCCGGCGCCCCGGTGACGGACAGCAGAGCCGAGGGCAGCACCGCGGCTGGCTTCGAGCCGGTCGCGGCGGAGTTCAGCCGGCTGCTTGCCAGCGAAGCCGACGCAGCCGGGCAGTTCTGCGCCTACCTGGACGGTAAGCGCGTGGCCGACCTGTACGGCGGCCCTGACGTGGCGCCCGATGACCTGCAGGGCGTCTTCTCAAGCACCAAGGGCGCGTCCGCGGTCTGCGTCGCGCTGCTGTTCCAGCGGGGCGCGCTCGACCTGGATGCCCCGGTCAGCCGGTACTGGCCGGAGTTCGCAGGCGGCGGCAAGGGCGACGTCACCGTGCGGGTCGCGCTGTCGCACCAGGCGGGCATCCCCGGAGTCGAGCCACAGCTCACCCTCGACCAGCTCATCGACCACGACTACGTCGCCGCCCGGCTGGCCGCGCAGGTACCGCACTGGCGGCCAGGCAAGGCCCACGGGTACCACGGGCTGACGATCGGCACGATCATGGACGAACTTGTCCGCCGTATCGCCGGCGCGCCGGTCGCCGAGTTCTTCAGGAAAGAGGTCGGCGACCCGCGCGGCATCGACTTCTTCATCAGCACCCCGGAGGACGTCGACGGCCGGGTCAAGATGCTGCGGCCGCAGTTCCCGCCCGCCGAGGAGCCCCCGCCTGGCAGCCCCTGGACGAGCCCCGACAGCCTCACCGGCATGACGTTCAGCATGGCGGTGGGACGCGGCGGTGAACCGCTGCCGAACAGGCGCGCATTCCGCGCGTCCGGGCAGGCGGCCGGCGCCGGCGTGGGGTCCGCGCGGGGGCTGGCCCTGCTGTACGCGATGTGCGCCGGCGAGGTCGACGGGTTCCCTCCGCTGCTCACCGAGGCCACCATCGCCCAGGTCAGCCAGATCCAGACCGTCGGCGAGGACCTGGTGCTGCGTGCGCCGACCCGCTTCGGGATCGTGTTCCAGAAGGCCCATGAGGGGGCTCCGTTCGGCAGCCACCAGGCGTTCGGCCACGACGGGGCAGGCGGCTCGATCGGCATCGCCGACCCGTGGCACGGCATCGCCTACGCCTGGATCCCGCGCCGCATGTCGTTCCCCGGCGGCGCCGACGCCCGCGGCCTCGAGCTGGCGCGGGTACTGAGAGAGTGCCTTCCGGCGCGGTAGGGCGTCGTTGCCCGCGGCCGGCTCACCGCAGCGCAGCCCGGGAGCCGCACGCTCGCGCTGGAGCGCGGGACGGCGTGCCTCCGGTGGGCGCGCTTCCTGATGGGACACGCTTCCGGAGGGCGCGGTTCCGGGGTCGTGCTTCCGGCTGGCTCCGCAGTGTCCGATGCTGCTGATGAGATAGCTGTTATGGAAATTTTCATCTATATGGTACTTCGTATGTACCAGGGCACGAAAACTTTCCAAGATATTCTGACTGGCCAGCCAGTTTCCGCCTCGACCTCACTTCGATTGGAGCCTCGCCCGCACCGGCGGCATCCGCTGCCAGCGCCGTACCAGCTGTGCGCCTCGACGCCGAGCGCGTGGCGCAGGCAGGCCCCGGTGACGTGCTGAATCAGGGCAACCCGGCCGGGGTTCTCATCGGTTGTCTCGCTGACCTCGTAGCCGGCGATCCCGCTCAGGGAGTGTTCCCCGCCGGTCACGGTGAGCAGGCTCTTTGCACCGGGGCTGCCGAAGTACGGGTCGGTCAGCCACTCCGCACCCCTGACCTACAGCGGCGAGTCGTCCTTGTCCCCGGCGACCACCAGAGCGGGCGTGGTCATGTGGTCGAAGCTGGGGTTCATGAACGGAAAATGCTCGGCCGCGAAGGGCGTCAGGTCGGCACCGCCGCGGCCGGCGGCGGCCAGCAGCACGCCTGCCCGGACGCGCGGGTCGGAAAGATCCTCTTCGGTCTTGCTCACCGGATCGAGCACCCGCAGGCCCAGCAGGTTGCCCGCGGTCTGGCCGCCGAAGGAGTGCCCGGTCGCGGCGACGCGGCTCTGGTCGAGGCGGCCGCCGAGACCGGGAACGGCGGCGGCCAGCGCGTCGAGCTGGTCGAGGATCCGCTTCATGTCCTCCACCCGGATACGCCAGCGACGCGGCGTGCGCGGATCGTGCGGAGGCAGGTCAACGGTCCTGGAGTCGAGGTGGGTGGCCTGAATCACCACTTGCGCACAGGACAGCGCTGCCCGGCCGTAGCTGAGAAGATGAGCGACGAGAACGCGGACGTCCCGGCCGAGGAATACCTCTGCACCCGGATCCGCCGGGCTGAGCAGGCGCTGATGGGCCACCACGAGGCGGTGCTGCGCGGCTACGGGCTCACGATGACGCAGTACACCGTGCTGCTGGCCGCTTCCAGGGAAGGCGGCATGTCGGGCGCCCAGCTGGCCCGGGCGGCGGGCGTCACCCAGCAGACCATGGCGACCGTACTCAGCGGACTTGAGGGCAAGCGGCTGATCGCGCGCTCGCCGTCACCAGTGCACGGCAAGGTCATGATCGCCGTCCTGACGCCGGAGGGCAGGGAACTGCTTGACCGGGCCTACGCGGAGGTCCAGGTGATCGAGCGCGCCTTCGCCGGCGCGTTCACCCCGGCCGAGCGGTCAGCGCTGTGCGACCTCCTGGAACGGGCCACCGCCGTCCTGGTCGCGCAGACCCGCCACCCGGGGCCGCGCGGCTCCGGTTAGCAGGAACGCGCCTTGACCGCTGCCCCAGTTCATCGGTACATTACTTAAGTAATGAACCAGTAAACGAACCGAAGGAGCGCGTCACATGCGGGAAATGGCGGGCCTTGACGATGGCACCGCGCTGTTCGCCCAGGTCGCCGAGCACCTCGCCGCGGAGATCGCGGACGGGGGGCTGGCCGAGGGTGAGCGGGTGCCGTCGACGAACGAGCTGGCGGGCTACTACCGGATCAATCCGGCCACGGCCGCCAAGGGCATCAACCTGCTGGCCGACGACGGGCTGCTCGAGAAGCGCCGCGGCATCGGCATGTTCGTCGCCGCGGGCGCCCGCCAGCGGCTGCTGCGCGACCGGCGCAGGCAGTTCGCCGAGCGGTTCGTGGCCCCCGCGCTGACCGAAGCGGGCCGGCTCGGCATCGGCACGGGCGAACTGGTCGAGATGATCCAGGCGGCCGGCCGGGAGCGGGACGCCGGCGACCGCCCGGACAGCAACCGCGCGGACGGCGATCTCGCGGAAGGCGCGAAGCGATGACGCCGGCTATCTCGGTGACGGGGCTGACCAGGCACTACCGCGGCCACCGGGCGCTGGACCAGGTCAGCCTGGAGATCGCGGCGGGATCGATCGTCGGCCTGCTCGGCCGCAACGGCGCGGGCAAGACCACGCTGCTGCGCATCATCGCCGGGCAGGAGCTGGCACCGGAAGGCACCGTCCGGGTGTTCGGCGCCGCCCCGCTGGAAAACGACGAGGTGCTGCGCCGGGTGGCGTTCATCCGCGAGGACCAGGTCTATCCCGACATCAAGGTCGGCCAGGCGGTGCGGGCGGCCTCCTGGTTCTACCCGAACTGGAGCGCCGAGCTCGCGGAGACCCTGCAGGCGGACTTCGACCTGCCCGCGGGGCGGGCGGTCAAGAAGCTGTCGCGCGGCATGCGCTCGGCACTTGGCATCGTCATCGGCCTCGCCTCCAGGTCGGAGCTGACGATGCTCGACGAACCGTACGCGGGCCTGGACGCGGTCGCCCGCCAGCTGTTCTACGACCGCCTGCTGGTCGACTACGTCGAGCACCCGCGCACGGTGCTGCTGTCGACCCACCTGATCGACGAGGCGGCCGGGCTGTTCGAGCGCGTGGTGGCGATGGACCGGGGCCGGGTGCTGCTCGACGCGGTGACCGACGACCTGCGCGGTGTCGCCACCCGGGTGAGCGGCCCGGTCCTGGCCGTCGACGAGTTCACGGCCGGGCGCACCGTCTGGGAGCGGCGCCGGCTGGGCTCGCAGGCGTCCGCGGTCGTCGTCGGCGCGCTCGGCGAGGCGGACCGGGACGCGGGAGCCGCCAGGCACCTGGTTCTCGCGCCGCTGACCCTCCAGGAACTGCTGGTCCGCGCCAGCGACCGCTTCCCGCTCGCCAGCACTGTGGCGGGCCCGCCGGTAAGGACAAACGCGTGAGCACGCACCTCAACGTCGCCAGGTACCACCTGATCCAGCGGGGCAACTTCCTCGTCATGCCCTGGGCCTGGCTGGCCTTCGGCTTCTGCGTCGACCTGGTCATCTTCGCGCTGATACCGGCCGGCCACCACGACGCGCTCACCGCTCACGGGACCGTTCAGGTCACCGACGTTTCCGGCCGCGACGCCGGCGGGCTGGGCTCGATCTTCGCGGTGTTCCTCTCCGTGGGAATTACCAGCGTCGCCAGGTCGCTGCCGTTCGCGCTCACCCTCGGCGTCAGCCGCCGCTCCTACTACCTGGGCACCGCCCTGACCGGCGGCGTCCTCGCGGTCGCCTACGGGCTGACCATCACCCTGCTGCAGGCCATCGAGCGGGCTACCGGCGGGTGGGGGGTGTCCGCGCATATCTTCCAGGTGCCTTACATCCTCGACGGGCCCTGGTATCTCACCTGGCTGACGTCGACAGTGGCGCTTGCCCTGCTGTTCACCTACGGGATGTGGATCGGGGTGGTCCACCGGCGGTGGAACGTGGCGGGAACGATGACCTTCGGCGCCGCTCAGGTCACCGTCGCGGTCGCGGCGATCTGGCTGGTCACCTGGGGCCACGCCTGGTCCGGCACGGGACGGTTCTTCACCGCGCTGTCGGCCGCCGGGCTGACCGGAGTGCTGGCCGCGCTGGCGTGCGTCCTGCTGGCCGGCGGGTATCTGACCGTCCGCCGCGCCGCCGTCTGATCCGGCTCCGTGGCACCCTTCTGACCGCGGGTGACCTGCGAATACGGACATTAGGGCGGATAATTGAAGTAATGCAGATTCCATATTCGGGCGTGGCACATTTCCGTTAGTATGCGAAACCGTTACCGATGGACGGTTCACGGGGGAGAGTGCAGTTTGGAGCCCATGCTCGATCAACGGCCGGACTCGGACCGGCCGCATGCCTCCCACGGCCACCACCGGGCCCGGCGGCACCTCCCGGTATCGTCCCGGCTGACGCTGACCGCCGGCTTCACCGCGGCGCTGATCGCCGCGGGGATCGTGGTCGGCACCGGCGCGGTGAAAACCCCGCTGTCCGACAGCGCCGTCGCCCGGTCGCCCAAGGCCGCGACGCTGGGCTCGGCGGCCGCGGTGGCCGAGCCGAGTGCCAGCTCCGTCACCTATGCGATCGCGTCCGTCCCGGCTACGCCGACCCACAAGCCCAAGGCCTCGGCTAAGCCGACTCACTCGGCGACCCCCAAGGCCTCGGTGACCCCGACGATGGCGCCGAGCACCACCCCCGCGACCCAGCAGTCCTCGTCTGACCTGCTCACGCCGCAGCCCACGGCCGAGTACCAGACGCCGAGCGGCGAGAACCAGAAGGCCTGGTCCGAGGCGATCCTGACCGCCCTCGGCGCCCCGCTGACCAGTGCGAACATCGTCTCCATCGGTTACTGGATGCAAAACGAGGCGGGCAGCCCCGGGTACGGCATCGTCGGCGCCAACAACCCGATCAACGTGAGCCAGCCCTGCTGCGGCGGCGTGCCGATCCAGGACGACGGGGACGGGGTCACGTTCCTGCAGTCCTACCCGACCGTCGCCGACGGCGTGGAGGCGATCGCGCAGTACCTGAACCGCGGCAACTACACCCAGATCCTGGCCGACCTGAAGGCCGGCGAAGGCCTGAGCGACCCGAACCTCGCTTCGGAGATCGGGCTGTACAGCGGCGGCGGGTACACCACGATCCCTGACTCGTTCGGCGAGTCCCAGGGGATGCCGGAGAGCTGAGCCCGGGCCTCAGACGCTGGGCCGCTTCACCCGACGGGCCGCTCCTAGTACCGTCGTCCGTGAGGTAACCAGGACAGGAGGCCCCAGATGGATCTGCGGCTCACCGAGGAGCAGCGCGAATTCAAGCAGGCCGCCAGGGACTTCCTCGACGCCGAGGTAGTGCCGCACCGTCAGCAGTGGGACAGGGACGAGGCGGTGGATCCGGCCATCCCGGCGAAGATGGGCGAGATCGGCTTCTTCGGCATCACGATTCCCGAGGAGTACGGCGGTCTCGGCGGTGACTGGATCACCTACTGCGTCGGGATGGAAGAGCTCGGCCGGGCCGACTCGGCCGTCCGCGGCATCGTGTCGGTGTCCGCCGGGCTTGTCGGCAAGGTGATCCTCGCGCACGGCAGCGAGGAGCAGCGGCAGCGGTGGCTGCCGGGCATCGCGACCGGGACCGCGGTCGGCTGCTTCGCGCTGACCGAGCCCGATCACGGATCCGATCCCGGGCACCTGAAAACCCGGGCCCGCCGGGACGGCGGCGACTGGGTGATCAACGGATCGAAGATCTTCATCACCAACGCCACCATCGCCGACGTCGCCCTGGTCTTCGCGCGCACCGGCACCGACCAGGACGGCGCGCGCGGAATCTCCGCCTTCCTCGTGCCGACGGACATGCCCGGCTTCTCCCGGACGCTGATCCACGGCAAGCTCGGCCTGCGCGGGCAGGCCACCGCCGAGCTCTCCTTCGACGACGTCCGGGTGCCCGCGTCGGCCCTGCTCGGCGAGGAGGGCAAGGGCTTCAGGTACGCGATGGAGTCACTGGACAAGGGACGGATCTCGGTCGCCGCCGGGTGCACCGGGATTATCCAGGCCTGCCTTGAGGCCGCGGTCGGTTACGCGACCGAACGCCGCCAGTTCGGCCGGCCGATCGCGTCGTACCAGCTGGTTCAGGACATGATCGCGGAGATCTCGGTCGACGCCGACGCGGCCCGGCTGCTCACCTGGCGCGCGGCCGACCTGGTGCAGCACGGCGACCCCTTCTCCGTGGCCGCCTCCAAGGCCAAGCTGTTCGCCTCCGAAGGCGCGGTCAAGGCGGCCAACCTGGCGATCCAGGTGTTCGGCGGCTACGGCTACATCGACGAGTACCCGGTGCAGAAGCTGATGCGCGACGCCCGGGTGATGACCCTCTACGAGGGCACCTCGCAAATCCAGAAACTGCTCATCGGCCGGGCGGAAACCGGCATCTCCGCCTTCTGACCCGGCGCGCGGGCCCGGCCCGCTGACCCGGCAGGCTGACCTGGCACGCCGACCCGGCGGGAACGGTCAACGCGCCGACCACTGACGAGAGGAACCACGTGAGCCTTGACGGCTACCAGCAGCTGACGTTCACCCGCCGCGAGCACGGCGTCCTGCTCATCACGCTCAACCGGCCAGAGAAGTACAACGCGGCCGACGAGGAGATGCACGGCGAGCTCGCCCGGGTCTGGAACGACGTATCGGCCGACCCGGACACCAGGGTCGCGGTCATCACCGGGGCTGGCCGGGCCTTCTCGGCCGGAGGCGACCTGGCCATGGTCGAGCGGATGGCCGGCGACTATGACCGCGTCTCGCACATGCTGACCGAGATGAGCGACCTCGTCTACAACATGATCAACTGCGCCAAGCCGATCGTGTCGGCCGTCAACGGGCCCGCGGTCGGCGCCGGCGCGGTCGCGGCACTGCTGGCCGACATCGCGATCGCCGCCGAGGACGCGCGGATCGGCGACGGACACGTGCGGCTCGGCGTGGCCGCCGGCGACCACGCCGCGATCATCTGGCCGCTGCTCGCGGGCATGGCCAAAGCCCGCTATTACCTGCTCACCGGCGAGATGATCACTGGCGCGGAGGCCGAGCGGATCGGCATGGTCGCCAAGTCCGTGCCCCGCGACCAGGTGCTCGACGAGGCCCTGCGGGTCGCGGACCTGCTGGCCACCGGCTCGCAGCAGGCGATCAGGCTGACCAAGCGGAGCCTGAACAACTGGCTGCGCGCCGCCGGGCCCACGTTCGACCAGTCCGCCGCCTACGAGATGCTCACCTTCCTCGGCCCTGACGTGGTGGAGGGCTACACCGCGCTGCGCGAGAAGCGACCGCCCCGTTTCCCGTCCGCACAACCCCCGTCCCCCCAGACCCCGGCCGCCGAGAGCCCGTCCCAGCAGGGCCCGGCCGCCCAGAGCCCGGCCGCGCAGCCCCTGTCCGGACAGCCGTCGGGAGCCGCGTGATGCAGGTTGGTCTTGTCGTCATGGACGAGAACCCGGCCGAGGCGCTGAAGATCGTCAAGGCGGCCGACCGGGCGGGCGTTCACTCGCTGTGGACGATTCGGCCCGTTCAGCTACGACGGCCGGTTCGACCGGGTCGCGATGGCGCACTACGACCGCACCGCGCTGCCTGACCGCATGCCAGTCCTCGCGGCGGGTGTGGGCGAGCACATGGTCGCCGCGGCGGGCGAGTGCGCGGACGGGTTCGTCGGGCACACCATCGCCTCGGCCGCCTACCTGCGCGACATCGCCCGCCCGCTGCTCGCCAAGGGTGCCGCCCGGGCCGGCCGCGACGTGGCCGCGCTGACGATGACGACGCAGATCGTCGCCGCGGCGGACACCGACCCGTCCGCCGCCCGCCGTGACGCCGCCGCCCAGGTGGGCTTCTACGCCACCCCCAAGGGGTACGGCGCGCTGTTCCCCGGCGGCCAGTTCAGCTCCGGGCGTGCCCGCGATCGCTAGGATGAGCGGGGTGACGTCGATTACCGATCCCGAGGTAAGCGCCTTCCTCAGCGAAGGCACCAGAACCGGCAAGCTGGCCTGGACGACCGCCGACGGCAGGCCGCTGGTAACCCCGGTCTGGTTCGTTGTCGAGGACGGCTGCGTCGTCTTCAACACCGGCGCGGACACCGCCAAGGGGCGGGCGCTCGCCCGTGACCCGCGGGCCGCGCTGTGCGTGGACCTGGAGGAGCCGCCGTACGGCTTCGTCCAGGTGCAGGGCAGCGTCGAGCTGTCTGAGGACCTCGGGGAACTGGTCCGCACGGCCACCGCGATCGGTGCCAGGTATATGGGCGAGGAGCGCGGCGAGGAGTTCGGGAAGCGCAACGGCGTCCCCGGCGAGCTGGTCGTCAGGCTGCGGCCCGCCAAGGTGATCGCCGCCTTCAACATGACCGGCTGAAACGCCAGTCCGTGCTCATCGCTGCTCGTCAGGGGCGGCGGCGAGCACGGCGCCGGCGGCGCAGAGAGCGTCGATCTCGGCCTCGGGCAGGCCCAGGTCCCCGGCGAGCACCGAGCGGGTGTGCTGGCCGAGGTACGGCGCCGGCCGGGCCGGCGAGTCCCGGCCCGCGAAGACCAGCGGAAGCCCGGGCGCGAGGTACTTACCCACGCCCGGCTGGTCGATCTCCGACATGAGCGGACGGCTGCCGTCGGGCGTCAGCAGGGAGGCGACCGTCTCGGTGAAGCTCCGGTACGGCGCCCACAGCAGCGACGTCCGCGCCAGTGCGGCGGCCGCCTCGGCCCGGGTCCGCGCCGCGAACCAGTGCTGGAAGAGCCCGGCCAGCACCTCGCGGTACTCGAAGCGGTCACCCTCGTCGGCGAAGTCCGCCCCGAGCGCGCCCTCGAGCGCGGTCACCGGGGCGGCCGTGCCGGTCAGCGTCACCAGATCCCGCCACTGCCGGCCGGTGAGCGCCACCACCATCAGCCGGCCGCCGTCGGCGCAGCCGAAGTCGCGGCCGAACCCGCCGTACAGGTAGTTGCCTGAGCGCTCCCGGTCGACGCCGTTGACCTGCGCCTCGGCCAGGAAGCCGAGGTTGCCCGCCATGGCCAGGGCGACGTCGGCCAGCGCGATCCGCACCGCGCCGCCCGCGCCGGTGACCTCACGCCGCCTGGCGGCCGCGCTGACGCCGAGCGCGGCGTACAGGCCGCAGGCGATGTCCCACGCCGGGAGCACGTGGTTGACCGGGTCGGCATGCCCAGCTGGCCCGGTGACCAGCGGAAAGCCGGTTTCGGCGTTGACCGTGTAATCGACCGCGGGCGAGCCGTCGCTGTAACCCTCGATCTGGACATGGATCAGGTCGCCGCGATACCGCGCGAGCGACTCGTAGGACAGCCAGTCGTGCCAGGGTGAGTTGGTGAGCACGACGGCGCTGCCCGCGGGGCAGGCCGCGAGCAGGTCGTAGATCACCTGACGGCCCGCGGGAGCGCGCATGTCGACCATGATCGAGCGCTTGCCCTTGTTCAGCCCCGCCCAGTACAGGCTCACCCCCGCCGCGGTCAGCGGCCAGCGCCGGGTGTCGGCGGCGCCGCCTGGCGGGTCGACGCGGATCACGTCGGCCCCGAGCTGCGCGAGCGTCATCCCCCCGAGGGGGGCCGCGACGAACGACGAGACCTCAAGGACCCGCAGCCCGGCGAGCGGCCCGGCGGACGTGCCAGGGGCCTGGTCTTGGCCTGGCTGCGGTTCTGAGGGTACGGCCACGTGGGACCAGCCTTTCCCGGTGCGTGCGGACCGCCAGGATGCGGGCACTAGGCCGTCGCCGGCGCCTGTTTGGTGTCACAATATCCCCGGCGGGCCCGCGGATCAGGCGGCGCCCGGAGGAGGCCTGGGTGAGCAGCGAGTTCAGCGCGCAGCAGTACGCATTGATGGCCAGGCTGGTGCCGGGCAGTGCGCTGGCCGGGTACGTGATCGAGGAGCAGGTCGGGGCCGGCGGGATGGCCGTGGTCTTCCGCGCCCGCGACGGCGTGCTCGGGCGGCTGGCCGCGCTGAAGATCCTGTCCCCCGCCCTCGCCGCCGACCAGGAGTTCCGCACCCGGTTCCTGCGCGAGTCGCGGGCGGTGGCGTCGGTCGAGGAAGCGCACATCATCCCGGTCTACGGGGCCGGCGAAGTCGAGGGCGTGCTGTACATCGCGACGAAGTTCGTCGCGGGCGGCGACCTGGCCGACGTGCTGCGGCGGGCCGGCGGGACGCTCGAGCCGGGCCGGGCGGCGGCGCTCATCGAGCAGGTCGCCGCGGCCCTCGACGCCGCCCACGTGGCGGGGCTGGTGCACCGGGACGTCAAACCGGGCAACGTGCTGGTGGACGCGCTGCCGGGCCGTGGCGAGCACGCGTACCTGTCGGACTTCGGGCTGAGCAAGCCGGCGAGGGCAGTCTCGGGGCTCACCGCGACAGGGACCTTCCTCGGGACGCCCGACTACAGCGCGCCCGAGCAGATCAGGGGCCTGCCCATGGACGGGCGGGCCGACCAGTACTCCCTCGCCTGCATGGCGTTCGCGCTGCTGGCGGGCGATCTGCCGTTCCACCGTCAGGAAACCATGGCGACGCTGTTCGCGCACCTCAACGACCCGGTTCCGCCGCTGGCCAGGTACCGGGGCGGCCTGCCGCCAGCCGCGGACGCGGTGCTCGCGCGCGGGCTGGCGAAGGAGCCTGGCGACCGCTACGGGCGGTGCGGCGAGTTCGCGGCGGCGCTGCGGGACGCACTCGCGCGGTCTTCCGCCGGGCCCGCGCCGTTCGCGTCACCGCCGCCGTCCGCGCCCGAGACGGCGGTGTGGCCGGCCACCGTCAGCCAGGGGGCGCCGACCGAGACATCGGTCGTGAGGCCGCCGGCGTGGGGCGCACGCGACGACGTGCCCGCAGGCGCTACGATCCCCGGCCAGGGCACGGGCCAGGGCTGGAGCCCGGCCGCTGGCCAGGACCGGGGCCCGGGCCAGGATGCCGGGCCAGCCGCCGCCGCTGCGCCGCCGGCCCGCACGTGGCCGCCACCGCGGCCGGTACCGCCGCCCGCGGCCGGGCAGGGCGGGAAACTGCCGCTCATCAGCCGCTCGGCGGTCATCGCGGCGCTCGCCGCGGCTGCCGTGCTGCTCCTGCTCTTCCTGCTGCACGGCGCTGGCTAACACGGGGCCGGCTAACACGGAGCGTGGCTAGCGGGGATCGACGGGCGGGCTTCCGGGTACAGCGGCGGTGAGCGAACGGCCGGCGGAAGGGAGGGATCATGCCC
>DASYAD010000066.1:0-97228 GCA_036501515.1 Trebonia sp. | reverse complement strand
CCCGTGAAGGCGACCTTGTCGACCATCGCGTGCGCGGCCAGCGCGGCGCCGGCCGTCTCGCCGAAGCCGGTGACGATGTTCACCACGCCGTCGGGCACGCCCGCCTCGGCCAGGATCCCGGCTAGCCGGATCGCGGTCAGCCGTACCGGCGCCCGGCGAGTAGGTAGTCACAATAAGACAACGACTCGGTCGTCTAGGCAAGGAGCAACGGCGCGCCCGCGAGTCTCAGTCTTCGACGGCGAGGAGGATGCCCGGCGCCCTGATGACTACGGTGACCTGCGCGCCCGCGCGTCTCAGTCTTCGACGGCGAGAATGACGTCCGACGCCTTGATGATGGCAGTCACCTGGGCGCCGGGAACGAGCTTGAGCTCATTGGCCGCCTCCACGGTGATCGACGCAACCAGCCGGGACCCGCTGGCGTCGAGTTCGATGTTGGCGGTCGCCTCGCCGGCGGTGACGCCGGTGACCGTGGCGGGAATGCGGTTACGCGCGCTGAGCTTCATGACGGTTCCTCCCCGTGACGCTTTAAGGCAGTTCGCGTTACGCTTACCCACGTGCCCGCCGCCGGAACACCCGCTACGACACCGGGCAGCGAGCGCCGCTGGGCGCAGATGCTCGGAAGCCTCGCTGCCTTGTTGCCGTCAGGGATCAGGTGCGTGCTGGTCGACGGGCCCGCGGGGCAGGCCGAGCTGTTCGCCGGCCGGCTGACGGAAGAGCTGGCGGCCCGCGGTGCCGAGGCCGCGGTGACGACAGACTCCCGGGCCGCCTGGGACCTGGCCGTCTTCTTGCGGACGCCGCACGGTGGCCGCGAGCGCGCGGAGCGCGCGCACGTCGTCGTCGACCTGCATGACGTCACGTGGCCGGTGATCAGGCGGGTGGCCGCGCCGCTGGCCGGGCAGGGGCCGTGGTACCTGACCGAGACCCGGGCCTTCTTCGCCTGCCGGGCCGCGACCTGGGACACCAAGTTCGGCGACGACGGGCCCGCGTACCGGGCCGCGGTGGCCGGGGCGGGCATCAGACGGGGCGGCACGGCCATCGATATCGGCTGCGGCACCGGACGGGCACTGCCGCCGCTGCGGGCGGCCGTCGGGCCGGCCGGGGCGGTCATCGCCCTCGACATCACCCCGGAGATGCTGCAGGCAGCCCGCCCGGCCGCCGTCGCGGCGAGGGCAGTCCGCGTACTCGGCGACGCCCGGGTGCTGCCGTTCGCCGACCAGTCGGCCGACGTCATCTTCGCGGCCGGTCTCGTCAACCACCTGCCCGACACCGAGGCGGGACTGCGCGAGCTCGCCCGGGTGACCCGCCCAGGCGGGCTGCTGGTGCTGTTCCACCCGTCGGGACGAGCCGCGCTCGCGGCCAGGCACGGCCACTCCGTCACCCATGACGAGCCGCTGGCCGAAGGCCCGCTGCGGCGGTCGACGGCGGCCAGTTGCTGGCACCTGACCGCCTACGACGACGGGCCGCACCGCTTCTTCGCGGTGGCGGAGCGCAGGCCGGGGTAAGCCGCCCCCGTTCTGGACGACGGGGGTGTCTCGCGGTAGCGACGGCGCGGACGCGGGGCTAGGGGTGCGGTGACCCGGCGGGCGCGATCGCGTCGACGAAATCCAGCGCGGCCACGGCCGTCGCGCGGCGCCAGGCCAGGATCGTCGCTTCGAAGCCCTCGCTGCCGGCCCGGCGCGACTCGAGCGCGGTCACCAGCGGCTCGAGCACCTCGCGCTGGGCCCGCAGCAGCGGGGCCGGGTCCTCGCCTGCCCGGTCGAGCAGGGCCAGCTTGAGCAGCAGCTCCGAGCGGATGTCGCGGACGTGCTCAACGGGCTCGCGCAGCCAGCGGCCGACCGCCGCCTGGCCGTCTTCCGTGGTGGCGTAGACGGTGCGCTGCGGGCCGAAGCCGGGCTCGGTGCCCTCGGGGACGACGAGCCCGCCATCGAGGAGCCGGCCGATCGCGCGGTAGACCACTGCCTTCGGTATCTGCCACACCCGGCCGAGCGCCCCGTGGGCCGCCGTCAGCTGCGCGAGGGCGAAGCCGTGGGCTGGCTGCTGGCTGAGGAGGGCGAGCACCAGCCATTCAGGCAGCGCCATCACGGGAAGCGGCACCAGCGGGCGGCCAGCGGGCGCCGGCGACTGGGCGTTCATGAGAGAGAGAGTAGCCGGGCCGCCGTAGAATCGCGCGCAGCCGGACGACGGCGCCGCGCTGCAGGAAGGATCCCCCCATGGCTGACGTGCCTGACCTTGACAAGCTCGCTGAGCTGTACCGCGACCTGCATACCCACCCCGAGCTGGCATTCGCCGAGCACCGGACGGCTGGCATCGTCGCCGAACGGCTGCGCGACCTCGGCTACCAGGTGACTACCGGGGTCGGCGGCACCGGCGTGGTCGGCCAGCTGGTCAACGGGGCAGGGCCGGCCGTGCTGCTGCGGGCCGACATGGACGCGCTCCCGGTTCTCGAGCAGACCGGCCTTGACTACGCGTCCGCCGCGCGGGCGCGGAACGCGGTCGGCGAAGACGTGCCGGTAATGCACGCCTGCGGTCACGACATGCACGTCACCTGCCTGCTCGGGGCCGCGGCGGAGCTGGCCGCGGCCAGCGACACCTGGCAGGGCACGCTGCTGCTGGTGTTCCAGCCCGCCGAGGAGCAGGGCAACGGCGCCCGTGCCATGCTCGACGACGGCCTCTACCAGCGCTTCCCGGTGCCCGTCATCGTCCTCGGCCAGCACGTCATGCCGCTGCCCGCCGGGGTGCTCGGCCTGCACGCCGGCCCGGCGATGGCCGGGGCCGACGCGCTGCGGGTGGTGCTGCACGGCGCGGGCGGCCACGGGTCGCGCCCCGAGACCACCGTGGACCCGGTGCTGATGGCGGCGGCCACCGTGCTGCGCCTGCAGGGCGTTGTCTCCCGGGAGCTGGCGGCGGCGGAGACCGCCGTCCTCACGGTCGGGGCGCTGCGCGCGGGCACCGCCGCCAACATCATCCCCGACCGGGCCGAACTGCTGCTCTCGCTGCGTCACTTCAACGACGCCGTGCACGACAAGGCCCGGGCCGCGATCGACCGCATCGTCCGGGCCGAGGCCGCCGCCTCCGGCGCCACCAGGGAGCCGGAGATCATCACCGAGGTCTCGTTCCCGGTCCTGGTCAACGACGCCGACGCGGGCGCCAGGCTCACCGAGCGGTTCAATGCCGGAGTCGGCCTGACCCTCGACCCGGGCCCGGTGACCGGCAGCGAGGACGTCGGCCTGCTGGCGACCGCCGCGGGCGTGCCCTGCGTCTACTGGTTCCTCGGCGGCTCCGACCCGGCCCCGTTCGCGGGGGTCGCCTCGATCGACGAGGCGAGGGTCATCGTGGACGGCCTGCCGTCCAACCACTCGCCGCTGTTCGCTCCTGTCATCGACCCGACGATCCGCACCGGGGTGGCCGCGCTGACCGCGGCCGCCAGGACCTATCTCGCGCCCGCCTGAGTCCTTTACTATTGCTGCTCCAGCCGTGAGTGGTGGCGCGGCTACTCGGGGACGGAAACGCGATGGCGTTGTTCGGCAAGCGGCAAGTCGTCGCGCAGGTGACCGGGCTGACCTGGAGCCGGGTCGTGCAGATGGAACGGCGCCAGTGGGAGCCGAAGCGGGGCGCGTTCGTCCCGCCCGGCGAGACCAGGAACGTGCAGAAGCACACCGAGCAGTTCTGGGGGACGGCAGCTGGCATCATCCCGGGGCAGCCTAACGCCAACGGCATGCCCGGGCAGCCTGTCCCGGGCGTGCAGCAGGAGCTGCAAACCCGCGTCTACTACACCTACGAGGTGCTGGAATGGCGTAAGGGGCGCACGCTCACCGCGGACGGAACCGACCCCAGCACGGTCAGCTGGCCGGACTACACGCTCGACCCGGGTGAGCGGGTCCGCGGCACGAAAGAGGACTACCAGGTCACCGTGGCCGCCGGGGACAAGCACTACGAGACCTCACTGCCCGAGGGGCAGTGGCGTGACCTGGAGCCGGGCGCCAGCTACGACCTGGCTATCGGCCTGTTCGGTGGCATCAAGAAGATCACCCCGGTCCGTCCCTGAGGCGCGCCGGGCATCAGTCGGCCAGGTCGGGGCTGTAGCGCTAACCCTGACCAACTAGCTTCCTTGTTCAGGGTTATCTGATAACCCTGAACAAGGACGTTACTAAACGGGCAGGAAACTCAGCGGACCGAGGCCAGGATCGCCTCGGCCTGCCTGATGACCGGGGCGTCGACCATCTGGCCGTCGACTTTGATCGCGCCGCTGTCCTGCTGGCCCGCACTGTCCTGGACGGCGTCCAGGACCCGGCGGGCCCAGGCGACCTGCTCGTCGCTGGCCTGGAAGGCGGCGCGGACGACGGCCACCTGGCTGGGGTGGATGCAGGCCTTGAGCGCGAACCCGGAGGCGGCGGCGTCCTGGGCTTCGGCGGCGAGCCCGTCGAGGTCGGGGATGTTCAGGTAGACCGAGTCGACGGCGGCCTTGCCGCTGGCGGCGGCCGCGAGCAGGACGGTCGACCGGGCGTGCCTGGCGACGTCGCGGTACTGGCCGTCCGGGTGGCGGCTGGAGCGGCCGCCGAGGGCGGCGGTGAGGTCTTCGGCGCCCCAGAACATGGCGGTGACGTCAGGCGCGGCAGCGAGCTGGGCCGCGTTGAGTATCCCGGCCGGCGTCTCGCAGAGCGCGATGACCTGCCAGTGGCCGCCCAGCGAGTCGAGCTGCGCCCGGGTTTCTGTCTTGGGCAGCATGAGGGTCCGGTAGCCGGTCTTGCGCAGCGCCGCGATGTCGGCCGCGTGCTCGGCGGTGTCGGTGCCGTTGACCCGGACGATGACCCGCGCGGGGTCGAGGTCGCTGGCGAGCAGGGCGGCCCTGGCGGCGTCCTTGGCCCCGGCGCCGGTGCCGTCTTCCAGGTCGATGATGACCCCGTCGGCGGCGGCCAGGGCCTTGCCGTAACGGTCGGGCCGGTCAGCCGGGCAGAACAGCAGCGCGGGACCCGGCAGCGGCTCTGGGTGCGTCACTGGTCCGCCCCCGGCCGGGCTCCGTTGTCTGGCAGGCCCCCGTTGTCTGGCTGGCCCCCGTTGTCTGGCTGGCCCTCGTCGTCTGGCTGGCACCGCATGAGCGTGGTCCTGGTGACGACGGCGACTACCTCGCCTTTCTGGTTGCGCGCGGTGTGCTCGAACGTCACGATCCCCTGCCCAGGCCGGCTGGCCGACAGGCGCTTGTCCGTCACCACGGTCTCGCCGTAGACCGTGTCCCCGTGCCGGACCGGCACGGGGAACTTCGCGTCGCGGAAGCCCAGGTTGGCCACGATCGTGCCCTGGGTGAGATGACCGACCGACAGCCCGACCAGCACCGACATGGTGAGCAGGCTGTTGACGAGGCGCTCGCCGAATTCGGTCGACGCGCTGAACGCGGCGTCCAGGTGCAGCGACTGCGGGTTCATGGTCAGCGTGGAGAACAGCGTGTTGTCCGCCTCGCCGATCGTCCGGCCGGGGGAGTGCTTGTACACGACCCCGGTCTGGAGTTCCTCGAACCACAGCCCGCGCTGCTGGACGACCGCCGAATCCGGCGCCTCGTTCATAGTGCCTCCTGTTGACCGGCGTCCCCCCGACCTTACCGGCCGCGGTTCAGCCGGCCGGAGTCAGCCGCGGTACGACGTCGACTGCGCGAGGTCGGCCGCGCTGCGCATCAGCGACAGCACGATCGGGCCGAACGCCGCCTTCGTGCCGTCGGATCCCGAGCGCTGGTAGGTCTGCTCGAGCACGACGGCGAGCTTCCAGCGGGCCAGCACGCAGTAGTAGTCGATGTCGTCGACCTGGCGTCCCGACACGGCGGAGTAGTGCGCGAGCAGCTCGCTGCGCGACGGCATGCCGGTCAGGTCGACGTAGCCGCCGACGGAACCCTCGCCGCCGCTGGTGTCCTCCGGCCAGGACTGCATCACCCAGCCCAGGTCGAGCTTGGGGTCACCGACCGTGCCCATCTCCCAGTCGACCAGCGCGGCGAGCCGGGCCGGGCCGCCGTGCTTGAACATGACGTTGGCGAACTGGTAGTCGCCGTGCATGATGCCGGGGATGTAGTCGAGCGGCCGGTTCGCCCGTAGCCAGGCGGCCGCCTCGTCGCAGCCGGGCAGCTCGCGGCCCTTGATCCGGTCGAGGAAGGCCGTCCACCGGTCGACCTGCCGCTCGTGGAACCCGTCCGGGCGGCCGAGGCCGGCCAGGCCCCGCGCCTGCCAGTCCACCTGAGACAGCAGCGCGATGCCCTCGATCAGCTGGAACGCCAGGCCGCGGCGCTGGGCGAGGTCGCTGTCGAACGGGTCAGGCCACCGGTGCCTGGTCTGCATGGGCGACCAGCCGTCGACGAACCCCATCAGGTAGAAGGTCCGCCCGAGGACGGACGGGTCGGTGCACACCGCGATGGCCTCGGTGTGCGGGACGTCGCTGCCGCTGAGCGCCTCGATGATCTGCCATTCGCGGAGGATTCCGGCGTCCCGGTCGGCCCGGGCGTCGGGCGGCGGTATGCGCAGCGCGCAGTGCAGGTCGCCGCGGCGGATCTCGTAGATCTCGTTCTGGCTGCCGCCGGAGATGAACTGGTGCTCAATCGGCGCCCCCGTGCCGAGCTGCTGTTCGTCCAGCCAGGCGGCCAGCCGGGTCGTGTCGGCCAGCTCGGGGGTTGCCTTGGTCACGGCGGCGTCGGTCACTCGTCCTCCAGGTAGGCGGCGTACTTGGCCCGGGCGGCGGCCAGCTTCTTCGGCAGGTGCTCGGTCGGCCACAGGTCGTCGCTCGGCTGGTACGCCCGGAGCACCTGCTTGGCCACCGTCACCTTGTGCACTTCGGTCGGCCCGTCGGCCAGCCCCATCACGAAGGCGCCGTTGATCATCCGGTTGAACGGCATCTCGTTGGACACGCCGAGCGCGCCGTGCACCTGCAGTGCCCGGGCGGCGATGTCGTGGAACACGGTCGGCATCACCGCCTTGACCGCGGCGATGTCCTTGCGGACCTTCTTGTCGTTGTTGTAGTTGTCGATCTCCCACGCGGTGAACACCACGAACAGCCGGAACTGAGCCAGCTGCGCGTAGGAGTCGGCGATGTAGCCCTGCACGAACTGCTTCTCCGACAGCTGGCTGCCCGCGGTGTAGCGGGAAAGCGCGCGCTCGCACAGCATGTCGAGTGCCTTCTGGCACTGGGCGATGGTCCGCATCGCGTGGTGGATGCGCCCGCCCCCCAGGCGGACCTGGGCGACCTCGAACGCGTTGCCCTCGCCGCCGAGGACCGCGTCGGCGGGTACCCGCACGTTGTCGTAGCGGATCAGCGCGTGCGACCCCTCGCCAGGCGGCTCTGACCCGAGGCCCACGCTGCGCTCGATGTGAATGCCGGGGGTGTCGGACGGAACCAGGAACATCGACATGGTCTTGCCGCGCGGTGCGTCCGGGTTGGTCACCACCATCACGATGAGGAAGGCGGCGGTCGGGGCGTTGGACGAGAAGTACTTGTAGCCGTTGATGACCCACTCGTCGCCGTCCCGCACCGCGCGGGCCTTGAACTGGGTGGGGTCGGCCCCGCCCTCCGGCTCGGTCATCGAGAAGGTCGAGAACACCTCGCCCTCGAGGAGCGGCTTGAGGTACCGCTCCCGCTGCCCGGCGGTACCGAACTTCGCGATGATCTCCGCGTTGCCGGTGTCCGGCGCCTGGCAGCCGAAGATCACCGGCGCCCAGCTCGAGCGGCCGAGTATCTCGTTCAGCAGGCAGAGCTTGACCGCCCCGTGGCCCTGGCCGCCGAGTTCCGGCTCCAGGTGGGTGGCCCACAGTCCGCGGTCACGGACCGCCTGCTTGAGCGGGTCGATGATCTTGCGCAGATTCTCGCTCGGCGGCGTGAACACCAGGTCAGGCCAGAGGTAGTCGAGGGGCTCCACCTCTTCCCGCACGAATGCGTCAGCCCAGTCCAGCTTCTCCTGGTACTCCGGGTCGGTCGAGAAATCCCACGACATGCGGACGCCCTCCTAGTGCAGGTGAATGTCGAATGCGGATCAGATGACGAGCGAGCCGTGGCCCGCCCAGTAACGCTCGCGCAGCAGGCGCTTGTAGAGCTTGCCGTTCGGCTCGCGCGGCAGCGCGTCGGTGAAGTCCACCGTGCGCGGGCACTTGTAGCTGGCCAGCTGCGACCGGCAGAGCGCGAGCAGCTCCGCCTTCAGCTCGGGCCCGGCGGTGGCCGGGTCGGCCGGCTGGACGACCGCCTTGACCGACTCGCCCATCTCGACGTCGGGCACGCCGATCACCGCGACGTCGGCGACGGCGGGATGCCCGGCGAGCACCATCTCCGCTTCCTGCGGGTAGATGTTCACCCCGCCCGAGATGATCATGTGCGCCTGGCGGTCGGTGAGGTAAAGGAAGCCGTCCGAGTCGAGGTAGCCGATGTCGCCGAGGGTGCGCCAGCCCAGCGGGTGGGTGATCGCCGAAGTCTTCTCCGGGTCGTTGTGGTAGGCGAACGGCCGGCCGCCGGCGAAGTAGACCAGCCCGGCCTGCCCCGCGGGCAGCTCGGTGCCGTCGTCGCCGACGATATGGCACTCGGTGGCCGGCCTGCCGACGGAGCCCGGGTGGGCCAGCCAGTCCTGCGGGCCGATCGACGCGCTGCCGATGTCCTCGGTGCCTGAGTAGTACTCGTAGATGATCGGCCCCCACCAGTCGAGCATCTGCTGCTTGACGCTCAACGGGCAGGGCGCGGCGCCGTGGATGACCACCCGCAGGCTGGAGACGTCAAAGCGCGCGCGCTCTTCGGCCGGCAGCGCGAGCATGCGGGTGAACATCGTCGGCACGAACTGCGCCTGCGTCACCCGGTACCGCTCGATGAGCTCCAGGCAGCGCCGCGGGTCGAACCGCTCCATCACGACGACCGTCGCGCCGTAGCGCTGCAGCGACATCGACCAGACGAGCGGTGCGGAGTGATACATGGGCGCCGGGCACAGGTAAACCTGGTCTTCGGCGCCGAACCGGGCGATACCGCTCGCCACGATGACGGGCGCGGAGGCCGGGTCGCCGAAGGCGGTTCCCGGCAGCTGCTTGCGTACCCCCTTCGGGCGTCCGGTGGTGCCGGAGGAGTAGAGCATCTCCCGGCCTTCGCGTTCGTCCGGTAGCGGTCCGGGCGGTGTCGCCGCGAGCAGGTCGTCGTACCGCTCGAAGCCCGGCAGGCCGCCGTCGGCGCTGATCAGCACGCCGATGACGGACAGGTCGAGCCGGGCGATCTCCTCGGCCATGGCGGCCGACGAGATCAGCGCGGTCGCTCCGCAGTCGTCAAGGACGTACTGCACCTCGGCCGCGCGCAGGCGGGAGTTGATCGCGGTGTACCGCAGCCCGGAGCGCTGCGCGGCCCAGGTGACCTCGAGGTAGGCACGGTTGTTCTCCATGCAGATGGCGACCGTGTCACCTTCGGTGAGCCCGCGCACCCGCAGTGCCCGCGCCAGCCGGGCGGAGCGGTCCTCAAGCTGGGCGTACGTCACCGTCTCGCCGGTCCCGGCCATGATGATGGCCGGCCA
Organism: Trebonia sp.; assembly: GCA_036501515.1. GTDB lineage: Bacteria > Actinomycetota > Actinomycetes > Streptosporangiales > Streptosporangiaceae > Trebonia. The sequence continues at coordinate 87,726 of DASYAD010000066.1, read as the reverse complement.
GTCCGGCGTCCGCTCCGCGTGCCAGCGCGGCGTCAGCGGCGCAGCTTCCACCGAGGCCCTCCCTCCGGTCCGTCGGACGTTGCTTGACGTCCTTAGAGAATCATATTCTCATATTTATGAAAAGAGATTCTCGCCAGTTCGAGGAGACCGAGTGATCAGGCGCGACGTGTTCACCGCGGAGCAGGAGGAGTTCCGGCCGCTGATACGCGAGTTCGTGGCCCGGGAGGTCGTCCCCCGTTACGGCGAGTGGGAACGGGCAGGCCAGGCGCCCCGGTCGTTCTTCCGTGCGCTCGGCTCGATCGGCGTCATGGGCATGGCGATACCGGAAAAGTTCGGCGGCGGAGGCGACCCCGACTTCCGCTACAACGTGATCTTGCAGGAGGAGGCGTCCCGTGCGCTGGTGACGCTGTCCACCGCGCGGACGCAGCTTGACGTGATCTTGCCCTACTTCCTCGGCTACGCGAACCCGGAGCAGCGGGAACGCTGGTTCCCCGGGCTCGCCGCCGGCGAGCTGCTGACGGCGGTCGCCATGACCGAGCCGGGCACCGGCTCCGACCTCGCGGGAATCAGGACGCGGGCGGTGCGCGACGGCGACCACTACGTGCTCAACGGCGCGAAGACGTTCATCACCGGCGGGTACCTGGCCGACCTGGTGATCGTGGTCGCGCGCACCGCGGATCCGGAGCCCGGCAACCGGCGTGCGGGGCTGACCCTGCTCGTGGTCGAAGACGGAATGCCCGGCTTCGTCAAGGGCCGCAAGCTCGACAAGATCGGTCTCAAGGCGCAGGACACCGCCGAGCTGTCGTTTACCGACGTCCGCGTGCCGGCGGCCAACCGGCTGGGGGAGGAGGGCGCCGCGTTCGGCTACCTGGGACACAACCTGCCGCAGGAGCGGATGACGATCGCCGTCGGTTCCGTGGCCCAGGCCGCCGCCGCGGTCGACGCGGCCGTGGCCTACGCCAGGGAGCGTCAGGTGTTCGGCCAGCCGCTGGCGTCGTTTCAGAACACGAAGTTCGAGCTGGCCGCCTGCGCCACCGAGGTCGAGGCGGCCAGGTCGCTGCTCGACCGGGCCACCAGGTCCCTGGTGGCAGGCGAGTTGTCCGGAGCCGACGCCGCGGTGGTGAAGCTGTTCACCACGGAGATGCAGGCCCGCGTGGTGGACCGCTGCCTGCAGCTGTTCGGCGGCTACGGCTACATCACCGAGTACCCGATCGCCCGGCTGTACGAGGACGCCCGGGTGACCCGCATCTACGGCGGCACCAGCGAAGTCATGAAGTCGATCATCAGCAAGTCAATGGGGCTGTGAGCATAACGAGTTCGCCACATCGATGACGGATTGGTCACCTTCGCGCGGGTTTCTGATTCCGGGGCCAGGACGCCTTACCGTAGATGCACCGGCATCCGGCGTGACCTGATGCCGTAGGCGGGAGACGTCAATGCGGAGTCGGGATGAGCGGCGGCCGGGGCATCGGCACGGCTGAGGCGGGTCGAGTGCGGGGCCGGGTTATGCCGCGCCGCCCGCGTGCGGCGGGCGAGCGGCTCAGCCGAGGACGGGGCTGGGTGCGTTCCTCGTGGGTGGACATCGTCTGGGCGGTGTTCGTCGTGGTGAACCTGCTCGGTATGCACGAGATGGGCGCGTGGTCGACGATCCCCTTCCTGGTCATCTGGGTGAGCCTGACCCTCGTATACGGGCTTCGGATGTGGCGGCTGCAGCCCGCCATCCTGACGGTGGCCATGGTGACGCTGGCAACCGGGGGGATCATCGTGGGGCAGGTGGTGGACGGTCAGCAGGAAGCCGACTACCTGGTCGAGGTCCCGCTGGTCGCGCTGATGTTCCTGGCGATGGTCTGGCACGGGCGGCGGCGGCAGGCCGCGCTCCTTGAGCGGCTCGCGGCGATGGAAGAACTGCAGCGCGTGTCGCAGGAAAACCTGCGGCTGCTTGAGCAGCAGCAGCTGTTCCTGGTCGACGCCTCGCACGAGCTCGGCACGCCGATCACGATCGCGCTCGGCCACGCGGAGCTCGTCGAGCAGTCGGTCACTGACCAGACGGTGGCCGAGGACGCCCGGGTGGTTATCGGCGAGCTGGGGCGCTTGCGCAGGCTGTCAAGCCGCATGCTGCTGCTTGCCTCGGCCGGCAGCCCTGGTTTCCTTGACGTGGCGGCGGTCAGGGTCGACTTGATCGTGCTCGAAGCGCTGGACCGCTGGGGCTACACGGCACGCAGGTGGCGGCTGGGGGAAGTGGCGGAGGTGACTGTCCCCGGTGACACCGACCGGCTGGCCGCCGCGCTTGACGCACTGCTGGAGAACGCCGTCGGGCACACGGACAAGGACGACAGCATCGAACTCAGCGCCCGCGTCGAAGACGAGCATGTCGTCCTCGGGGTGGCGGACTCCGGCTGCGGCATACCGGAAACCGACTTGGAACGGATCTTCGGCCGGTTCTCCCGCGCGTCTCCCTACCGGAGCCGGGAGGCCGGCGGATTCGGGCTCGGGCTGCCGACCGTGGCGGCGATCGCCGAGGCCCACCACGGCTCCGTCCGGGTGCACAGCACCGTGGGCCAGGGTTCGACGTTCGAGCTGCTGATACCCGCGCACCCGTCCGTGAACGGGAACGCGGTAGCCACCGGGTAACCAGCCACCGGGTAACTCTGGGAGGGGGCGCTGTCCGTGGCTCCGGTGGCCGTCCTGCTCGTGCACGATCATGACCGGCCGCTGCGTGCGGGCGGTGACTTCGGCGGCGATGCTCCCGGCCACCAGGCCGCCGATCCCCGCCCGGCGGTGCGTACCAAGGACGATGAGGCTGGCGTCGTGATCGTCAGCGGCGTCAGAGACCGACTTGCTGGCGGGCGTTCCCTGGACGGCCAGCGACTGCGCCGGGAATCCGGCGGCCTCGGCCAGCTCGGCCCCGTGCGCGGCGGTCTGCTCGGCGGCCTCACCGACCGCGTCGGCGCACGCCGCGTCGAACTGCGCCCCGGGTTCCGGGATGAAACCGACGTTGAACGTCCGCCAGACGGTGAGCACGAGCGCGTTGCGCCCCGGTGGCAGCTGGCGGCCGGCCTCGGCGATCGCGGCCTTGGCCAGCCGGGAGCCGTCGTACGCGAACAGCACCGGGCCGACCGACTCCGGCTCGGGGGCCGCGTGGCGGTGGGGAAGGCTAGCCGAGCCGGTAACCAGGCGGCTGCTGCTGGCCAGGGCGGCCGCGGCGGCCGTCCGCGCCAGCGTCGGCAGCGGCGCGCCGGGCCGGAGCGACGCCAGCAGCGGCGGGGACTCCCAGGCCGGCTCCATGCCGCCCATCCACGTTTCGATCGCCGCGGCCATCGGCCGCACCCGGCCGAGCACGTACAGCAGGACGGCGGCGACCGCCCCGCCCGCCGCCAGGCCGAAGCAGACCCACATCGCGGTGTTGAAGGCCGGGCTCGGCAGCCCGGTCAGCGTCACCGCGAAGTGCAGCAGGATCGGCGTGACCAGGAACGCCGCGATCGCCCTGAGTAGCTCGAGTATCGCGAAAACGCGCTGGATGGCAGCCGAGCGGAGCGAGTACCCGGCGATGAACAGCGCCGGGACGACCGAGGCGCCGATGCCGATGCCGACGAGCGCGGAGCCGGCCAGGGTGAGCGCGGAGGTCGCCGGGATCACCGCGCGGAGAACCAGGATGCCCGCGGCCAGGATCACCAGCCCGGACAGGGCGTAGTAGTGAATGAACCGCGTGCTGAACACCCGCCCGAACACGATGGCCGTGACGACGGCCGCCGCCAGCTCAGGGACGTACAGCAGGCCCAGGCGCAGCGGCGTGTACTGGCCCGCCTGCACGGTCGCGGTGAGCGCCACCGCCGAGGTCGCCGCGGCCGCCGCGCACATCGCGACCACGATCCCCGTCACCGGGATCGTGGTGGTCAGGCTGCGCAGGATGAGCAGCGGGTGGCTGGCACGGTATTCGTACACCACCAGGGTCACGATCAGCGCGATCCCGACCAGTAGCGGGACGATGGCCACCGGGTCGAAGAACCCGTGCGTGAGCAGCTGCGCGGCGCCGAAGAAGGCCGCCACCGACCCGGTCGCCGCCAGCCCGACGGCGACGGGGTCGCGCGGGGCGCTGGGATCGGCCGGCGGCGCGTCCGAGAATGTCAGCAGCGACATCACAAGACCGAGGAAGGCGACGCCAGCCACGATCCAGAACAGCGGCCGCCAGGCGTGGAACGACGCCTGTGCCCCGCCGATGAGCGGCCCTGCCGCGACCGCGCCGAAGATGCACAGGTTGAAGATCACCGCCGTCAAGCGGAGCTTCTTCACCGGGTAGCCCAGGATCAGCGGCGGCGTCGAGGCGATCAGCAGCAGGCTCGTGCACACCCCCTGCAGCACGTGCCCGGTGATGAACATCGCCGGCCCGTTCGCGGCGGCGGCGAGCACCGACCCGATCACCAGCAAGGCGGCGTAGACCACGGTCAGGCGGCGTTGCGGCAGCCGCTGGGCAAGCGCCACCGCCAGCACCGTGCCGACCGCGTAGCCGGCGTTGGCCAGGCCGTACCCGATGCCGAGGGTTTGCTCGGTCGTGTGCAGCGACGCCGCGATAATCGGCGTGATCGGCGTCAGGGCGCCCGACAGCCCCAGGTAGGGCACCAGGAACAGGATGACCATCGCCGCCGTCGGCGCGTACTGGCCCGACAGCGGTCCTGGTCGTATCGGCTCCCGCCCCTCAGTCCCTTGATCAGGACGCGGCGGGCCTGGCAATGTCCTCGCGCGTGCCATGGCTAAATTCTCGCCGGCCACCGCCCGGCCGGCCGGGCGGGCCGGCCGGCCGGGCGGAATCCGCCACTTGTCCCGAATCCGCTAACTGCCCGGGAATCCGCTGGTTGCGGCGGGTCCGGGACGGGGCCTGCGGCGGGTCCTGGACGGGGCCGGGTCGGCGGTCACGAAGCAGGGTGGTGGCCGGGGTGCCAGGTGGCGGTGCCGGCGGTGCGGGTCCGACTAGGGGTCAGGCCAGAAAGATCAGGGTTGTCACCCTGATTCCCCCCGGGTGCACGGGCCCTACGCTTCCCAAGCGTGTCCTCTGAAGATCCCGGCCCGGCCACCGCGCTAGGGCCAGCCGTGCCCGCACTGCCCGATCCCCTCGCGCAGGCAAGCGCCGGCCCCGCCGCGGCCCTGCCGGCGTCGGCCGCCAGCCTGCGCATCGGCCGGGCGCCCGACAATGACCTGGTCCTGGACGACCTTCTGGTCTCCCGGTACCACGCCGAGCTGCGCACCAGGCCAGACGGCGGGTTCGAGATCGCCGACCTCGGCGGTCAGAACGGCACCTTTGTCAACGGCCGCCGGATTGCCATGCAGGTGCTCGCCGGCAACGACAGCATCGGCATCGGGCACTCGACGTTGCTTTTCTCAGGCAGCGGCCTTGAGCGGGTGGCCGATGACGGCGCGGTCACCGTCTCGGCGCAGGGACTTGTGGTGACGGTGGCGGGCGGCAAGGTCCTGCTGGACCGGCTGTCGTTCGCGATGCCGGACAAGTGCCTGGTCGGCGTCATCGGCCCGAGCGGCGCGGGCAAGTCGACGCTGCTCGGCGCGATGACGGGGATGCGGCCCGCGGACGCGGGCACCGTGATGTACGACAGCAAGGACCTTTACCAGGACTACGCCGAGCTCAGGCACCGCATCGGCCTGGTGCCGCAGGAGAACATCCTGCATACTCAGCTGACCGCGCGCCGTGCGCTGCAGTACTCGGCGGAGCTGCGCTTTCCCGCCGACATCACCGCGGCCGAGCGCGCCGCCCGGGTCAGCGAGGTGATGGAAGAACTCGGTCTCGCCAAGCACGCGGACACGCGCGCCGACCGGCTGTCGGGCGGGCAGCTCAAGCGGATGAACGTCGCCCAGGAACTGCTGACCCGGCCGTCGCTGCTGTTTCTCGACGAACCCACCTCCGGCCTCGATCCTGGCCTGGATAAATCGGTCATGTTCCAGTTGCGTGACCTGGCCCACGACGGCCGGACGATCATCGTGGTCACGCACAGCGTCCTGAACCTCATGGTGTGCGACCGGCTCCTCGTCCTCGCACCCGGCGGAAGGATGGCCTTTTACGGGCCGCCGGGCGAAGCGCTCGGCTACTTCGGGCTGCCCGACTGGGCCGAGCTGTTCCAGGCGTTCGATCTCTACCCCGACCGTGACTGGGCGGGCGAGTTCGCCGCCTCCCTCCCCTATGCCCGCTACGCGGCGCAAAGCCGGACGGACGCGGCCCGGTCCAGCGGGGAACAGCCCGCGCCGGCGGAGCGCCGCCGCGGGCTGCGGCAGTACGCCACACTGACCCGGCGGTACGCGCGGGTGATCGCGGCGGACCGGGGCTACGTGCTTTTCATGGGACTGCTACCGCTCCTGCTCGGCCTGCTGATCAGGTTCGTGCCCGCCATGCAGGGCCTGGCCGGGCCGAACGGCAACATGTCCGCCCAGGAGCTGCTGCAGATCCTGGTCACCTGCGCCTGCCTGGCGGGAACCGCGAGCTCGGTCCGTGAGCTGGTCAAGGAGCGGCCGATCTACATCAGGGAGCTCGCCGCTGGCCTGTCACCCGGGGCCTACCTGCTGTCCAAGCTGACCTTGCTCGGGGCCGTCAGCGTCGTCCAGTCGTGCGTGATCGTGCTGCTTGGCGTGGCAGGCCGGCAAATGCCCGCGCACGGCGCGCTGCTGAAAAGCTATCCGCTCCTTGAGCTGACAATCGCGGTCGCCGTGCTGGCGGTGACGTCGATGTGCCTGGGCTTGCTGGTCTCGGGTTTCGTCAGCACCTCGGAAAAGGCGATGCCGTTCCTGGTGATGCTCACCATGTTCCAGGTCATCTTGTCCGGCGGCGTGCTGCCGTTCAACGGGATGACGGGGTTGTCCCAGCTGTCCTGGATCGCGCCGGCCCGCTGGGGATTCGCGGCCGGCGCGTCCACCGTGAACCTGAACGGGATCGGACTGCTGCCGGGGACGGACGCGGACCCGCTCTGGACGACCTCGTCGGCCAACTGGCTGCGCGACGTCGGCATCACGGCCGGGCTCGGGCTGCTCTACCTGCTGGTCACCTGGATCCAGCTGCGCCGCCTCGGCCCGCGCCGCCGTTCCGCCAAGCCCGCCAAGCCTGCCAAGCCCGCCAAGCCCGCCAGAGCGAACTAGCCCTGTTCGATTCGCAGCGCACGCCTCCGTTCCGTCGAAGGATCTTTCCGCGCTGCGGTGCGTTTTGCCGCTGCCTGCCGCGTCGATGACGGCCCCCAGACCAAAGCCTCACGCCAATAACCTCGCATGAAATCATTATTCGGGGATATATCGTGATTGGCGGGGGAGCGTTTCTCGGAGCGAGCGGGGAGTCACGGTGGAGCGGCGGCACGCCGGGGAGGAACCGGAGGCAGACAGCGCCACGGTGAGCGCGGTACGAGAGGCTGTCTACGAGCGCGAGGCCGAACTGGCTACGCTGTCGGCAGCGCTGACCGCGGCGCGAGCGGGAGCGGGCAGGCTCGTCGTCATCGAGGGGCCGGCCGGAATCGGGAAGTCACGCCTGCTGGCCGAGGCCCGGGCGATGGCGGGAACGCGGGGCATGACGGTGCTGTCCGCGCGCGCCATCGAGCTCGAGCGCGACTCCTCGTTCGGCGTCGCCGCCGGGCTGTTCGCTGCGACGCTGGCCGGCGCGGCGGACCGCGAGCGGGGCCGGCTGCTGTCTGGCCAGGCATCGCTCGCGGCCAGGCTGTTCGACCCGACCGCACCCGAGACGGACGACTCCTCGGCTCTCATCCGCGGCCTTTACTGGCTGACGGCCAACGTCGCGGCCGGCTCAGCGGGCGGCGAAACACCGTCTGGCCTGCTGCTTGAGGTCGACGACATCCAGTGGGCCGACCGGCCGTCGCTGTCTTTCCTCGCCTACCTCGCGGCCAGGATCGACGAACTGCCGGCCGTCCTGGTGCTGACCGTGCGCAGCGGCGAGCTGCCCGAGGACCAGCAGACGCTGGAGTGGCTGCGGATGCGGCCAGCCCACGGGGTGCTCACGCCGCGGACGCTCAGCCCGCAGGCGATAGCGCGCCTTGTCCGGGCCGAGCTGCCCGCATCCGAGCCCGGCTTTGTCCAGGCCTGCGCGGAGGCGAGCGGCGGAAATCCGTTCCTCGCCCGGGAGCTGCTCTGGGCCCTGCGCACCGAGGAAATCGCCCCCAGCGCCGCATCGGCGGCCCGGGTGCGTTCACTGGTGCCAGAAACGGTGCTGCGCTCCGTGCTCGTCCGGCTGAACCGGCGCGGCGATGCCGCCAGGCAGCTGGCACAGGCGGTGGCGGTCCTGGGGGACCGGGCTCCGCTGCGGCACGCCCGGCTGCTGGCCGGGCTGGACACCGAGACGGCGGAGGCCGCGGCCGACGCACTGGGCGAGGCCGGCATCCTGGCGGCCGGTGAGCCGCTGCGCTTCGCCCATCCGCTGCTTGGCTCCAGCGTCTACGCGGACATTCCCGCGTTCGCCCGGGCGCGCGCCCACCGCCGCGCCGCGGACCTGCTCACCGCCGACGGTGCGCCGCTTGACGCGGTCGCCGCCCATGCGCTCCACACCCGGCCAGACGGCGACCAGCGGACCGTGACCACCTTGCGCGAAGCCGCCGCGCAGGCGCTGAACCGGGGCGACCCCGGTGCGGCGGCGCGGCTGCTCGCGCGGGCGCTGGCCGAGCCGCCGCCGGCAGCCGCGCGCGGTCACGTGCTCCTCGAGCTGGCCAATGCTGAACTTGAGCAGGGTGACCTGAGCGCCGGTGACCGTATCAACGAAGCCCTTCCGCTGTTCGAAGCACCGGAAGACCGGGTGCCGGCGCTCGCCGCCCTGGCCCGGCTGCACTTCAACCGCGGCGCGCACGAGGCGGCCGCCAGCAGCATGGAAGAGGCACTTGAACTACTGAAACCGGAGGACCCGGCGCTGGCGCCGCTGCTGGTCAGCTATCTCACGGCCAGCACGTTCCGGGCCGAGCTGGCCCCGCTCGCGGCCAAACGGCTGCAGCCGCTCATGGAAGCCGCACGTGACGGCCGCCCGCCCGACGACCCGGGCCTGCTCGCGCACCTGGTGCTGCGGCTCGCGTTCGCCAGCGAGCCGGCTGAGCGGATCCGGGTGCTGGCCGCGCGGGCCACGGCGGCCGACCCGCTCGTCGAACCGGCCAGCCTGGGAATCCTCACCGGCCTGGTCGTGCAGGCGCTGTGCTGCGTGGATGAGCTCGACGACGCGGAGCGTATCTGCGCGGCGGGGATCGCCGCCGCCCGCGATCGTGGTTCGCTGCTGAACTTCACCATGACCAGTTACCACCGCGCCATCGGCCGGTATCACCGCGGCGAGCTGGACAGCGCCCTGGCCGACCTGGACCAGGCGCTGCTCGCCACCCAGGAGGGATGGACGGCCGGCGCATCCTGGCCGGGCGGCCTCCGTGCGCACATCCACGTCGAGCGCGGCGACCTCGCCGCCGCGCGGGAGGCGCTGGCGCTCACCGCCGGCGCGCTGCCAGGCGCGATGGACGTTCCGGTCGCCCGCTTCGCGCACGCCGTGCTGGCGCTGGCTGAGGGCCGGCCAGAAGCGGCCCTCGCCGACGCGGAGACCGCCGGCCGGCTGCTGTCCGCGGGCTTCGGCATCGATCACCCGGGGTTCGTGCCCTGGCGGCACCCCGCCGCCCTGGCCGCACACGCACTTGGCCGCCGCAGCCGGGCCCGTGAGCTCGCCCGCGAGCAACTTGACCGTGCCCGCTGGTCGGGCACTGCCCGGGCGGTCGGCCTCGCGCTACGGACCCAGGCGGCCGTCGGTGACGGTGAACTCAGGATCGCCGCGCTTACTGAGGCGTCCGAGGTGCTGGCGCACAGCCCTTCAGCCCTGCAGCGCGCCCATGTGCTCGTCGAGCTCGGTGCGGCCCAGCGGCGCGCGGGCCAGCGGACGGCCGCCGTGACCCCGTTGCGTGAGGGGCTGGAGCTTGCCGACCGGATGGGCGCCTCCCGGCTGGTGGCGACGGCCCGTCATGAACTGCGGGCGCTCGGCCTGCGCCCGCGCCGGCCCGCCGTCAGCGGCCCGGGTTCGCTTACCCCGACCGAGCGCCGGGTCGCGGAGCTGGCGGCGTCGGGCCTGACCAACCGGCAGCTGGCCGAGGCGCTGTTCGTCACCGTCAAGACCGTGGAAACTCACCTGGCCCGCGCCTATCAGAAGCTCGGGACTCGTTCCCGGGCTGAGCTACCCGGGCTCCTTGCCGCCTCGCCCGGTTACGAGCCGGGCGAACCGTAGCTAGGCCTGGGCGAGCTGATTGACGACCGCCGAGAACAGCCAGGGGGCGTACTGGGCGACCGGAACAAGCCGGGAGGCGAGCAGCGGCTGGTTCCGTGACCACAGCAGGCCAGCGGTCAGCCGCCACGCGCGGGCGGAGACCTTCCGCCAGGCGCGCTCGTAGTCGCCTGGCCGGCCTGCCGCGAGGCAGCGGGCGAGCGCCTCCGCCTGGGCCAGCCCCACGCCGAGGCCTTCGCCGGTCAGCGCGTCCAGGTAGCCGGCGGCGTCGCCGGCCAGCAGCACCCGGCCGTAGACGCGCCGCGCGACGTCCTGTCGCATCGGCCCCGCCCCGCGTACGTCGCCGGGGACGGCGCCGGCCAGCCGTCCGGACAGTGCGGGGAAGGCGGACAGCCGGGCCTCGAAGTCGTCGCGGCCCGGTCCGGCGAACAGCAGGGCGATGCCGACGACATCGGCTGAGACCGGCGTGACGTACGCCTCGGCCTGGGCCGCCAGGTGCACCTCGACCAGGTCCGTCCACGGCGTGATCCGGTAGTGCCTGCGCAGCCCGTAACGGCGCGCCGCCGGCCTGCGCGCGCCTGGCGCGCTCCGTTCGAGGATGCGCCGGATCGTGGAGTGCAGCCCGTCCGCCGCCACCAGGTAGCGGGCCTCGGTGCCCGCGGCGGTCACGTGCGAGGGCTGCTGCGCGAACGCGGTCACCCGGGTCGGCAGGACGGGGATGCCGAGCGCGGCGGCACGTTCGGCGAGGGCGGCGTGCAGCACCGTCCGGCGCACGCCGAGCCCGTCGCCGCGGGTGAACCGCGCCTCCGCGTGATGACGCTCGTCGAGGTAGCGGATGCCGCGCAGCGGACGGCCGTCGGGCCTGACCCCGAGGGCGGCGAGCCGTCGCACCGCGGCAGGCATCACACCCTCCCCGCATGCCTTGTCGACGGGCCCGCCGCGCGGTTCGGCGACGGTCACCGACAGGCCCGCGAGCGCGCAGCGGATCGCTGTCGCGAGGCCGACCGGGCCGCCGCCGACGACCAGAACGTCGATCATGCCGCGGTTTCCGCGACCGCGGTGACAGTGCCCGGCGGCGCGGCCGCCGCCAGGGCCCTGGTCTCGCACCGGACGCGGACCGTCAGCAGCCCCGCGTTGACCGCGGTGAACGTGCACGCCGTGATCCAGGCTGACCCGGCGAGCGGCAGCGCGAAGCCCTCGATGATGACGGCAGCGTAATTCGGGTGGCTGAACCACCGGTAGGGTCCCGAACGGACCAGTGGTGCCCCCGGCAAGACGATGACCCGCGCCGTCCAGCGGTCGCCCAGGGTGCTGATGCACCACCAGCGCAGTATGTTCGCGGCCGCGGTCACCGCCAGCATGCTCCAGCCGAGCGCCGGAACAAATGCCCGGTGGCCAAGCAGCGGCTCAAGCACGCAGCCCGCGATCAGCGCCGTGTGCAGCACGATCATCACCGGGAAGTGGCGTGAGCCGTACTCCGCGCCGCCGCGCGCGAGCAGGCGGCTGGCGTGCCGCGACGACACGACCAGCTCGGCGACCCGTTCGCAGGCGATGACGCACAGCAGCAGCCAGTAGACGATCATGCCGTCACCACCGCAGCAGCACGAGCTCGGCGCTCACTCCGGGGCCGAGGCCGATCATGAGACCGGGAGACCCGGCGGGAGGCCGGCTGGCGTCGCTGATCATTTCCAGGATGTGCAGCACCGACGCGGAGGACATGTTGCCCGCCTCGGCCAGGGAGCGGCGGCTGACCGCCAGTGCCTGGTCCGGCAGCTTCAGTGCCCGCTGCACCGCGTCGATCACCTTGGGACCGCCCGGATGGCAGATCCAGCTGGCGATGTCGTCGACGGTCAGGTCATGCTCGCTGAGGAAGCCGGTGACGGTGTCGGCAAGTCCGCGCTCCACTACGGCAGGCAGGTCAGTCGTCAAGACGATCCGGAAGCAGTCGGTGCTCAGCCGCCAGCCGAGCGCGTCGCCGCTGTCGGGGTAGACCGCGCTGCGGGATGCGATGACCTGCGGGCCGGAACCCGCCCCTTCCACGGCGTCGGCCTGGCCGCCGCGGGCGATGAGCGCCACGGCTCCGTCGCCGAACAGCCCGGAGGCCACCATGTCGGCCGGGGTGATTCCTGAGGTCGGCCAGTTCAGCGAGCAGAGCTCGACCGCGAGCAGCGCCGCGGTCTGCCCCGGCCAGCCGAGCAGGTAATCGTGCAGTCGTCCGAGAGCGGCCGCGCCGGCGACGCAGCCGAGCCCGAAGATCGGCAGCCGCTTGATGTCGGGCCGCAGCCCGAGCCTGGGGATCAGCCGGGCATCAAGCGACGGCACGGCCACTCCGGTCACGGACGTGACGATCAGCAGGTCGAGGTCCGCCGCCCGCAGTTCGGCGGCATCGAGCGCCCGGCGCAGCGCCTGCTCACCGAGCAGGGTTGCCTCGTCGATGTAGCGGTCGTTGACGGCCTCGGCTCCCTGCAGCACGCCGCAGTCCTCGAGCGGCAGCGCGGTGTGCCTGGTCTCGACCTCAGCCGACGCGTGCAGCCGGTCGAGGAGCACGCGCTCAGCCGGCCTCATCTGGCCTCTCGCCGCGAACGTGTCGGTGAACTCTGCCTGCAGGCAGCGGTTGCCGGGCAGCGCCGAGCGCACGGCCAGGATTCGCGGTGTCATGAGAGTGCCTCTCCGCCTGCGGTGAACAGCAGGATGTCAACGGCCGCGATGCCGATCGCCGCGAGGAACGGCGTGCGGCCGGTGCCGCGTGCCGCGGCCACGGCGAGCAGCAGCGCGGCGACCAGCCCCGGGATCGCGATCCAGCGGCGGGTCGCGCCGAGGAGCAGCAGCACCGACGCCGTGAGCAGCACCGCGAGCGCGGTCGCGCGCACGGCGCCCCGCCCCCAGCGGGCCGCCGCCCGCTGGGGCAGGCCGCGCACCCCGGTGGCCGCGTCCGCCGCCAGGTCGGGCAGCACGTTGGCGAAGTGCGCGCCGAGACCGAGCAGGCCTGCGGCCACCGTGACCGGCCAGCGCGCCGCGGGATGCCCGGGCAGCGTGCTCGCCGCGTACGTGGGCAGCAGGCCGAACCCGAGCAGGTACATCACCCCGGAGGCCAGTGACGACTTGAGGCCGAGGTTGTAGGCCCAGCCTGACACGACGAGCAGGGTGTACAAGGCCCCGGTGACCGGACCGATGACGAGCGCCAGCGCCAGCCCGGCCGCGGCCGCGGCCACGGCGGCCGTCCAGACGGCGGCCGCGCCGATGTCGCCGCGGGCTAGCGGTTTGTCGGTCCGTCCGGCCGCCGCGTCTCTGGCGGCGTCGCAGGCGTCGTTGGACCAGCCGATGGACAACTGCCCGGCCAGCAGCGCAGGCGCGGTCAGGGCCGAGCCCAGGCCGTGCGGCGCGGCCTGGGCCGCCAGCAATGTAGTCAGGGCCGTTATGGCGAGAGAAGGACCCGGATGACTGGTAATAATAAGTGCCTGCACATGCTTCAAGGCAGGGCCGCCCCCGTCAGTGAAAAGCTATTTCTCGGTCACTTCGCCTGGCTCCCCGGTGCCGCGCTGTTTTCGCGCGGTCTAAACCGGACGGACAGTGGAACTGTAAATCATCTATCCGGATATCAGAAGATGGAATATCGTCCACGAAAGCATCTGCATACGGTGCAAAGAAAGATAAGGGACCCCCGCTATTAAGTTCAGGGTGATTACGTGGAAAATTCGGTCCCATGAGGCTTGCGCTGCGCGGGGCGAACCCCGTTGAGTGGCTTGCGCTGCGCGCCGGCCTTGTGCCGACCGCGGCAGCGGACGCCTGGGGCGGGATGGCGCTTTCCGGAGTGGTGATCGCCGCCGTCCGTTCCGGTATCACCTCCCGGCTGGCCGCGGGCGAGGCGACCGCGGCGGAGATCGCCGCCGATCTCGGGCTCGAGCCGCTGCCCGCCAGGCTGCTGCTTGACTGCCTCAGGTCCGCCGGCCACGTCGCCGAGCGGTCCGGCCGCTACCGGCTGAGCAGGAGCGCCAGGCGCTGGCTGGACCCGGCGTCGCCGCTGTCCGTGGCCGCTTACGTGGGCGGTGCCGCCGACTACTGGCCCTGGTGGGCCGGCCTTGACCAGACCGTCCGCACCGGCACGTCGAGCGGCTCCCACGGCGCGGCTCCCGACGACGGCTACTGGCGCCGTTACATGGCGGGGCAGCAGGAGCTCGCGCGCTTGTCGGCAGCCGAGGTCGCCCGCAAGCTGCCGCTGCCGGCCAACCCGAGGACGCTCCTCGACATAGGCGGCGGTCACGGTTCCTACTCCGCGCGCCTAGCCGAACGGTACCCAACGCTGACCGCGACCGTACTGGACCTGCCGGGCAGCGCCGCGGTCGGCCGTGAGCTGATCGCCGCCGAGGGCCTGGCGGACCGGGTCCTGTTCCGCGACGGCGACGCGACCACGGCAGACCTCGGGTCCGGCTACGACGCGGTGCTGTGTTTCAACCTCGTCCACCACCTGACTCCGGACGCCGCGGCCAGCCTGTTCCGGAGAATCGCGGGCGCGCTGAAACCGGGCGCCACCCTGGCGGTCCTCGACGTCTTCGCCGAGCCGGGCCGGCGCGGGAGCGCCCATGCCGACATGCTGGCGCTGTTCGTCTACCTCAGCTCAGGAGCCCGCGTCCACACGCCGCGCGACCTCGGTGACTGGCTGAGCGACGCGGGCTTCGGCCCGCCGAGGAAGATCAGTGTCCTGCGCATGCCCGGTCTGTCGCTGCGGGTCGCTACCAAACGCGCCCGTCAACGGCTGTGAAGGCAATGGTCTGCGTCCACCACGCCGGATCGGCACAGCGGGCAAGGAACGCGTCAATTGTCCGGTCGTCGAGCTCGCCGGAGGCCACCAGGCCGGCCCGCAGCTCGATGACCGTCTGCCGCCAGTACGAGGCCCAGGCGGATCCGCCGTTGTACAGCGCCGTCTCCGCGGTTGCCCCGACGTCCCGCAGCCCGAGCCCGGCCAGCATCGCCGGCAGCCGGCGGCCGATGAAGTAGTCGATCCCCTGCCTGCGCGACCAGGCCAGCCATCCCGCCCAGAACGCCCGGACCTCAGGCGGCTCGGCGATCGTGACCGGCAGGAAATCCGGCTCGATCAGCAAGATCGCCCCGCCCGGCCGGACGCTGGCGACCAGGTTCCTCACAGCGGCCTCAGCGTCGGCGACATGATGCAGCACGGCACGGGCCGTCACCAGGTCAAAGTCTGCCGGCTCGACCGGGCCCGCGAGGATGTCGCCCTGGCGGAACTCGAGTCCGGGTCCCGCCGCCTCGGCCAGGGAAAGGTCCAGGTCCACCGCCACCGTCCGCCCGCCGGGCGCGGTCCGCGCCGCGAGCCAGCCTGACATGGAGCCGTTGCCGCAGCCGGCTTCCAGCGTCCGCGCTCCCGGCCCGGTGCCCAGCCGCTCTACGTGGCGGCGGTGCATCGGATCGAGCAGCCGCGACATCAGTGCCAGCCGCTGGCGCTCGCCTTCCCGGTGGTGATCAAGAACGTACTCGGACACGGTTCCCCCCAGGCTCGACTCCGATTCCCCGTAAGCACACGCAAGCCCGCCCGTTACAGCAGCCTACGCTCCGCCTCGTGCGTGGCGCCGTCCCGGCCAGCGAGGTTCGCCCAGAACCGCCGCAGGCTGCCGGTGCCGGCGGATTCAACGGGAGGCGGGGAGCCGGCTGGAGGAAATCGGAGCTATCCGCGGCCTTGGATTGTCGTATCAGATAGCCGGAGACTACGCTGCCGCGGCCGGTAGCTTCCAAAACGCCGCGACCGTACATCGTCGGCTCGGGCGTCAAATCGGGGAAGCCGATGCCGTGCCGGAGGAGGGGCGTGCCCGCGAAGGCATCGGTCGGCGTGAGCTGAGTGTCGGCCATACCGCCGAGGCCGCGAAATCTTTGCGCCGGGCACTGGAGATCTGTCAGCGCATCGGCTCACCTGAGGCGAGGCGCGTGACGGGTGTCCTCCCCTACTCTTCCGCGTAACGCCTCGGTATCCCGCCAAACCGCAGGACAGGCAGCGCCGTTAGCGGCGACTGTCACTCCGCCCCGTTCGGAATGCTAATTCTTATCCCGAACGGGGGCGGGGTGACTCTTCTCAGACCCGGGGCTCGACCACCAGGTCGAGGTAGGCGGCGCCGCTGTCGGGCACGCGCGGCTGCTGCCAGACTTCGACCGGGAACGAGACCAGCACCAGGGACATCATCAGCAGCAGGAGGTTGCGCTCCGGATCCGGCAGGCCGTCGGCGAGCGGGAACTCCTCCAGGTACTTGTTGGCCGCCTCGAGCAGCGGGAAGGCCGCGTCGTAGAAGGCCTGCAGCTCGTCCATGGTGGAGGCCAGGCGCCTGGCGTAACGCTCGCGCTCGGTCTGCAGGATCCAGCCGCTGAACGGCTCGAGCTCGGCGAACTCAGCTGGCAGTGCCATCAACGTACTCCTCCACGTAGTCGCGGCCGGTCTTGTGCAGGGCGCGCAGCAGCAGTTCCTGGTCGCACAGCGGGAACTCGCTGACGACCCGGGCCTTGAGCATCCGCTGGGTCGCCTCCAGGGTGTTGGCGTCCTGCAGGCCGTACTCCTTGAAGGTGACCGCGGCCAGCTCGTGCGCCAGCCGCTCGGCGGCCGTCTTCGACGGGACGAAGTACAGGCTGCTCTCAAAGATGTGCCGGTCGACCGCAGTGGGCCAGTACTGGTAGGTCAGGTACCAGCCGGGCGCCCACAGCAGCACCATGAAGTTGGGGAAGAAGTGGAACGAGTCCACGCCCCACTTGGGATGCCTCGCCGGGTTGACGCCAGGCGGCAGCTCGTCCAGGCCCTCGATGTCCGGCCTGCTCCACGGGCCGAACAGGCCGGACTTGAGCACCCGCTCGATGGGCTTGACCATCCCCGGGTCCTTGGGCGGTGACATGCCGCCCCAGGACGAGATCATGCTGTGCGGGCTGACCAGGTCGTAGTGCAGTGCCTCGTAGCCGACGGAGGCCAGCTTGTCCGCCTCGCCCTTGACCGCCTGCTTCATGTGCAGGATCGGCGCGTGGTAGAACTCGGCGAACGCGTCGATGAACAGCTTCCAGTTGGCGCCGATCTCGGCCTTGTAGGTGAAGACCTCGGTCATCTCGTGGAACGGGTAGCCTTCGAGGCCCTTGCCGAGTTCGCCGAGGAAGTCCGCCAGCGGCGCCGCCGCCGGGTCCAGGTTCACGAAGATGAACCCCTGCCAGACCTCGCAGAGCACTTCCTTAAGGCCGTACTGGCTCTTGTCGAGGTCGAAGAACTCCTCTTCCTGCTGAACGAAGCTGAGCTTGCCGTCGAGCTCGTACCGCCACGCGTGGTACTTGCAGGTGAACACCCGGCAGGTGCCCTTGACCTCCTCGCCCGGGTAGTCGTTCCACACCAGCTTGTTGCCGCGGTGCCTGCACATGTTGTGGAACGCCCTGATCTCCTTGTCCTTGCCGCGGACGATGATCAGGGAGGTGTCGGCGACCGCGAGTTCCTTGGTGAAGTAGCTCCCGGCCCGCGCGGCCTGCTCGACCCGGCCGACGTGGATCCAGGTGCGCTTAAAGATCGCTTCCCGTTCAAGCTCGTAGTAGGCCGGGTCCACGGAGTCGCTGTAGTCGACGGGGCTGGTGCCGAGCTCCGGATAGTGCTCCGTCCAGCTCCCCTCCGCTGGCTTGGCGAAGTGCGGCATGTCAGGTGCCCTTCTGCGATGGTGCGTAGCTGTTTCTGCTGGTCACGTGTTCCGCCCGCCGTTCACGCCGAGGATCTGGCCGGTGATGTAGCCGGCCTCCCCTGAGATCAGGAACGCGGCGGCGGCGGCGATGTCCTCTGGTGTGCCGATACGGCGCACCGGGGTCCGCTGGATGTGGTCCTCGACCGTCCCGCCGAGCAGCTCGCGGGACTCGGACTTGCGCAGCATGGGGGTGTCGATAAACCCCGGCGGTATCGCGTTGACGGTGATGCCGTACGGGCCGTACTCAAGCGCGAGGGACTTGGTCAGCCCGTTGACCGCCGACTTGGCGGCGACATAGGAGGACAGGAACGGCTGCCCCGAGTGCGCGCTCGACGAGGAGATGTTGACGATCCGGCCCCAGCCGGCCTCCATCATGTCCGGCAGCACCGCCTGCGAGCAGTGGAAGACGCTGTGCAGGTTGACGGCGATGACGCGCTGCCAGCGCTCGAAGGTGAGGTCGTGGAAGCGCTTGAACGCGTCCTGCCCGGCCGCGTTGACCAGGATGGTGACCGGGCCGAAGCGCTCCCTGACGACGGCGAGCGCGGCGTCGACCGCCGCCCGGTCGGTCACGTCGGCGACCTGGCCGAAGCCGTCGGCGACCGGGTTGAGGTCGAGCGCGGCGACGTTGTAGCCGTCTGCGCCCAGCCGCCGCGCGATCGCGGCGCCGATGCCCGAGGCGCCGCCGGTGACAATCGCCGTCTTCACGGGTTCTCCTTCTCGTTTATGAGAATCATACTCTCTTTTTTCGCGAACGTGTATTCATCAGTCTTCGTAGACGACGGTCACGTCGGGGGTGACCGGGTCGCTCTGGCAGGTGAGGACGTAGCCCTCGGCGATCTCGTCGTCCTCGAGCACGTTGTTGAGCCGCATCTTGACCTCGCCCGCGGTGACCCGGCCGATGCAGGTGGCGCAGTTGCCCGCCTCGCACGAGAACGGCGGGTCAAGCCCGGCCCGGCGGGCCGACTGGAGCAGCGTGATGCCCGGCGTTTTGGCGACCGAGGTCCGCCTGCCGTCGAGGACGATCGTGACCGTGCCGCTGACTTCGTCCGCGCCGGGCGGCTCCGGCTCCGCGGCGGGCGCCGGCGTCGCGTCGAAGCGCTCGGTGAAGATCTGGTCCTGGCCGGTCCCGCCGGCGAGCAGCACGCGCTCGACCAGGTCCATGAACGCCACGGGCCCGCACAGGTAGTAGTCCGCGTCGGCGCCCGCGAAGTCCAGCACCTCCGCCTTGGAGACGAAGCCGCTGGTGGTGTCCAGGTGGTAGCGGACTTCAAGGCGGTCAGGGTAGCGCCGCGCGAGCTCGTCGAGCGCGGCGCGGAAGATCACCGAGTCCGCGTCCCGGTTGGCGGTCAGGATCCGCACCTGGCGTCCGGTCGTTGCGAGCGCGCTCTTGGCCAGCGAGATAACCGGCGTGATGCCGCTGCCCCCGGCGAACGCGACCAGCGGCGCGGCGGTCTCCCTGAGGCAGAACACCCCGGCCGGGGCCGTCACCTCGACGGCGTCGCCGGCGCTGAGGTTGTCGTGCATCCAGTTGGAGACCAGGCCGCCGGGAACGCGCTTGACCGTTGTCATCAGCTCGGTGTCGGTATGCGGGCTGCTGGACATGGAGTAACTGCGCAGCGTCCCGGCTACCCGGAAGGTCACGAACTGGCCGGCCACGTAGCCGAACGGCGCGTCAAGTACGTACGTGCGGGTGTCTGGGGTCTCTTCGATGACCCGGGTGATGCGGGCCTGATGGAAGCCGTGGTCTCGCGCCATAGGTGGAATTTAGCTTCTCCTGATGCGAGAATACAATTATCCTGTCTGAGCCGAGTGGAGGACTCACGATGCGCACGGTGCCTGCCGACCTGTCGAGACGGTACGAGGCGGCGGGCTGGTGGACCCGCGACACGATGGGCGACCTGCTGACCCGGCAGCTGGCGAGCACCCCTGACCTGGACTTCGTGGTGCACTCCGCGACGCGTCCCTGGGCGGGCACCTTCGGTGACGTCGAAGTCATCGCCCGGCGGCTCGCGGCTGGCCTGCACGAGCGCGGCGTCGGCCCGGGCGACATCGTGGTGTTCCAGCTGCCGAACTGGATGGAGGCCGCTGCGACGTTCTGGGCATCGGCGTTCCTGGGCGCGGTCGTGGTCCCCGTGGTCCATTTCTACGGGCGCAAGGAAGTCGGCTACATCATCGACGCGGTCAAGCCCAAGGTCTTCATCGGGACCGGACGGTTCGGCCGGCTTGAGTTCCAGGCCGACCTGACCGCCGGCGTCCCGGTGGTCGGCGTGGTCGGCGGAGACGACGGCGAGCTGGACTTCGACCGCCTGCTGGCCGGCGAGCCGCTCGTCGGCCTGCTTCCGGCCGACCCGGCCGGGCCGGCCCTGATCGCGTTCACCTCCGGCACCACCCGCGACCCCAAGGGCGTCATCCACAGCCACCAGACGCTCGGCTTCGAGACCAGGCAGCTGCACAGCCGCTACCCGCTCGACCGGCCCCTCCAGCTCACCGCCGCGCCCGTCGGGCACTTCATCGGGATGGTGAACGCGTTCCTCATCCCGATGCTCGACGGGATGCCGGTCCACCTCACCGACGGCTGGGACGTCGGCCGCGTCCTCGAGCTCATGGACGAGTACCAGGTCGTACCCGGCGGCGGCACGCCGTACTACATGAGCAGCATGCTCGACCACCCGGGCACCACGCCGGAGCACATCGCGATGCTGAAGTACGCGGGCATGGGCGGGGCGCCGGTGCCGGTGCCGCTCTCGCTGCGTCTCGAAGAGGGCGGCGTCACCGTGTACCGCTCCTACGGCTCCACCGAGCACCCGTCGATCACCGGGTCCGTCGCCACCGCGCCCGCGGCGAAGCGGATCTACACCGACGGCGAGGCGCTGGACGGCGTGGAGCTGCGGCTGACGGACGAGGGCGAGATCCTCAGCCGCGGTCCCGACCTCTGCCTCGGCTATACCGACGACGCGCTCACCGCGCTGGCGTTCGACGCCGACGGCTGGTACCACACGGGCGACATCGGCGTGCTCGACAGCGACGGCTACCTGGCGATCGTCGACCGGAAATCGGACGTGATCATCCGCGGCGGTGAGAACATCAGCGCGCTCGAGGTCGAGGAACTGCTGCTCGCGATCGACGGCGTCGCGGAGGTGGCCGTGGTGGCCGCCCCCGACGCCCGGCTCGGCGAGCACGCCGCGGCCCTCGTGCGCGTACTGCCTGGCTCTGCGGCGCCCAGCCTGGAGCAGGTCCGCGACCACCTGGAAAAGGCGGGCCTGGCCCGGCAGAAGTGGCCCGAGGAACTGCACACCGTCGAGGACTTCCCGCGGACCGCGAGCGGGAAGGTGCAGAAGTTCCGGCTCCGCCGGGACCTCGCGGTCAAGGCCGCCGGATGACCGCGCGCTGGGAGACCATCCCGGAAATGGTGCTCAGCACCGCCGACCGCTTCGGCGACGCCGAGGCCGTGGTTGACGGCGACCTCCGGCTGACGTTCAACGAGCTGGCCGGCCGGGTGCGGACGGCCGCGGGCGCCTACCTGGAGGCCGGCGTCGACAAGGGCGACCGCGTCGCGATCTGGGCGCCGAACTCGGCCGAGTGGATCATCGCCGCGTTCGGCCTGCTCACCGCCGGCGGCACCCTCGTCCCTGTCAACACCCGTTTCCGGCCGGCCGAGGCGGCCGACATCATCACCCGCAGCGAGGCCAGGCTGGTGCTGGTACAGCAGGGGTTCCTCGGGCTCGACTTCGCCGCCCCGCCCGGCGTGCCGGTGATCGATATCAAGTCCGGCTTCCTGGCCAGCGGCACGCCCGCCGAGCGCAAGGTCAGCGGCGACGACATCGCCGACATCATCTTCACGTCGGGCACCACCGGACGGCCGAAGGGCGTGATGATGCCGCACGCGCCCACGCTGCGGCTGTACGCGGAGTGGAACGAGCTGGCGGGCACCCGGGAAGGCGACCGCTACCTGATCACCAACCCGTTCTTCCACATCTTCGGCTACAAGGCCGGCGTCATCGCCTCCATGATCCGCGGCATGACGGTGCTGCCAGTGCCCGTGTTCGACATCGAGACCGTGCTCGGCCTGGTCGAACGGGAACGGGTCACGGTACTGCCAGGGCCGCCCACGCTCTACCACGAACTGCTGGCCGCGCACCGCCAGGGCGGCCACGACCTGTCGTCCCTGCGGGTGGCGGTGACCGGCGCGGCCGACATCCCGGTCGAGCTCATCAGGCGGATCTCCGACGAGCTGCCGTTCCAGTCGATCATGACCGGCTACGGCCTGACCGAGGCCGGCACGATCACCGCGTCGCGGCAAGGCGACTCCTTCGCGGACATCGCCACCACGGTCGGCACCCCCTGCGACGGCTTCGAGATGCGGATAGCCGAGGACGGCGAGGTGCTCGCCCGCGGGTTCGCGGTCATGCGCGGCTACCTCGACGACCAGCGCGCCACCGACGAGGCGGTCGACGCCGACGGCTGGCTGCACACCGGCGACCTCGGCGCAATCGGCGACGGCGGCCGCCTGAAGATCATCGGCCGCAAGAAGGACATGTTCATCGTCGGCGGCTTCAACGCCTACCCGGCCGAGATCGAGAGCTTCCTGGCCGAGCACCCGGCCGTCGCCCAGGCGGCCGTCGTCGGCGTGCCCGACGAACGGCTCGGCCAGGTCGGCAAGGCCTTCGTGGTGCGCAGGCCCGGCGCCGGCGTCACCGCCGAAGAGCTCATCGCCTGGTCCAGGACCCGGATGGCCGGGTTCAAGGTTCCGCGCTACGTCACCTTCCTCGACGCCCTCCCGCTGAACGCCACCGGCAAGGTGATGAAGGACCAGCTCCGATAAGGTGCGGCGGCTTCCGTGCCACGGGACCCGGTGACCCTTGCCGGGGTGTGCGCGGTTACGACTTGCCCGTGCCGAAGCGGCGGACTTCGCCCTTGCCTCCGCACCGGCCGCACATGCCCCAGCGCTCGCTGGTGCTGCCCGCGTTCTTCTTGCTGCCCTTGCATGACGGGCACTTGCGGATCGGGTGCCGCCGCACGGTGCCCCACCAGGCGAGCAGGATGACGCCAATGATAATCACCAAGAGCGCGCTCATGTCGTGTCCCCGTCCATGCGAGCTCCCCCGAATGCTCTCCCGCCGCCTAGACGTACCAAAAGTACCGCAGAAACTTTCACTGGAAAAGGAGTCGCAAGGTTCTTGGTAAACCCGGCAGCACCAAGATCAACATGGACATCTAGCTGCACAGAAGGCTCGCTGTGGCACGGTCCGGAATAGTGCGCGCGACCGGGCGGGGGACGGTCGGCCTGAGTCTTGCGAATGCTGTTCCCGGGCCGATTCGATACGCAATAAAGTCCGCTAAGCCCGCATCGGCTTTCCCTGGTCAACATACATAAACATTGACATCTTTCAATTCCGTCTGGCCCTCTCGGGCGGCGGGGCGGCCCGTGGTGACTGCCGGAGGCCAGGTGCGGACAGCGGGCTCGCTCCGCTTGCCCTGGCTCGCCGGCTCGCTCACGCCCCTTGCCCCGCTTCCCCGTGCGCTTGCCTGCCTTGCCGAGCGCCCTGAGCGGGCCTGCTTCCGCGTTGCATTTCGAGGGCGCCGCCGGCCCTCGCTGGCGGCCCGTGGCCAGAGAGGCACGTGCCGTCCCCGTTCTCCCATCTGATATTGGCATTCTCTTTTTTTGCAAGTAACGTATGCAAGGATGAGTCGCACTAAGGCCGCGTCGCTTGAAGAGCCTTCGATCCCGAACGAGAGCGGCTGACACAAGGAGCGCCCATGCACGTCGGTGTGATGGTTGGCCCGGAACGGGGTGACACCGCCCGCAAGGTCGCTCGCATGCTCGACGACATCGCCTGGGCCGACGCCGCCGGGCTGCGCACCGCCTGGATCCCGCAGATTCCCAACGACATGGACGCCCTGCAGTGCGTGGCGCTGCTGGCGGCGCACACCACCAGGATCGAGCTCGGCACCGCGGTCGTGCCGCTGCAGCCGCAGCACCCGGTGGCCCTGGCACGGCAGGCACTGTCCGCGCAGGCGATCTCCGGCGGCCGGCTGACGCTCGGCGTCGGGCCGTCGCACCACTGGATCGTCACCGACATGCTTGGCCTGCCGTACGCCAAGCCGGCCGCCTACACCCGCGACTACCTGGAGGTGCTCGACGCCGCGTGGCAGGCGACGGCCCGGGCATCCGGCCCGGGGCTCGGCCGGATCGACGTCGAGAACGAGTCGTTCACCGTGCACAACCCGTTCGATGTCAGTCCCGTCGCGCCGGTGCCGGTCCTCGTTTCCGCGCTCGGCCCGGTCATGCTGCGGATCGCGGGCGAGCGGGCCGACGGCACCGTGCTGTGGATGGCTGACGAGCGCGCGATCGGCGAGCACATCGCCCCGAAGATCACCAAGGCCGCCGCGAGCGCCGGCCGCCAGGCCCCCCGGGTGGTGGCTGGCATCCCGGTCACCCTGTGCACGGCGGCCCAGGTCGACGAGGCCCGCGAGCGGGCTAACCGGCTGCTTGCCGAGGCCGAGTTCTCCCCGAACTACCAGCGGCTGCTTGAGCACGGCGACATCAGGGACGTCGGCGGGCTGCTCGCGGTCGGTGACGAGGCGGCGATCGCTGCCCGCTTCAGGCAGTTCGCCGACGCGGGAGCCACCGACCTGTCGGTCCGGCTGCTACCGATCGGCGCCGGCCGCGACGAGTTGCTGGCGTCTAAGCGGCGCGCCAGGGAACTGCTCGCTTCCCTCGCCGCGGATTTCGCATGACGTGTCCCTGGACTCCGCCTGCCGCCCCCCTTCCGGCAGCGGAGGAGAAATGGCGGATAGTCGCGCACGGCCCAGCGTGCGCGGCTATCCGCCCTTGGAGGAACGATGACCGCAGTTTCCGGTGAGCGGGTCGCGCTTGCCTTCGAGGACGCTGAGTACACCTACGACCGCCTCGACGCGCTAGCCGGCGGGCTGGCCGCCGAGCTTTCCCGGCGCGGGGTGCGGCCGGGGGACCGGGTCGCGCTGATGAGCTCCAACCGGCCCGAGTGGGTGGTGGCGGTCAAGGCGATCTGGCGCCTCGGCGCGGCCGTGGTGCTGTTCAGCCCGGCCTGGAAGCAGGCCGACGCCGCGCACGCGGTGGTGATCACCGCTCCGCGCTACGGCGTCGGCGATCACCCGGTGCTCGCCGGACTGCTGCCGACGCTGAGCCTGGACGACCCGATCGAGCCGGCGGCCTACTCCGGTCCCGCGCCCGACCCGGCGGCGGAGGCCGTGCTGGTGTTCAGCTCCGGCACGACCGGGCTGCCGAAGGCGGTGCGGCACACCCACGGGTCGCTGCGGGCGGCGGTGGTCCACTGGCGCGACGCGCTCGAGCTCACCAGCGCCGACCGGATACAGGTCACCACGCCGCCGTCGCACATCCTCGGGCTGCTGAACATCGCCACCGCGCTCGAGCTCGGCATCTGGATGCGGCTGCACCCCCGGTTCAGCCTCGACCGGATGCTGGCCTGCATACAGCAGGACAAGATCACGGTGGAGATGGCGGTCGCGCCGATCGCCCTCGCGCTGGCCGGCCATCCGTCGCTCGAGTCCTACGACTTGTCATCGCTCCGGTTCATCATGTGGGGCGCGACCCCGGTGACGCCCAGCGTCGCGCAGACGGTGACCCGCCGGTCCGGGGTTCCCTGGGTGCCGGCCTACGGCGCCAGCGAGCTGCCGGTGATCGCCTGCAACCCGGTCCAGGCGGCCCGGCTGGACTCCGTGGGCAAGCCGGTGCCCGGGGTGCTGCTGCGGATCGTGTCGCTGGAAACCGGGGCTGAGCTCGGCCCGCTCGAGACCGGCGAGATCCAGCTCAGGTCGCCGTCGCTGATGGCCGGCTACCTGCCGGCCGGGGAAACGGCGGCGTCGATGGACGGCAGCTGGTACCGGACGGGCGACGTCGGCTACGTCGAGCCCGAGGGCTGGCTGCACCTCACCGACCGCTCCAAGGAAATGATCAAGGTCCGCGGCTTCCAGGTGGCGCCCGCCGAGGTGGAGCGGGTGCTGCTCGGCCATCCCGCGGTGACCGACGCGGCGGTGTTCGGTGTCCCCGACCCGGCGCACGGCGAGTCCATCATCGCCGCCGTCGTGCTCGACGGATGGCCCGCCGACGCCCCCGCGCCCGCGTCGCTGACCGCGTACGTGGCCGACCGGCTGGCGTCCTACAAGAAGCCGCGCGAAGTCCTGGTGGTCGACGCTGTCCCGCGCCTGCCGTCGGGCAAGGCGCTGCGCCGGGTGCTGCGGGAGCGGTTCATCGAGGAGCGGTCCACCGAGCCCATCCCGACCTCCACCACCCCGACCTCCACCTCCACCTGCACCTCATCCACCCCTGCCTCCACCGCTAACCCCACGACCCCCACGTCCACCTACACCACCCCTGCTCCCATTGAGCCCGCAGGGCAAAGCCTCGACGAGGAGGCGGGCGGTGGACGCGCGGCTGTCGGCTGAGCAGGCGGAATTGCGGAACGCGGCCGCCAAACTGGCGGCGGACCTCGGGCCGCACTCGGTCCTCGACCTCGACGACGCCGACCGGCTCGTGCGGCTTGAGCAGGCGGTCGCGGCGGCCGGCTGGCGGTCGCTGCGGTCCGACGGGGCCAGCTGCGTCGAGATCGCGCTGGTGGCCGAGGAGCTTTCGCGCGGCCTAGTGGACGTGCCGTTCCTCGGACCGCTGCTCGCGGACGCGCTGCTGTCGGGCGCCGAGCCCGCGGGCACCGGGTCTGAGGTTCCGTCCACCGCGCTCCCCGACGGCGGAGCGACGCTGGCGGTCGACGGGATAGCAGTAGACGCGCGGGGCTGTTCGGCCGCGCTGGCGCTGGACGGGACCGAGCTGCTGCGCGGCTCGCTCGGCGCCACCGGGCCGGGACCTGACCTGACCAGGTACCGCGCACCGGTCGCGGGCTCGCTGGAGCCCGCCGGGCAGGTGTCCGCCGCGCACGCCGCGCGCTGGCGGACGCTTGCCCTGGTCGTGACCGCCGCCGAGCAGCTCGGCGCGGCCCGTGGCGCGCACGCGCTGGCCTGTTCCTATGCGCAGGTGCGGTCACAGTACGGCGGGCTGATCGGCGGTTACCAGGCCGTCTCGCACCCGCTGGCAGAAGGGCTCGCGCTCATCGAGGGATCGGTGTCGGTCCTGCGCCACGCGGCCTGGGCGTCCGACGAGCTGCCGCTGCCCGAGGCACTGGCGGCCGCTCGGATCGCCAAGGTGTACTGCGGTACGGCCGCGCGCACGGTCTGCGAGACCGCGGTCCAGGTGCACGGCGGGATCGGTAACACGTGGGAGTGCCTGGCCCACGTGTTCCTGCGGCGGGTGCTCGTCGCGGCCGAGCTGTTCCCGGTCCGGCTAGAGGAGATCGACGTTGGATTACCGTGACTCGGCCGACGAGGCGGAATTCCGTGCCCGGCTGCGCACGTGGCTGGCAGGCAACGCGAAGCGCTACGCGCTGACGGGCGACGAGTACTGGACCCGGTACGGCGAGTGGCACCGGGCGCTGTACGAGGCGGGGTTCTTCGGGCTGTCCTGGCCGGCGTCGTACGGCGGCCGCGATCTGCCGCCGGTGTACGACGTGATACTCGACGAGGAGCTGGCGCTGGCCGGCGCGCCGCCCCGGCCGTCGCTCGGCTACCTGGTGACCGGGCTCGGCCGGCACGGCAGCGAGGAGCTGCGGCGCCGTTTCCTGCCCGGCATGATCAACGGGACCGAGCGCTGGTGCCAGGGCTTCTCCGAGCCCGCCGCCGGGTCCGACCTGGCCGCGCTGACCACGGCGGCCGTGCCCGACGGAGACGAGTACGTGATCAGCGGGCACAAGATCTGGACCAGCTACTCCGACGTAGCCGACTGGTGCCTGCTGCTGGCCAGGACCGACCAGGGAGCGCCGCGCCACAAGGGCATCTCCGGCTTCGTCGTGTCGATGCACCAGGCAGGCGTAGAGCAGCGCCCGTTGCGGATGATCAGCGGCGTGACCACCGAGTTCGGCCAGGTGCGGTTCGACGGCGCCCGGGTACCCGCGGCCAACATGGTCGGCGCGCCAGGGGAGGGCTGGGCGCTGGCGATGACCGTTGTCGCGCACGAGCGCGAGCCGTCAACCCTCGGCTTTACCGCCAGGTACGGGAAGACCGTCCGTGCGCTGGCGGCCCAGACCGAAGGGTCGACGCCGGCCGAGCTGGCGTGGGCGCACGTGCAGACGCAGATGCTTTACGCGCACGTCAGGCGCCGGCTGTCGGAACAGCTTGACGGCATGACCCACAACTCCGACGGGTCGCTCGACAAGTTGCTGATGACCTGGACCGAGCAGGCGGTCGGGCATGCGGCCCTCGCCGTAGCCGGTACCGGGGATGCCGGGGCCTTGTCGGAGTACCTGTACAGCCGGGCTCAGTCGGTCATGGGCGGCACCTCGCAGATCCAGAAGAACATCATCGCCGCGCGCATCCTCGGCCTTGGCTGAACCGGGAGCCTGACGTGACCTTGTACGGAATGCCTGACGAGATCCAGGTGACGGCGGACGGCCCGCTGCGGATCATCACGCTGAACCGCCCGGCGGCGTTCAACGCGGTCAACGACGCACTGCACACGGGGCTGGCCCGGCTCTGGCCGCGGCTGGCGGAAGACCACGACGCCCGTTGCGCGGTGCTGACGGGCGCGGGCCGCGGCTTCTGCGCGGGCGGCGACCTCGGGTACCTGGAACAGCTGAGCCGCGACCCGGTGCTCCGCGCCAGGACCATCGCGCACGGCCGCGACCTGGTTCTCGGCATGGCCCGCTGCCGCGTCCCTGTCGTCGCCGCCGTCAACGGCCCCGCGGTCGGCCTCGGCTGCAGCCTGGCCGCGCTCTCCGACCTCGTCTACATAGCACCGGGCGCCTACCTGGCCGACCCGCACGTGCTCATCGGCCTGGTCGCCGCCGACGGCGGCCCGCTGACCTGGCCGCTGCACACCAGCCTGCTCTGGGCGAAGGAGTACGCGCTGACCGGCGCCCGCATCCCGGCCGCCCGCGCGGTAGAGATGGGCCTGGCCAGCCACGTGGCCGACGACCCGCTGGCCGAGGCCCTGGCCTGCGCGAAGCGGATCGCGGGGCTGCCGCGCCAGGCGGCCGAGTCCACCAAGCGCATCCTCAACCTGCACCTGGAGCGGGCCGTGCTGGCGACCATCGACTTCGCCATGACCGCGGAGGAGGCCTCCTTCGTCACCGACGACTTCCGCCAGACGATCACCAAGCTCAACGAGGAGAAGAAATCATGACCGAGCTACGCGTCGTGCAGTGGGCCACAGGGAACATCGGCACCCGCTCGCTGCGGCACG
This sequence comes from Trebonia sp., assembly GCA_036501515.1. Taxonomy (GTDB): domain Bacteria; phylum Actinomycetota; class Actinomycetes; order Streptosporangiales; family Streptosporangiaceae; genus Trebonia. The sequence continues at coordinate 58,508 of DASYAD010000066.1, read as the reverse complement.
TCATCGAGCATCCCGGTCTCTCGCTGGCCGGCGTCTACGTCACCTCAGCCGACAAGGCCGGCCGGGACGCGGGCGACCTGTGCGGCCTCCCGCCGACCGGGGTGACGGCCACTTCTGACATCAGCGAGATCATCGCGCTCGGCGCCGACTGCGTGCTCTACATGCCTGCCGTCTGCGACCTCGACCAGGTGTGCGCCATCCTCGCGGCCGGCGCGAACATCGTCACCACCCGCGGAGAATTTCACCACCCGGGCAGCATGCTCCCGGCCGACCTGGCCCGCGTCGAGGCGGCCTGCGCCGAGGGCGGCACATCCATCCACAGCACGGGGTCGAGCCCCGGGTTCATCACCGAGGCGCTTCCGCTGGTGCTGGCCTCGATCCAGCGCCGTCTCGATTCCGTCCAGATCAACGAGTACGCCGACATGTCGAGCCGCGACTCGCCCGACATGATCTTCAACCTCATGGGCTACGGGCGGCCGGCATCCGAGTTTCCGCCGGAGCGGTTCGGCTACGGCGCCTACGCGTTCGGCCCGTCGCTGCGCCTGCTGGCCGAGTCGCTCGGGCTGCCGCTTGACGAGGTCACCTCCACCGGCGAGGTGGCGGTCACCCCGGAGAAGCTGACGATCGCGGCCGGCACCCTGGACGCGGGCACGGTGGCCGCCCAGCGGATGACCGTCACCGGGTCGCGGGCCGGCGAGCCGCTGATTACCTTCACCGCCACGTGGTACTGCTCGGACGTCCTCGAGCCGGCCTGGACCGTTCGCGAGAACGGCTGGCACGTCCTGGTCAACGGCGACGCCCCGCTTGCCGTCGACATCCGTTTCACGTTCCCGGTCGAGCAGATGGCCGAGATGACCCCCGGCTACACCGCCAACCGCGCCGTCAACGCCGTCTCGTTCGTCTGTGCGGCGCCGTCCGGCGTCCGCACCAGCGCCGACCTGCCGCAGATCATCCCGGTCCTCGCTCAGTAACCGGGAGCTTTACCTGGCCGCCCGCCAGCCAGCCGGCCGGTTCACTCTGCGAGTGAGCCGGCCGGGCAGCTTGCACCGCTGCCCCGTTCGCCCCGCGGGGTTTACTTGGGCGGGAACCTGAAGGCGCCGTCGAGCCGGATGACCTCGCCGTTCAGGTAGTCGTTGTCGGCCAGCGCGAGGGCGAGCCTGGCGTACTCGTCGGGCACGCCCATCCGCTTCGGGTGCGGAATCTGCGGACCCCAGATTTCCTCGAGCTTGTCGGCCGCCTTGCCGTAAGCGGGGGTGTTGACCATGCCGGGCGCGATGGTGACGACCCGGATGCCGACGGGGGACAGGTCCCTGGCCGCGATCAGCGTCATCGCGATGATGCCGCCCTTGGCGGCGCCGTAGGCCATCTGGCCGATCTGGCCCTCGAAGCCGGCGATGGACGCGGTCTGGATGATGACCCCGCGGGTGCCTTCCTCGTTGAGGGGCTCCGACTTCCTGATCGCGGCGGCGGCCAGCCGGGTGACGTTGAACGGGGAGATCAGGTACGACTCGAGCGTGGTCCTGAAGTCTTCCAGCTTGTGCGGCTCGCCCTCCTTGTTCAGCAGCCGCCCGCCCGCGGCCGGGCCGCCGTGCACGTCCACGCTGATCCGTACCGGGCCGAGGGCCGCCGCCTCCGCGAACGCCGCCTCGACGTCCTCGGTGCTGCTCGCGTCGGTGTGCACGTAGCGGACGCCGAGCTCGTCGACGAGGGCCTTGCCCTTCTCGTCGTTGACGTCGGCGACGACCACCCGGGCGCCCGCCGCGTGCAGGCGGCGGACAGTCGCCTCACCCATGCCGCCGGTACCGCCAACCACCACCGCCGAGGATCCGCTGATCTGCATCCACACTCTCCCAGTCTTGCGAATGATAATCTTATAAAAGAGAATAGCATTCTCACGATTAGAACGTCAGGCGCGGACCAGCAGCGCCAGCCGAGATGGCCCGGGCTGAAGCGGCCGGGCCGAGCCGAGTTGGAGATCGTTCATGCCCGAAGCTGTCATCGTGTCCGCACTCAGGACCCCCGTCGGCACCGCGTTCCGCGGCACGCTGCGCGACACGACCGCGTTCGACCTCGCCGATCACGTGGTCCGTGCCGCCGCCGACGGGCTCGACCCGCAGCGGATCGACGACGTCATCCTGGCCGAGGGCCTGGCCGGCGGCGGCGTGATCGCCCGGCACGCCGCCATCACGGCGGGCCTGCAGCACGTACCCGGCCTGGCCATGAACCGGCACTGCGCCGCCAGCCTCTCGGCCGTCGCGACCGCGGCGGGCAGCATCCGCTCGGGCATGGACGAGCTGATCATCGCCGGCGGCGTCAGCTCGGGATCCACCGCGCCGCGGGAGCGGGTCCGCGACGGCGAAGACTGGAGAGACTGGTTCTCGCCGACCCACCCCGACCGTCCGGACGCCCCGAACCGCGACATGTCGATCACCATCGGCTGGTCGGCCGCCGTCAAGGCGAACGTCAGCCGCGAGGAGATGGACGCCTGGGCGCTGCGCTCGCACCAGAACGCGGTCCGCGCGATCGACGAGGGCCGCTTCAAGGAAGAGATCGTCCCGATCGAGACCCCGCACGGCCTGTTCGCGGTGGACGAGCACCCGCGGCGCGACACCAGCATGGAGAAGCTGGGACGGCTCAAGGTGCTGCACCCGGAGATCGAGGGCTTCTCGATCACCGCGGGCAACGCCTGCGGCTCCAACGACGCCGCGTCCGCCCTGGTGGTTGCCAGCGACCGGGTGGCGGCCGAGTCCGGCCGCGCGCCGCTGGCCATCGTCCGGTCCTGGGCATCGGTCGGCGTTGACCCCGCCGACACGTGGTCGGCCCCGGTCAAGGCCATACCCAAGGCCCTGTCCCGTGCGTCACTGTCGACCGGCGACGTGGACCTGTTCGAGATCAACGAGGCGTTCGCGTCCATGTGCGTGGCCAACATCCGGATCCTCGGCCTCGACCCGGACAAGGTGAACGTCAACGGCAGCGGCTGCTCCATCGGCCACCCGATCGCCGCGACCGGCGGGCGGATGCTCAGCACGCTCATCTACCAGCTCCGCCGGCAGGGCGGCGGCATCGGCGTCGCCGCGATGTGCGCGGGCGGCGGCATGGGCGGCGCCCTCGTCATCGAGGTCCCCGCGCCGTAGCGCTGGCGCCGGCATCGCCAGTCCCGCACCACCTCGAGCCACACCAGCCGGCCCGGCCGTGATAACGGCAGCCAGTCGCTTCGGTGTCGCAACCCGCGATGCCGTTGGGCGGCTGGCCGCCGCCGCGGTCGTCGGCTGGCGGCCCGGTTGAGTTCCGCGGCGGCCAGACTGGCTGCGCTCACTTCCGCCGGCGGACGACCAGCACTGCGGAGTCCACCTGCGGCGGTGGCAGGAACGCCCGCCTCGGCAGCATGAGGCCAGCGCTCACGTTGAACCGCCGCCCAGGGCTGGAGGCGTGCTTGCGCACCACCGCACGCTGCAGCACAAGGTCGGCCGCGACCAGCCGGCTGCCAGGCCGCAGCAGTGCCCGCAGCAGACTGGACGAGATCCCGAACGGCGGATTAGCGACCACCCGGAACGGCCGCCCGGGGAACGGGATCGCGGTCGCGTCCGCTTGCACCACCGTGATGCCAGGGAAGCGCTCACGCAAGATCGCGGCCCGGCGCGGGTTCAACTCGACCGCGACTACCCGCGCCCCTGCTCGCACCAGGTATGCGGTCAGCGCACCTTCGCCTGCCCCCAGGTCGAGTACGAGCTCGCCTGGTCGTATTCCGGCGGCGCCGACGATCCGCGCCGCCCATTCGTCATCGAGCCGGTGCCAGCCCCAGTCCCGGCGCGACCGCCCCGAGGCGGACACGACGGACCATCACCATGTAGATACCCACCCGCCGACCGTAGGCGGTGACCGCCCCGGCCATCAATTGCTTTTCCGCGCCTGACTGACGGTGCCGCTACGCCTGACTGGCGGTACGGTCACGCCTGGCTAGCGGTACGGCTACGCGGGCAAGTCCGGGCGCCGCCAGCCAGGCGAGCGGCCGAGCAGCGCGACGACTTGGTCGAGGCGGGACCCGCCTGACCACGCGACCCCGGGAGCGAACGCGGCCCCTGGCTCGACACGGGCACTGCCGCCTGGGACGGCCTCGGCCACCCGGTGGGCCGCGTCCAGCAGCGCCGCGTCCAGATTCACCGGCAGGTCCAGTGCCCGGGCGACGTCCCAGGAGTGCACCACGTAGTCGACGAAGTGGAAGCTGACCGCCTGCCGGCCAGGGAACATCAGCCCGCGCTTGAACTCCGGGAGGGGGAAATCCCGGTCGAGCACGCCGTCGGCGGCGAAGGCGGCCAGCACGCACTCGACCGCGGCGAAATAGTCGGCGACCGGGTCCGCGCTCAGCGGCCGCAGCCGCCATCGCGCCAGGTCGCCGTCGCCCGTGGCGGCCGCCGCGAAGCCGTAGTGCTGGGCGGTCATGTGCCTCACCAGGCCGTGCAGCGTCCAGTCCGCACACGGGGTGGGCCGGGCCATGTCGGCGGCGTTCGCCTGCGCGATCAGGTCCAGGCTGGCGATTACCGCTTCCGCGTCGAGTGCCACGATCTCGGTCATGAAAGTTGTATGCATGTGCTTATCATCTACATGTGCATATCGTATGTCAACGGGTATGTTCTTCGCATGGCGGATCAAGGCGGCGCCCGGCCGGACCTGGCCGCGATGCTGCACCCTCTTGTACGGGGCCTCATCGCGGCCGAACTGCCGGTGCTGGCCAGGCACGGGATTTCCATGTGGGGCTATATCGTGCTCAACGCCCTTGACGGCGGCCCCGCGCGCACCCAGGCCGCCCTGGCCCAGGCGATCGGGGCCGACAAGACCAGGATCATCGGAACCCTGGATGAGCTTCAGCAGGCCGGCCTGATCACGCGCGAGCCCGATCCCGCTGATCGCCGGGTGCGGCTGCTGGCCATCACCGAAGCCGGCCGCCAAATCCGCGCCGCGACGCAGTCAGACATCCAGGCCAGCGAGGACCGCCTGCTAGCCAGGCTTCCGACCGGCGACCGGCAGGCATTCCTGCGCGTGGCGCGGGAGCTGTCCGCCCTGCCGCCCGAGGAGATCGCGGGCGGCTGAACGCCTGGATGGATTTCGCTGTACCCGTCCGGACCTCTTCGCTGTACCGTCCGGACCTCTTCGCTGTACCCGTCCGGACCTCTTCGCTGTAGCCGTCCGGACCTCTTCGCTGTAGCCGTCCGGACCTCTTCGCTGTACCCGCCCGGACCTCTTCGCTGTAGCCGCCCGGACCTCGATGCGTCTCCGCTGGAATGTCAGACCCCCTCGATAGGCTGTTCGCATATATAGAGTCTCTTGATGATCACTCCGGAAGGAGGGCCGGCAAATGGACGAACGTGAGCAGCCGTACTCCGGCCCGACCGTGGATCCGGACCCAGAGTGGGCCGAGTACGTAGCATGGCTGGACGGCGAAATCGCGGCGGGCCGAGACCCCGACCGCCAATGGCAGCCGGCCCAGGGCAGCCTGCGGTTCGGGCAGGGCGATGAGGCGGATATGCTACCGCCCGGCCCGTTGCTCGTCGGACTTACCGAGGAGGCGGCCGAGGACTTCGGGAGCCTGTCGGATAGCGAGCTGGCCGGGGTGCTGCAGGCCGCGCGCCGTCAGGAGATCCGCGAGGGTTACAAGCAGACGCTCGCGGTCGCCGAGTTCGCCCGCCGACGCGAGGCCGCGTTCGAGAACGCCAAGGCGCGCGGTGTGCCGACCGGATGCCGACCAGGGGGCTTCCCCGGCGAGGAACTGGCCATTGAGCTTGTCATCACCCGGATCCAGGCCAGTCACAGGATCGAGACGGCGACCGACCTGGTAACCCGGCTGCCGGCCACGCTGGCCGGAATGGGAGCAGGCCTGATCGACGAGGCCAGGGCATACTGGATCGCTTTCTACACCCGCTGCCTGACGCCAGCCGACGCCGCCCGGGCCGATGAGATCCTCGCCGCCGCCGCACCGGACCTACGAGTAGACCAGCTGGTCCGTAAGGCCGCCGCCTTGGAGATGAGGCTCGACCCCGCGGCCGCCAAGGCGAGAAAAGACCACGAGAAGCGCACGAATCAGCGGGTGGAGGCCCGGCGAGAGGCATCAGGCAACGCCTCGCTGTCGGCCAGGGAGATGGACACCGCCGATGCGATAGCCGCCAAGTCCTACATCGACGCGATCGCGGTCGCGCTCCGCAACGGCGGCCTAGACGCCCCGCTCGGTTCTCTGCGGGTGCTGGCGATGGGCGACCTCACCCAGGGCCGCAATCCACTCGACCGCCTCAACCCGCCACCAGCCGAACCCGGCCGGTGCCCAGCCGACCCCGAGTCCGGGGTCGAACCCGAGCCGGGTCCAGGCACGGACCCCGGGCCCAGCCCCGGCACGGACCCCGAACCGGACGGTGGCCCAAGCGTTTCCAGCCTCGGCCGCGCGGGCCCCGTGCCTGCGCCGGCCCTCATTAACCTCATCGTTCCTAGTGGCGTCCTTCTTGGCTGGTCGACTGGGCCTGCCCAAGCCGGATCCTGGGGCCTGCTGGACCACGAGGAGACCCGCACGATCGCGGCGGCGGCGTCGCGCCACCAGAGAACCCGCTGGTGCGTCACGGTTACCAACGACAAAGGCGAGGCGGTCGCCCACGCCTGCGCCCGCGGCCAGCACCCGTGGAGCCCGGAAGGCGCTCCTGACCCGAAGAACGGCGCCGCCTGGCGCGACGACGACCCTGCACCGCGTCAGCCACACGGGCCCCCGCGGCAGCGTGACGATCCGAGAGGGCGGCCTGACGATCCTGCGGGGCAGCGCGATGATCCTCCAGGGTACCGGAGCGATCCTCGGGCGCCGCGCGACGATCCGCCGCCGCCGCGCGACGATCCGCCGCCGCAGCGCCATGACCCCTGCCCGCAGCGCGACGGTCCCACCCCGGCGCAGGCCGCTCGCCTGCGCGAACTGCTGCGCCGACTCAACCTCGTCTTCGAACCAGTCGCGCGAGGCACCTGCGACCACGGGCACGCTGAAGACCACTACGCTCCGAGCCGCAAGCTGCGGCACCTGGTCCGCGCCCGCAAGGCTACCTGCGATGCTCCCGGCTGCGGCGCGCAGGCCTGCTACGCCGACCTGGACCACACCGTCCCGTACCCGGGCGGGCCGACCGACGAATGTAACCTCGCCCCCCGGTGCAGGACGCATCATCGCACCAAGCAGGCACCAGACTGGAAAGTCGAGCAGGTCGAGCCGGGAGTGAGCCGGTGGACCCTTCCGTCTGGCCGCACCCGCTTGACCACCCCGACGAGATACGACCTTTAGCGATCGGGTGCGCCCGAGACCTCCGAGGACCCACTGCTGCCGCTGGTCTTGGCGAACTCTTCGGGGACCCAGTTGGGGGAGCGCTTTTCCAGGAAGGCGCGCATGCCCTCGCGGGGTTCGGTGGATGTTTCCAGCGACCAGAACATCGTCTGGTAGTCGATTGTCCCGTAGCGCTCGTTCAGCATCCGCTTGACGTGCGTGCGGGCGGCCGGCGGGGTTTGCAGGATCTCGCGGGCCGCCTCTACCGCGGCCCGTTCCAGCTCCTGGTGCGGGACCACGCGGGAGATGACACCGAGGCGGAGCGCCTCGGTGGCGTCCAGCCGCCGGGCCGACAGCAGCAGGTCGCGGGCTACCGCTAGCCCGCAGTGTGCGGGGAGCACGGCGGCGAACGTCGCGTCCGGGATGCCGCGCAGCAGTTCGGGTGCCCGGAACGTGGCCCGGTCGCTGGCCACGCAGATGTCGGCGAGCATCGCGACCAGCATGCCGCCGGCCTGGCAGATGCCGTTCACCGCGGCGATGACGGGGGCGCGGCTGTCTCTGATCGGCAGGAACGGCAAGACGTCCTGGCCGGTAACCGGAATCGGCTCGTCGCCGGGGTCGCTGCGCCCGCCCATGTCGCCGCCTGGCGAGAATACGTCGCCGGTCCCGGTGATGATCAGCGCCGCGAGATCCTTGTCGGCGTTGACCAGGTGCACGGCCCGCTTGAGGCCGTAGTACATGGCGGGCGTGAAGGCGTTCCGCGCCTGCGGCCGGTCGATGCGGCACCAGCCGATCGGTCCTTGCCGCTCGAATCGCAGCCCTGCCGCACCCAGACTCTCGGTCACGGGGTTGCCAGTTGCGGTGTTGTCAGTCGCAGGGGGCGTGGTGGTCGGGCTGCCGGGCATCCGCACGTTGCTTGGCGGGGTGTCAGTCATCGGGAACTCCTCACAGGTCCACCAGCCGGGGCGCCGCGCCGTCGGCCAGGACTCGCCGCCCCGCTTCGCGGGTGAGCTCGCGGGCGCTGCCGAGCAGGCCGTCGAGCAGCAGGGCGCGCTTCACGTGGATATGCAGCGCGTGCTCGGCGGTGAACCCGATCCCGCCGAGCACCTGCTGGCAGTGCCGGGCAGCGGTCAGCGCCGCCTGGCCGGCTGCGGCTTTGGCCAGCAGCGAGGCGAGTTCCGGGTCATGGTTTGCGTGGGCCCGGATGGAGGCTTCCGTGCTGGTGCTGGTGCTGGTGCTGGTGCTGGTGCTGGTGATGGTAGAGGTGCGGGCGCCCGCGCCGGTGCTGGCCTCCGCGTCTGCTGCCCGAAGCACCGCCTCGGCGCCCTCAAGTGCCACCAACGTGTCAGCGAGCCGGTGCCGTACCGCCTGGAAGGACGCGATCGGCCGACCGAACTGCACCCGGTCCACCGCATGCGACCGGGCCAGGGCGAGCATGGCCCGCCCGGTGCCGAGCAGCCACCAGCCGACCGCCCGGCGTCCAGCGGCAAGCGCGGCGTCGGTGAGTGGGGTGTCCGCGAGTGGCGCGCCCGCGAGCGGAGCGACCCGGCGTAGCGGGATGTCACCGTCCACCGTCGCGCTCGGCTGGTCGGTCCGTTCCCAGAGCACCCAGGAGCCGCCCGCGTAGGGCAGCGGCACCGTGCCGCCGGGCGGGCGGCCCGAGGCAGTCAGCACTACGTCGTTGAGCAGCGGCGCGTGCGCGCCGGTCTCGCCAAGCAGCCGGAAAGCGAGCGGCACGGCCGTGCCCGGCAGCTCGGCCAGCAGGTCGCGCCAGCCGAGCTGGATAAGCGCGAGGTCGAGCGCCTGGCCCGACGCCGACGCCATCGTCTTCCTGAACGCCCCGGCCAGCAGGTCGAGCTCCGCGGCGTCGATCCGAGTGGAGTCGGTCCCGGCGCCCACGATCAGTCACTCCCCAGGTCGAGCAGCCGGCGGGCGATGATGTTGCGCTGGATCTCGGCGGTGCCCCCGTAGATGGTGGCCGCCCGCGAGTACAGGTACTCAGTGCGCCACGGTGAACTGGACTGCTCACTCACACCGGGCCGTTCGGAGGACACATCAGACTGCTCACTCACACCGGGCCGTTCGGAGGAGACATCAGACTGCTCGACAGCACCCGGCAGTTCGATAACACCAGGCAGTTCGATAACACCAGGCAGTTCGATAACGCCAGGCAACAGCTCGCGCGCGGTGTCGTACAGCTGCTGCTCGGCGCTCTGCAGCAGGATCTTGTCGACCGACGTCTCCGGCCCCAGTGCTTCGCCGGCTCCGAGCCGCCGCTGGGTTTCCCGCGACCGGCAGCGTGCGGTGTACAGCGCCAGGTAAGCCGAGCCGAGCGCCGCCTCGTCGGGAATCGCCGCGGGCGCCGCGACCAGCCGGTCAAGCCGGGTGAACAAGTACGCGATCCGGTGCCAGAAGCAGGTCGACCGCTCGTACGGCAGCAGGTCCATGGCCACCCGCCAGCCGTCGCCCGGGTTGCCGAGCATCCGGCCCGCCGGCACCACTACCTCGTCGAAGAACACCTCGGCGAACTCATCGACTCCGTGCATCGTGCGCAACGGACGGACGGTGATGCCGGGGGAGTCCATGTCCACGAAGAAGGCGGTGATCCCGCCGTGCCCGGGCGCGGTCCGCGTCAGCAGCACGCACCGCTGCGCGTACTGGGCCAGCGACGTCCACACCTTCTGCCCGGTCACCACCCAGTCGCCGCCCCGCTGTACCGCGCGGGTGGACAGCGAGGCCAGGTCGCTGCCCGAGCCCGGCTCGGAGAACCCCTGGCACCACTGCTCCGCGCCGCTCAGCAGCAGCGGCACCATCTCGGCGGCCAGTGCCGGGGCGGCGTAGCTGATCATCGTCGGCGCGAGCACCTCGACCATCGAGTAGATGCCGGGCTCAGCCAGGCCGCGCGCGGTCACCTCTTCGCCGAGCACCGCCCGCAGCACCGCGGGCCCCCCGAGTCCGCCGGCTTCAGGCGGCCAGCCGTACCGCATCCAGTCCGCCTCGTACAGCGCGCGGCGCACCCGGGAAAGCTGCGCGATCTGCGCGTCAAGCGAGTGGGCGGCGCCGGCGCCGTCAGCTGCGGGCGGCGTCAGGTCGTGCGTGCCCAGCCATTCCCGCAGGCTGGTACGGAACTCGGCGACGTCGGTCTCCATCGGCCCGGCTCGTCAGCTTTCTGTCGGCTGGTAAGCGTGCGGCCGGCCGGAGTTGTGCTCGCCGTTGCGCCTGATGAACGTCATCGCGCGGGTCGCCAGCCGCCAGCCGCCAGCGGTGCGCTGGTAACTGTCGTTGTAATAGCCGATCCGCATGTCGTGCGTGTGGTCATCGACGAACGCCAGCGTGGTGACCCCGGTCGCGGTGTCCTCACCCGTGAACTCGATGGCCGGCGTCCCGGTGAGGAACAGCCCCTTGGGCGCGGCGGCGACGAGCGCGGGAAACTCCGACAGCGGATAGGTGTCGCCGAACGCGCTGTAGGTGCCGTCCGGGGTGAACACGGCCACCAGCCCGGCGATGTCCCCGCTGGTGATCGTCACCGCGTAGCGGGCGCAGGTCTGGCTGATCTCCACGATGTCGTCCGTGCGGTTACCCATTGAAGACCTTCCCGCCCTTCATAACGAACCGCACGCGCTGCGTGACGGTGATGTCCTCGAGTGGATTGCCGGGCACCGCGATGATGTCGGCCAGCTGACCGGGGGCAAGCCGTCCCCGGTCGGCGGCGTCGATGAGCTCGGCTGCGGACACCGTCGCCGCCCGCAGCACCTGCGGCGGCGTCAGGCCCCGGCTCACCAGGGCGACCAGCTCGGACGCGTTCTTGCCGTGCGGGATCGCGGGCGCGTCCGTTCCGACCGCGATCTTGACCCCGGCGTCAGACGCGGCCTTGACCGCGGTGCGGGCTCTGGGGAACATCTCGGCCGCCTTGGCCTGAACGCTGGGCGCGGACTTGGAGACGTCCAGGTAGTCGGCCAGCGCGGTGGTCGAGACGAGGAACGTGCCGGCCTTCACCATCGCCGCGATCGCCTCGTCGTCGATGAGGAACCCGTGCTCGATGCAGTCGATGCCGGCCTCGACGGCCGAGCGCACCGCTTCGGCGCCGTGCGTGTGCGCCGCGACCTTCAGGCCGCGGCGGTGCGCCTCGTCCACGATCGCGCGCAGTTCCTCGTCGGAGTAGTGCTGGGCGCCGGCCGCGCCGCTGTCGGACATGACCCCGCCTGACGCGCAGATCTTGATCAGCTTGGCGCCGTGCTTGATCTGGTAGCGCACCGCCTTGCGTACCTGGTCGACGCCGTCGGCGACGCCCTCTTCCACGGTCATCTCGACCAGGCCGGGCATCATCGAGAAGATCGTGGTGGGGTCGAGGTGGCCGCCGGTCGGGGTGATCGCGTGTCCGGCCGGCACGATCCGCGGCCCGTCGATCCAGCCCTCGTCAATCGCCTTGGCCAGGGCGACGTCGAGCAGGTAGCCGCCGGTTTTGCAGAACAGCCCGAGGTTCCGCACGGTGGTGAACCCGGCTCGCAGGGTGCGCCTGGCGTTGCCGACGGCACGCAGCATCCGCAGCGGGGGATCGTCCCTGACCGGGGAGTACTCGGCCGTCTCACCCCGCCCGCCCATCAGCAGGTTGACTTCCATGTCCATCAGGCCGGGCAGCAGGATCAGCTCGCCGAGGTCGATGACCTCGTCGCCAGCACCGTCAGCCAGCGCTTCGGGCCCCGCGCCGACGATCCGGTCGCCCTCGATCCGCAGCACGCCGGGCGTGACGAGTTCGCCGGAGTCGACGTCGACCAGTCCGGCGGCTTTGATGATGGGCACGGGGAGGAACCACCTTCCGTTCTGACGGGGTCGGCTTGTGAGCTTGAGAATCGGATTCTCATAAATGGAGTATCCTGTTCCCAAGATCGGGACGCAAGACGAGTACTTGATTCTCCTGAACGGAGAAGATAGTTTCCAAACAGGGACGAGCGTCCCCGAGAGCCCGAGAACCCGTATGCGAGAGGGGCTGGCGTGAACAGCGACGAGCTGATCCTGATCAGCGTTGACGACCATGTCATCGAGCCGCCGGACATGTTCGTCGGTCGGCTGCCGAAGAAGTACGAGGCAGAAGCACCGCGCCAGGTGCGCACCGACGACGGGTTCGATGTCTGGAAGTTCCGCCAGTACACGATCCCGAACTCGGCCCTGAACGCGATCGCGGGGCGGCCCAAGGAAGAGTTCGGCCTGGAGCCGCAGGGCCTGGATGAGATCCGCCCCGGCTGCTACGACGTGCACGAGCGGGTGAAGGACATGAGCGCGGGCGGCCTGCTGGCGCAGATGTGCTTCCCGACCTTTCCCGGTTTCGCCGGGCGGCTGTTCGCCACCGACGACCACGACTTCTCGCTCGCGCTCGTCCAGGCCTACAACGACTGGCACATCGACGCCTGGGCCGGCGCCTACCCGGGCCGGTTCATCCCGATGGCCCAGCCGGTGATCTGGGACCCCGAGGCCTGCGCCAAGGAGATCCGCCGGGTCGCGGAGAAGGGCTGCCACTCGTTCACGTTCAGCGAGAACCCGGCGGCGATGGGCTACCCGAGCTTCCACAGCGACCACTGGGACCCGATGTGGAAGGCGATGTCCGACACCGGCACGATCATGAACGTGCACATCGGCTCGTCCGGCCGGCTGGCCATCACCGCCGCCGACGCGCCGCCGGACGTGATGATCACCCTGCAGCCCGTCAACATCGTGCAGGCGGCGGCCGACCTGCTGTGGTCCCGGCCGATCAAGGAATTCCCCGACATCAAGATCGCGCTGTCCGAGGGCGGCACCGGCTGGATCCCGTACTTCCTCGAGCGGCTCGACCGGACCTTCGAGATGCACTCCACCTGGACCCAGCAGGACTTCGGCGGCAAGCTGCCGAGCGAGGTCTTCCGTGAGCACTTCCTGACCTGCTTCATCACCGACTCGGTCGGGCTCGGGCTGCGCAACGACATCGGCATCGACAACATCGCCTGGGAATGCGACTACCCGCACTCGGACTCGCTGTGGCCGCTGGCCCCGGAGAAGCTGAACGCGGACTTCATCAAGCACCAGGTGCCGGACAGCGACATCAACAAGATCACCTTCGAGAACGCGATGCGCTGGTACCAGTTCGACCCGTTCAAGCACATCCCGCGTGAGCAGGCGACGGTCGGCGCGCTGCGCCAGTCGGTCGACGGCCACGATGTCTCGGTCAAGCCGCGCAGCACGCACTTCGTCGGCTCGGAGGAGAAGCTGGCCGGCTTCCGCCGCCGGGCCGAGGCCTCGATCGCCGCGGCCCAGTAAGAACGGGCCGTGGACTTCGAGCTCAGCGACGAGCAGCGGCTGTTCCGCCAGACGCTGCGCGACTTCGCGGACCGGGAGATCATCCCGGTCGCGCAGGAGCTCGAGCGGTCAGGCACGTATCCCGGCGCGATCGCTGAGCGCTTCAAGGAACTGGGCCTGTTCGGGCTCAACGTGCCGGAAGAGTTCGGGGGCCTTGGCATCGACCGCGTGTCGTATGCCGTCGCCTTCGAGGAAATCGCCCGCGCCTGGCTGGGCGCGGCCGGCCTCTTCGGCATCCACTCCGTCGCCTGCTGGCTCGTCGCCCGCAACGGCACCGAGGACCAGAAGCGGCGCTACCTGCCGCCGATGGCCACCGGCGAGCTCCGCTCCGGGCTCGGGCTCACCGAGCCAGGCGCGGGCACCGACCTGCAGGGCATCGCGACGACCGCGATGCGGGACGGCGACCACTACGTCATCAACGGCACCAAGACCTGGATCACCAACGCCCGGGTCGCGGGCATGCTCCCGATCCTGGTCAAGACCGACCGGTCGGCGGCCAAGGCCCACCAGGGGATGTCGGTCCTGCTGGTTGACACCGGCACCGACGGCTTCAGCGTCAGCCGTGACCTGCCCAAGCTCGGCTACAAGGGTCCCGAGACGTGCGAGCTGGTGCTGGACAACGTCCGGGTGCCGGCTGACTGCCTGCTCGGCGGCACCCCCGGCCGGGGCCTGCAGCAGGTGCTCAACGCCCTGGAGATCGGCCGCATCAACGTCGCCAGCCGCGCGGTCGGCGTCGCCACCGCGGCCTACGAGGCCGCGCTGAAGTACGCCAAGGACCGGCATGCCTTCGGGCAGCCGATCGCGAACTTCCAGGCCATCCAGCTCAAGCTGGCCGACATGGCGACCGAGATCCAGGCCGCGCGCCTGCTCACCTACTGGGCCGCGGCCAGGTCGCAGGCGGCGGACGGCCGGGTCGACCTGGAGGCGGGCATGGCCAAGATGTACGCCTCCGAGGTGGCCCTGCGCTGCGCCCTCGAGTCGATGCGGATCCACGGCGCCTACGGCTACTCGGCCGAGTTCGTCGTCGAGCGCCTCTACCGCGACGCGCCGCTGATGGCGATCGGCGAGGGCACTAACGACGTGCAGCGCCTGGTCATCGCGCGCTCGCTACTGTCCGGCAGCGGCCGTCTCAGCTAAGAGGGGAAGGCGCGGCATGCGCCCACTGGCCGGGATCGTCGTGGTGACGGTCGAGCAGGCGGTCTCGGCGCCGATCTGCACCAGGCACCTGGGGGATCTCGGTGCCCGGGTGATCAAGGTGGAGAACCGGGCCGGCGGCGACTTCGCCCGCGGTTACGACGACTACGTCCAGGGCACCAGCGCGTACTTCGCCTGGTGCAACAGGAACAAGGAATCCGTCGCCCTCGACCTCAAGCACCCGCTCGGCCGCGAGGTACTCGACCGGCTGGTGGCGAAGGCCGACGTGGTGGTGCAGAACCTGGCCCCCGGGGCCGGGGCCCGCCTGGGGCTCGCGGCCGGTCAGCTCCGGGCGGTTCGCCCCGAGCTGATCGCGGTGGGCATTTCCGGCTACGGCAGCGGCGGGCCGCTGGAAAACGCGCGCGCCTACGACCTGCTCGCCCAGGCTGAGGGCGGTTCCTGCGCGATCACCGGGATCGACGGAAAGCCGGCCAAGCCGGGCATACCGATCGCCGACATCGGGGCCGGCCTCTACGCGCTGTCCAGCGTGCTCGCGGCGCTGTTCGTGCGGATGCGGACCGGGGAGGGCGCGTCGGTCGAGGTCGGCCTGTTCGACGTCGTCGCCGAGTGGATGGGGTACGCGCTCAACCTGGCCAGGTACGGCGGCTTCGACCTGGTGCCGAACGGCGTCAGCTCGCCCGCGGTCGCGCCCTACGGCGCCTACCAGACGGCCGACGGCCAGACGCTGGTGCTCGGGACGACCAACGACCGCGAGTGGCAGCGGCTGGCCCGTGACGTGCTCGGCCGTCCCGACCTGGCCGACGACCCCGCCTACGCGACGAACACGGGCCGGTGCGAGCGCCGGGCCGAACTCGACGCGGCGATCGGCGCCTGGGCGTCACGGCTGCCGCTGGCCGTCTGCCGGGCGGCGGCGGAGGCCGCCTCGCTCGGCCACGCGCGGCTGAACCGGCCGACCGAGCTGCTCGAGCACCCGCAGCTGACCGGGCGCGGCCGCTGGCAGGAGATCGGCTCGCCCGGCGGCCCCGTGCTCGGCCTGCTGCCGCCGCCCGTCGTGCCCGGCTGGGACTGGCGGCTCGACCCGATCCCGGCCCTCGGCGAGCACACCGCGGCGGTGCTCGGCGAGCTCGGCTTCGGCCCGGCGGAAGTCGAGGTCATGCGCTCCGCCGGTGCCGTCGGCCTGCGGTAACCAGCCCGCCGCCTGAACCGCTACCTTAATTAACTAATTTGGGTAAACGACGTTCTCATTTTAGAGAATGCGTGCCACAATCGGCCTTGTGGCATCTTCCAGAGACCTGCACGGTGCGGTGCGAACGACGTATAGAACCCTGGCCGTAGTCAGCGTGGCGGCCCTCCTCGCGGCTGGCTGCAGCCGCGCAGGCTCAAGCAGCAGCACCTCGACTGCCGCCTCGGCGCCAGCCTCGACATCCGCCTCCGCGGCGACGTCGAGCACCGCCTCGGCCAGCAGCGCGGGGTCCTTCGGCAGCGTGAGCGATGCCTGTCACGGCGGGAGCGCCTCTGGCGCCACCGACCAGGGCGTCACGTCCTCATCGATCGACGTCGGTGTGCTCACCGACGTCGGCTTCACCAAGCTCACCGACATCGAGGACACCGCGAAGGTGTTCACTGCCTGGTGCAACGCGGCGGGCGGTATCGACGGGCGCAAGCTCGCGGCCGACATCCACAACACCAACCTGATGGCCGTCGTGCCGGCGATGACGGCCGCCTGCGGCAAGGACTTCGTGGCGGCCGGCGGCTCCGCCGCCCTTGACGGCCTGGCCGTCTCGACCCGGCTGAAGTGCCTGCTGCCCGACTTCGACGCCCAGCCCGTGATGCCGCAGAACACCGGCTCGGGACTGCAGCTGCGCCCGTACAACTACAACTCGACCTACGCGTCCTTCAGCGGCTTCTACAAGTGGGCGATCACTAAGTACCCGGACTCCGCCCAGCACGTGGGGATTCTCTCCGGCGCGTCGGTCATCACCACGGTCGACGCCCAGGAGGACTCGGACACGGTGAAGGCCGTCGGCGGAGCCGTCACCTACGTCGGGACGTTCCCGGTCACCGGCGTGGCCAACTGGACGCCGTACGCCGAGACGATCAAGAGCAAGGGCATCAAGGGCCTGACGTTCTATGACACGCCTCAGGACCTGGCCGCGCTCGAGCAGGCGCTCGACAACATCGGCTACAAGCTGGACTGGATCAACGCCAACACCAACGCCTACGGCGCCCCGTTCATCGATGTCGCGGGCAAGTCGCTGACCGAGCAGAACAACTACGCCGAGCTCCCCGGCATCTACCCGCTGGAGGAGGCAAGCCAGAGCACCGCGATGCAGCAGCTGACGAAGCTGTTCGCGCAGTACAACCCGGGCGCGAAGCTCACCCTCCAGGACGAGCAGGCCTGGTCGATGTGGCTGCTGTTCGCGCAGTCGGCCGAGACCTGCGGCAGCGCCCTGACCCGCTCCTGCGTCTACCAGGCGGCGCTCAAGCAGACCGCGTGGACGGCGGGCGGCATCACCGCCCCGGTCAACGAGGCCACGCCTGAGGCACCCAACAGCTGCTTCAACATCGAGCAGGCGACGCCCGCCGGCTGGGTGGCCGCGGACTTCGGTGCCAACACTGGCCCGTACGACTGCGGCGGCGTCCAGGTCAAGCTGCCGGCCGGCTTCCCGACGGCACTGCAGCTCTCCTCCGTCGGCAAGACGCTAGCCGACCTCAAGTAACGACACCTCAATGGAGCAATTCCTCGCCTACGGCGTCGTCGGCCTGAGCACTGCCGCGATCTACGCGATCATCGGCAGCGGGCTGGTGCTGACTTACACCACTACCGGCGTGTTCAACTTCGCCCACGGGGCGGCGGGCATGCTGGCGGCGTTCACCTTCTGGCAGCTCACCATCGGCTGGGGGTGGCCGGTTCCGGTCGCCCTCGCCGTGGTGTTGCTCGTACTCGCCCCGGTCTTCGGCCTGCTGGTCGAGCGGGTCATCGTCAGGCCGGTCGCACGGCTTGGCGAGGCCGAGCGGCTGGTGGTGACCGTGGCGATGCTCAGCGGCCTGATCGCGGTCGCGGAGTGGATCTGGAATCCCAACATTGCGCGGACGCTGCCGACGTTCTTCGCCAACAGCGCCCCGCTGCACATCGGCTCGGCCACCGTCACCTGGCACCAGCTGATCACGATGATCGTCGCGATCCTGGTGGCGGTGGTGCTCCGCTTCGTCCTGCACGGAACCCGGCTCGGCACCCAGATGCGGGCCACGGTCGACGACCGCGACCTGGCCGGACTGACGGGCGCCGACCCGGTGCAGGCGAGCCGGTTCGCCTGGATCTTCTCGACCCAGCTGGCGGCGATCGGCGGCATCCTGATCGCGCCCGAGCTCACGCTCGACGCCAACCAGCTCTCGCTGCTGATCGTCAGCGCCTACACCGCGGCCGTCTTCGGGCGGCTGCGGTCGCTGCCGCTGACGTTCGTCGGCGCCGTCGTTCTCGGCCTCGTGCAGAGCTACCTCACCGGCTACCTGCCGCAGAGCACCGACCTGCAGGGGCTGCAGAACGCGGCCCCCGCGCTGCTGCTGTTCCTGGCCCTGCTCGTATTCCCGCACGGCCGCCTGCGCGGGCGGTCCACCCGGCTGTTCGCGGTGCCGCTGCCGTCGCTGCGCGGCACCGCGGTGTTCGCGGCCGCCACGATCGCCTTCGGCGTGGTCCTGGCGACCGTGCTCAGCGCGTCCGACCTGGTGACCTACGGTGCGATCTTCTCGATCGGGCTGGTCGCGCTGTCGTTCGTGCCACTCAGCGGCTATACCGGGCAGATCTCGCTCTGCCAGCTGTCCATCGCGGCGATCGGCGCGCTCGTCTGGGCGCACCTGGGCCAGAACGGGCAGTGGTGGGCACTGATCGTGGCGGTGCTGGTGGCGGCGGCCGCCGGGGCGCTGATCGCGGTGCCCGCGCTCCGGCTGTCGGGGATCTACCTGGTACTCGGCACCGCCGCGTTCGCGGTCATCCTCGACGAGTGGGTCTTCACGATCCCGCAGATCAACATCGGCGGGGTGCACATCGGGCTGTTCGGTGACGGGTCGCTGACGGTGACCGGGCCCCGGCTGTTCGGTTTCGCCCTGACCAGCGCGCGGTCGCTGATGATCCTGGCCGCCGTCTTCCTCGCACTGGCCAGCGTCGCGGTGGCGCTGGTGCGGCGCGGCCGGTTCGGACGGCGGCTGATCGCACTGCGCGACAGCGAGGCCGCCTACGCGATGCTCGGCGGCAACCTGCTGCTGGCCAAGGTCGCGGTGTTCGCGTTCTCGGCGGGCATCGCCGGCCTCGGCGGCGCGCTGTACGCGATGCAGCTGCAGTCGGTCGTCGCGGGCCAGTTCGCCTTCCAGGCCGGGCTGCCGATCTTCCTGGTCGCCGTGGTCGGCGGGCTCTCCTGGGTCGGCACCGGCTTGTTCACAGGGACCATGCTGATCGGTCCCATCAGCGCGATCATCGAGGTCGCGCCGGGGCTCACCAACTTCACCGCGGTGCTGCCCGGCCTGGCCGGCATCGGCATCGGCAGTAACCCGGCAGGCACCATCCCGGCGCTGCGGGCGCAGTCAGCCGCCCTCGGCCGCAGGAAGGTGCTGCTCGGGGGGCTGCTGGTGGTGCTGGCGGTGCTCTGGGCGCTGCGCCTGACCGGCGCGATCAACGGCTGGGTGCTCTTGTGGGGCACGATCGTGGTCTCGCTCGCGGCCCAGCTCTACGCGCGGTCACGGGACGAGGAAAGCCGGCCAGGGCCGGCGCCCGCCCGGGAGGCCGCCGCCGCCCCGCAGGCAGCAGGCGGCCGGGCTCAGGCCGGGCTGGCACAGCCGGCCCCGGCCGTCGCGGTCGAATGGTGGGGGCTCGAACGCCCCTGGCAGGCCGAGGACGAGGAGGTGCTCGACCGTGTCATCGCTCGAGGTTAGCGACGTGGTGGTCACGTTCGGCGGCAGGCGGGCGCTTGACGGCGCCGGCCTGGCCGCACCGCTCGGCCAGGTCACCGGCCTGATCGGGCCGAACGGCGCGGGCAAGTCCACGCTGTTCGACGTGATCTGCGGGCTGCGCAAGCCGGACGCGGGCCGGGTCACGGTGGACGGCAGGGACGTCACCAAGGACGGCCCGGCCGCCCGCGCGCGGCACGGCATGGCCCGCACGTTCCAGCGGCTTGAGCTGTTCGGCCGGCTCACCGTGCGGGAGAACCTGCTGGTCGCGGCCGAACTGGGGCCGCAGCGCAGGCAGGCAGGCGCCGTGGTGGACCAGGTCCTCGCCCGGCTCGACCTGACGAAGATCGCCGAACGGCCGGCCGACGGCCTCTCGACCGGGACCGGCCGCCTGGTCGAGGTCGGCCGCGCGCTCGCCGCCCAGCCGAAGTACCTGCTGCTCGACGAGCCGGCGGCAGGCCTCGACGTGACCGAGACCCAGGCGTTCGCCGGGCTGCTGCGCACGCTCGCCGCCCAGGGCACCGCGATCATCCTCGTCGAGCACGACATGTCCCTGGTGATGAACGTGTGCGACCAGGTCTACGTGCTCGACCTCGGCTCGATCATCTGCTCGGGTCCGCCGGACCAGGTCCGGCAGGACGAGCGGGTACTCGCCGCGTACCTGGGAGCCGCCGCATGAGGCCGGAAATGCTCGAACTGTGCGGCGTGCGGGCCGGCTACGACGGCGTCACGGTGCTGCACGGGGTGGACCTCGCCGTCCGCGCCGGGCAGGTGGTGGCGCTGCTCGGCCCGAACGGCGCCGGCAAGACGACCACGCTGCGGGTCGCCGCGGGGGTGCACCAGGTCGGCTCGGGGCGCCTGCTGCTCGGCGGCCGCGACCTCACCGGGGCCAGGTCCCGTGACCTCGCCAGGGCCGGGGTCTGCCTGATCCCCGAGGGCCGCGGCGTCTTCCCCAACCTGTCGATCCGCGACAACCTGCGGATGATGACCTTCACCGGCCGGTCGCGTGAGCAGGTCGAGGAGTTCGCCTACGCCAGGTTCCCCGTCCTCGGCCAGCACCGGACGCGGGCGGCGGGCACGCTGTCAGGCGGCGAGCAGCAGATGCTCGCGCTGGCCCGCGGCCTGGCCACCGACCCGGCGGTGCTGCTGCTCGACGAGCTGTCGATGGGCCTGGCGCCGGTCGTCGTCAGCCGGCTCTACGAGCACGTCGCCGAGATCGCCGCCCAGGGGGTGGCGGTGCTGCTTGTCGAGCAGTTCGCGGCGGCCGCGCTCGCCATCTCCGACCACGCCGCCGTCCTCGTCCGCGGCCAGGTGGCCCGCCAGGGACGCCCTGACGAACTGCGCGCCGAACTGTCCGACCTCTACCTTGGGAGTTCCCGATGACGTCCGCTGAACCGCCACTTTCCGCGTCGAGCCCGGAAGGCCGCGTCGCCGAGTCCCGTGCCGACCGCTTCGGCCGTGAGCTGAAGGACCTGAAGATCGCCGACCCGTCGGTCGGCCGCCCGCGGCTGTGGCAGCGCCTGGGCGCCGTGCTGATGGTGCTCGGCATCGTCCTCGCCGTCTGCAGCTACCTGCTGTCGCACCGCACCTCCTCGTCGCTGACCCAGGGCGACGCGGTCACGATCGGCCTCGGCGGGGTGACGCTCGCGATCGTCGGCTCGGCGATCTTCCTGCGTTACTCGCTGACCGGCTTCCTGCGCTTCTGGATGGCCCGCCAGTCGTTCGAGCTGAACATCCTGGCCGAGCGCGTCTTCACCAGCTTCCTCGACTCGCCCAACGGCGCGTCGGCGAGCGACGCGGCGCGACTGACCAGGACCGACTCCGCACACGGACGTCATTCCGCCTGATGCGCGCGGGCTTTATCGGGGCCGGCCGCATGGGCAGGCCCATGGTGGACCAGCTGGTAAAGGCGGGCCACGAGGTCCGGGTCCTCGGCCGGACGCCGCAGGCGCGCGACGACCTGCGCGCGGCCGGCGCGGTCCCGGTGGCAGCGGTGGCCGGGGTCGCAGAAGGCGCGGCCGCGGTCATCGTCTGCGTCTTCAGCGACCAGCAGGTCAAGCAGGTCTGCCTCGGTTCCGCGGCCGACGGCGCCGGCCTGATCGACGCGATGCCCGCGGGCTCGGTTCTCGTGGTGCACACGACCGGGAGCCCGGCCACCGCCGCCGAGCTCGCGGCCCGGGCCGCGCCGCGCGGTGTCGGGGTGATCGACTGCCCGGTCAGCGGCGGCCCGCATGACATCGCGGCCGGCCGGGTGACCCTCTTCGCCGGAGGAAAGGCCGAGGATACCGAACGGGTGCGGCCCCTCCTGGCCACCTACGGGGACCCCGTACTGCGGGTGGGCCCGCTCGGGGCGGGCCAGGGAGTCAAGCTGGTGAACAACGCCGTCTTCGCCGCCAACATCGGGCTGCTGGCGGACGCGGCCCGCCTGGCCGCGAGCTTCGGCGTGCCAGAAGACCTGCTGCTGCAGGCCCTCACCCACGGAAGCGCGGCCAGCCGGGCGCTCACCGCGACGGCGAGCCGCGGCTCGGTGGCGGCGTTCAGCGCAGCGGTGGCCGAGTTCCTGGGCAAGGACGTCGCGGTCGTCCGCGCCACCGCGGCCGAACGGGGCGCCAGCCTCGGCGCCCTCGACGCGGCGATCGGCGCCCTTGGGATGAGTGAGTAAGCCGCTTCCGTTCTGGCTGACCGCTCTTAGTTCTGCGCGCCGGCCAGCATCCCGCGGTACCCCGGCAGGCGCCCGCCGGCGTTCCAGCCGAGCACGGCCGTGACGATGCCGTCCTTGCGGTAGAGCGCGACGAACTTGCCGTCGTCGACCGAGCACTCTTCTACGTTGGCGGTGCAGCGGGGCCAGGTCCGGGTCGCCGTGCACCTCTCGTCGCGCAGGGTTTCCGCGGCCGCGACGCCGGCCGCGCCGCCGCCGTCCACCACGATGGA
Source organism: Trebonia sp. (assembly GCA_036501515.1). Lineage (GTDB taxonomy): Bacteria > Actinomycetota > Actinomycetes > Streptosporangiales > Streptosporangiaceae > Trebonia. Next base: position 35,875 of record DASYAD010000066.1, on the reverse strand, counting down.
GTCCAGTCAGGTCTCCTGGGCCGCGCGCATCCGCGTTAGGGCGTCGCCCGCGGCGCTGAGCACGGTGTCGCCGGCCGCCGTGGCGCTGTTGGCGGTGGTCGCGTCGGCCGCGTTGATGAGGTCGATGACCAGCCGGACGTCCTTGTCGAGGAGAGGCCCGGCGTGGCCCGCGATGCGGTCGAGGGTACCGCCCGCGGAGGAGACCCGCTCGAGCGCGAAGCTGCGCGCGCTCCCGTGCAGCAGCACCTCGGCCAGCCGGGCGGGCTCGATGCTGAGCGTGCGGCCGAGGTCGAGCAGGCTGGCGGCGATGCCCAGGTGGGCGGTGAACGCCGCGTTGTTGAGCAGCTTGGCGACCAGGCCCGCGCCCAGCGGCCCGAGGTGGACCACCGGGTCGCCGTAGGTCGCGAAGACGGGGCGGCACTGAGCGACGACGGCGTCGTCGCCGCCCACCATGACCAGCAGCCGTCCGGCCGCGGCGGCCGGGCTGCCGCCGCTGACCGGGGCGTCGAGCACGTGGGCGCCGAGGGCGGCGGCCCGCGCGGCCAGCCGGCCGCAGGTGTCCGGGTGGACGGTGCTGTGCACGGCGATCACGCTGCCAGGGCGCAGCCCGGCCAGCACGCCGTCGGACCCGCCGGTGACGGTCTCGACATCGGCGTCGTCCCGCACGCACAGGCAGACGAGGTCGCAGGCGGCCGCGAGCTTGGCCGGGGAATCGGCCACGGTCGCGGCCGAGCCGGCGAAGGGCTCGAGGGTGGCCGGGCGGCGGGCCCACAGGGTGAGAGGGAAGCCGCCGTCGATGATCCGGCGCGCCATCGGCGCGCCCTGGCTGCCGAGTCCGATGAACCCGACGCGTGTCGTGGGAGCAGCGCTCATTGTGACTTCAGATGCTCCTTCATCTCGTTGAGGCCGGTGATGATGGGGTAACCGCTGATGCTCAGCGCGTTGCCATGCCCGGTTTGGTGGATGTCGAACACCGACTGGATCGCCGCGTAGAAGCCCTGGACGTCGAGGGTCTGGTTGACGGCCCGCTTGGCCTGCCGCAGCCCGAACGGGTCCATCCGGGCGATCTGCGCGGCCAGCGCCATCGTCGCGTCGTGCAGCTCCTCGAGCGGCACGACCCGGTTGACCATGCCGATCTGCTCGGCCTCGCGGGCGGTGACGGCGCGGCCGGTGAACAAGATCTCCTTGGCCTTGCGGGCGCCGAGTTCCCAGGTGTGGCCGTGGTACTCGACCCCGCCGATGCCCATGTGCACCACGGGGTCGGAGAACTCGGCGTTCTCGGCCGCCACGATCAGGTCGCACGGCCACACCAGCAGCAGGCCGCCGGCGATGACCTTGCCCTGGACGGAGGCGATCGACGGCTTAGGGATGTTCCGCCAGCGCAGCGAGTACTCCAGGTACCGCCGGGCCTCGAGGGCGTAGAGGTGCTGCAGGGTGATCTTGTCGGGCAGCGGCATGCCGCTGTTCAGGTCGTGGCCGGAGGAGAAGTGCTTGCCGTTGCCGCGCAGCACGATGACCCGCACGTCCTCGTCGGCTGCGGCCCGTTCCCAGGCCGCGTTGAGGTCGTCGAGCAGTTCCATCGTCTGGGCGTTGGCCCGGTGCGGCCGGTTCAGCGTGATGACCGCGACCCGGTCGGTGACCTCGTAGAGGATCTGGTCCTCGTCTGCCATGGCGGTGCGCTTCCTTCTGGTGGTTACCGGGGGAGGCCGAGGATGCGCTCGGCGATGACGTTGCGGTGAATCTCGGAGGTGCCGCCGGCGATCGTGCCGGGGAACGAGCGGGCGTAGCGGTCGAACCAGCTGCCGATGAAGACGTCGAGCGTCATGTGCGCGTACGGCGCGGTGACGGCCGGGTGGACCAGGCTGTCCTGGCCGTGTTCCTCCATCGCGTGCCTGGCGGCGTGCTGCACGGCCTCAGAGCCGAACAGCTTGAGCACCGACACCGCGGCCGGGTTGGCGGTGCCGCTCATCGCCCCCGCGAGCTGCTGGTAGCCCATCAGCCTGAGCGCCTGCAGGTCCATCTCCACCGTCGCGTACCACTCGTTCTCGCTCGGGGAGTCGCGCAGCAGGTCGTCGAGGCGCTCGGCGAAGCTCACCCAGAGCATCGTCCGCTCGTGCCCGAGCGACCCGTTGGCCACCGTCCAGCCCTGGTGCAGCGGGCCGAGCAGGTTCTCGGCCGGCACCCGGGCATTGTCGAAGAACACCTCGTTGAAGTCGACGTCATCCAGTGAGGTGATGCTGGCGAACGGCCGCCGGGTGACCCCCGGCGTGCTCGTCGGTATCAGCAGCGCGCTGATGCCGCGGTGCTTGGGCGCGTCCTGGTCGGTGCGCACGAACGTGAGGATCACGTCGGCGTGGTGCGCGCCCGACGTCCACACCTTCTGCCCGTTCACCACGAACTCGGCGCCGTCGCGATCCGCCCGGGTGCGCAGGCCCGCCAGGTCCGACCCCGCGCCCGGCTCGCTCATGCCGAGCGCGGCGGTGATCTCGGCCCGCAGCAGCGGCAGCGCCCAGCGCTTCTTCTGCTCCTCGGTGCCGAAGGACAAGATCGAGGCGGCGATGATGCTGACGCCCTGCGGGTTGAAGCTGCGGTACACCCGCCGCTTGGCCAGTTCCTCGGCGTGCGCGAGGACCTGGGGGAGCGTCGCGTTGCGGCCGCCGTACTCAGGCGGCTGGCCCGGCAGCAGCCAGCCGTGGTCGAACATCGTCCGCTGCCAGCGGCGGGACCACTCAGGCAGGTCCCCGCTTGACTGCGGACGGTCGGTCGCCTCCTCGGCGGCCGGCAGGTGCTCGTCGAGGAAGGCGTTCAGCTCCGACCGGAACTTCTCTTCAGCGGGGTCGTGTCCGAGTTTCACGCCGCTGCCACCTTGCTGGTCAGTATCGCCTTGCGGTGCACCGACGCCGGGCCGAGCAGCAGGTCGCACGAGACCGCCCGCTTGAGGTACACCTGCAGCTCGTTCTCCCAGGTGAATCCCATGGCGCCGAAGAGCTGGAGGCCGTCGGCGAAGACGACCTGCTGGCACTCGCCCGCCGCCGCCTTGGCCATGTGCGCCGCCCGGGCGGCTCGCGGGTCGTCCTCGGCGATGGTCAGCGCGCTGTAGTAGGCAAGCGCCCGGGCCCGCTCGATGGCGACGTACATATCGGCCGCCTTGTGCTTGACCGCCTGGAAGGAGCCGATCGGCACGCCGAACTGGTGCCGCTGCTTCACGTGCGCGACGACCAGGTCGAGGATGCGGCGGCAGGCGCCGACGGCGGTGATCGCCAGGCCCGTCAGCGCCAGCTCGGGCACGCCCGCGGACAGTCCGGTCAGGCCGCCCGCGGTGACGCGGGCGATGTGCAGCCGCGGGTCGACGACGGGGATGCGCTCGGCGGCGAGCTCGCCGCCCGGCACGATCCGCACGCCGCCGCTGGTGAGCAGCGCGACCTCGGCCGCCCGGTCGGCGTCGAGCACGTACCGGCCGGACCCGTCGAACACCCCGGTGCCCGCGCCGTCAGGCAGCCGCCCGGCGAGCGGGGCGAACCACGTCGCGGTCGCGAGGAACGGGGTCGGGTCGGCGACGTACCCGAGCTCCTCGAGCACGATGGCGAGCTCGACCGGCGGCGCCTCCAGCCAGCCGAGGTCCAGGTACCTCGCCCACAGCTGGTCTTCCGGCAGCCCCTGGGTCTTGGTCAGCGTCTCCCTGACCGTCTCCTTGAGCAGCCGCTGGTCCTCGTCGAACTCGAACTCCACGAAACAACCTCCGGGTCAGTACCCACGACCGTTTGAGAATATCATTCTCCAAATTAGAAAGTAAGAGTCTCCAGTGCGAGCCGGGCGGCGGCGATGTTGCCGTCGCAGTTCGGCCGGGTAACGCCGTAACTCATCGGTAACGTGATTCTCCATAACGGGAAGCAAGACTTCCAATATGTGTTAACGTCCGCATGCGGACTTTTCAGCATGACCCGGACAGGGGGCGTGATGGGTGCGGCGAGATTGGTGCCCCAGGCGGACGGCTACGCCGATTACGTGGACCGGACCTACGCCCCTGGCCCGCCCTCTGGCCTGCCCCGCGGTCAGGGGCAGCACCGGTCGCCGGGACGCCCGCGCGGCAAGCGAACGGCGCGTCAGCGGTCCATCAGGTCCACGATCACGATCCTGCTCGTCATCCCGCTGCTGTCACTGGTCGCGCTGTGGGGTTACGCCGCCACCGGCGCCATCGGGAGCGCCACCTCCAACCGCCAGGTCAACGAGGTCAACACCGACATCGGTTACCCGACCCAGATCCTGACTGAGCAGCTGTCGACCGAGACCGCGGACACCTACGTCTGGCAGCTCGCGAAGGGTCACCTGCCGCGCACGGCCATGGTCGCCCAGCGGCCGAAGACCGACGCCGCCATCGCCGCCTTCGAGGCCGGGGCGGCGGCCGCGTTCAGGACCGAGCCGTCGGCCAACAAGCCGGCCGCGCAGGCGGTGCTGGCGAGCCTGCGCCAGATCGGCGCGCTGCGGGCCCAGGTCGACGCGGGCAAGATCTCCGCCGTCGCGGCCTTCCAGGCCTACAACGGCATCGAGAGCGGGCTCTTCCCGTTCGCGTTCGCCTTCAGCGCCGGGGGGCCGTCGATCGCGCTCGCGCAGGAGAGCCAGGCGCTGCTGCAAGAGGGCGAGGCGGCGGTCGACATCGGCCAGGAGGCCACGCTCGTCGGCGGCGCGCAGGTGGCGGGCGACCGGATGACCGCGGCCGAGCTGCGGGTGTTCGCGCAGACGGTGGACAACCAGCGGCTGCTGCAGCAGCAGGGCGGCAACCCGCTCAGCTGGCAGGTAAGCGCTGACCCGTACGCCGGCATCGCCGGCTCGAAGGCGTTCACCACGCTGACCAAGCTCCAGGACGAGATCATCGCGGCCAAGCCGGGTGCGCTGCTGCCGGTGAGCCCCGCATCCTGGCAGCAGGCCATCGGCGCGGTGGTCGCCCAGTTCACCGTCGCGGAAACCTCCTCCAGGCTCGGCGTGACCAAGGGCGACGCCCACGCCAGCGACATCATCCTGCTGCGGCTGATCCTCGTCGGCGGGGCCGGCCTGGTCGCCGTCGTCTTGTCCTCGCTGCTGCTGCTGCGGTTCGGCAACCGCATCGGCCGCGAGCTGTCAGGACTGCGCGGCGCCGCCCGCTCGCTGGCCGAGGAACGGCTGCCGAGCGTCGTGAGCCGGCTGCGCCGGGGCGACGCGGTAGACGTCGACACCGAGGCGCCGCCGCTGGCCCTGGACACCAAGACACGGGAAGTGACCGAGACCGCGGCCGCCTTCTCCGAGGTACGGCGCACCGCGATCGAGGCGGCGGTCGAGCAGGCCCAGCTCAGGCAGGGCGTCAGCCTGGTCTTCCGCAGCCTGGCCCGTCGCAACGCGTCGCTGCTGCAGCGCGAGCTCAAGATGCTTGACCAGATGGAGCGGAACACCGAGGACCCGGAGGCGCTGGCGCAGCTGTTCCAGCTCGACCACCTCACCACCCGCATGCGCAGGCACGCGGAAGGCCTGATCATCCTGTCCGGCGCGGCCCCTGGCCGGTCCTGGCGCCAGCCGGTCCCCGTGGTCGAGGCGCTGCGCGGCGCGCTGGGCGAGATCGAGGACTACGCCCGGGTCGACCTGGTCAGCGACACCCCGGACTTCCTGCAGGGCTCGGGCGTCGCCGACGTGACCCACCTGCTGGCCGAGGTGATCGAGAACGCGGTGCTTTACTCGCCGCCCGCGACACGGGTCCAGGTCAGGTGCAGCCGGGTGGCCAACGGCTACGCCATCGAGATCGAGGACCGCGGGCTCGGCATTCCCGATGACATCCGGTCGGCGCTCAACGAGCGGCTCGCCAACCCGCCGGAGTTCGACCTGGCCAACAGCGATCAGCTCGGGCTGTTCGTGGTCAGCCGCCTCGCTGCCCGGCAGCAGGTCAAGGTACAGCTGCGCCCGTCGGCGTACGGCGGCACGCTGGCGATCGTGCTGCTGCCGCACTCGCTGGTGGTGTCGGAGGAACAGTCCGTCTTCCTCGCCGCGCAGGCCGTGCCGGGCAGGCGGACGGTACCCTCGGCCCGGGCCGTGCCAGCCGGGCAGGCCGCGTCCGCCGGGGCGCCCCCGTCGGTGTCCGCCGGCCGGGCCGTGCCCGCCGCGCGGGCGGTACCAGCGGGCTCCGGTGCCGCGCAACGACCGGGCGCGATCACTGGACCCGGCCCGGCGGCGGGTTCAGGCGCCGCGTCAGCCACGGGCGCGGCCGAGGTACGCCGTTCGTCCCTTCCGGCGGCGTCAGGCGACCGCTCCGCGGGCCTGCCGAAGCGGCAGCCGATGACCAGCATGGCACCCCAGCTGAAGGAGAGCCGCGGGCCGAGCCCGCGCGGCGCGCTTTCCGGGCGCTCGCCTGAGCAGGCCCGCGCGCTGCTGTCCTCGATCAGGAACGGATGGCAGAGCGGCATCGCCAGTTCCGCCGGAGACGGTGCCTTTCCAGGCCAGGGATCCGACGGGGGCAGCGGCGAGCCGAGCGGAGAGGAACCGCGGTGACCGAACTCGACTGGCTGCTCGAAAACCTCGCCGCGAACGCCGCCGGGGTCAGGTACGCGGTCATCCTTTCTCCCGACGGCCTGGCGCTCGGCCGGTCTCCCGGGGTGACCGACGACGCCGCCGAGCACCTGGCCGCGCTGGCGGCGGCGCTGCACAGCCTCGCCCGCGGTGCCGGGCAGCGGTTCGGCACCGGCGACGTCGGCCAGACGATCGTGGAGATGGAAGCGGTCCTGCTGTTCATCACCCCGGCCGGACGCGGGACCTGCCTGGCGCTGGTCGCCGAGGCGACGGCGGACGCCGGCCAGATCGCCTACGAGATGGCGGTGCTGATCAAGCGGGTCGGCCTGCACATGATCGCGAACCCGCGGTTTCCCGTCCAGGCCCCGGTCGCGCGGTGAGTGCGGGTCATGGGCGCGCGCGATGACAGCTGGACCGACGACGAGGACCCGGGGCCGGTCTCCCGTCCGTTTACCATCACCGGCGGCCGCACCCAGCTGCGCGGCACGTGGAAGTTCGACCTGGTCGACACCGTGCACAGGACCGCCGGGGAAGTCACGTACCACAGCCCCGAGCGCAGCAGCATCCTGGAGCTGTGCCGGGTCCCGGTGACGGTGGCCGAGCTGGCCGCGAACGTCGGGCTGCCGCTCGGCGTGGTCCGCATCATCCTCGACGACCTGCTGACCGAGCAGCTGATCGAGGTCGCCGCGGCGGCGCCGCGCGGCAAGATCACCGACATGCGGCTGCTGCGCCAGGTCCTCGAGGGCCTGCAGCGCCTCTGAGCACAGCGAACGCGCCCCGGGAGAGCAACCTCTCCCGGGGCGCGTTCAGTGCGTGTCGGCGGGGCGTCAGCTCGTCGGGCAGCCCGGCACCTTCGTGCCCGCCGCCTCCAGCTGCATCAGCCCGCAGAAGCTGGCGACGGACACCTTCCACGTGCCGTCCTGCAGAATCGCGGTGCCCTTCTGAGCGGCCAGCATGGCAGTGCCGCTGACCGTGATCGTGTAGACCACCGCCGCGCCGGTGGCGGACGTCAGCGTCACCTTCTGCACGGTGGCGCCCGCGGTGGCCCCCTGCGGGTTCGACGCCTGGGCCTTGAGCACCGAGGCGAACTCCGAGCCGTTCTCGACCAGGCCGACCTTGGTGGCCGCGGGCGTCTTCCCGTTGAAGAACGTCACCCAGGTCTTCTTGATCGCCGCTTCCGCGGCCGCCGGGGTGGACGCCGCGGCGGTCGAGGCGGACGCGGTCGGTGTCGGCGAGGCCGACGGGGTGGCAGGCGCCGACGTGCTGGCGGCGGCGGTCGGCGAAGCGGGGGCCGAGCTGCTGCTCGAGCTGCTTGAACTTGAGCACGCGGTCAGCGCGGCGGCAAAAGCCAGGCCGAACGCCGGGACCAGCAGGGCCCGGCGAGCTTTGTGACGGGTTGGCATGGTGGTGCCCTCTCGGTAGACGCCAGCTGGACGAGGCCAGAGAACGACAAGTGAAAGACTGGAAAATGACATTCTCTCACTGAGAGATCACTATTACCCGCTTTGCAGACATGATCAACGGCGGTGATGTCACAGCTTGGTTACGCAGGTGCCTGTGTGGGCTGGTAGGGCCTGCCAGGCGCGTTGTTACAGGCGGGCAATAAGCCGAGAATGACATTCTCATCCGGGCAGCTCAATCTTGTCTGGAACTGCACGGTCGGCTACTGTCCTATCCACCGGTTTAGAAGGGAATGTGACGATGGCGCGCATCAACCATCGGCTGCGGGTGTGGGGCTGGGTGACCAGGCGTCAGGTGTCGGCCGCGCGGATGAGCGAGGCGGAGATCGCCGCTCTCCAGACCCGCACCGTGCCCGCGAACGCCGTGACGAACTGGATCTTCGGCAAGGTCCCGGCCGGGGTCACGCTGACCGGCCGCACGGTGCCGGGCCCAGCGGGCGATATCCCGGTCCGCGTCTACCAGCCGCCGGGCGCCAGCCTGGCTGAGGGCGCGGCCCGGCCGCTTGTCGTCTACTTCCACGGCGGCGGTTTCGTGTTCGGCAACCTCGACCTGGGTAACTGGATCTGCGGCACGGTCGCGGACCGCGTCGGGGCGGTCGTTGTCTCGGTGGACTACCGGCTGGCGCCGAAGCACCGCTTCCCGGCCGCCGTCGAGGACGCCTACGCGGGACTCGCGTGGGCCGCCGAGAACGCCGCCGGGCTTGGCGCGGACGGCCCCGTGGGCGTCATGGGGGAGAGCGCGGGCGCCACCCTGGCCGCGGTGGCCTGCCTGATCGCCAAGGAGCGGGGCGGGCCCGCGCTGGCCCACCAGGCGCTTATCTACCCGGCCGCGGACATGACCGGCGCCCTGAACGTGCCGGCCAGCCAGTCGAACGCGCCGTTCCTGTCGGCCGGCGAGATGGCCGCCTACAACCGGCTCTACCTCGGGCCTGACGGCGACGCCGCCCACCCGTGGGCGTCGCCGCTGCTGGCCGCCGACCACCAGGGCCTGCCGCCCGCGCTGATCCAGGTCGGCGAGCACGACCCGCTGCGGGACAGCGGCGAGCGCTACGCGGCCACGCTGCGCGCGGCCGGCGTGCCGGTCAAGCTGACCGAGTACCCGGGCATGCCGCACGGCTTCGTCAACTTCCCCGGCCTGTCCCGCGGCGCGGGACAGGCCATGGCCGAGGTCTGCGCCGAGCAGACGGCCGCGCTGGCCGCGCCGCAGCGCGAAAGCGCGGCTTAGCCCGGCTTGGCTAGCCCCGTCCCCTAGCCCGCCTCTATCCCCGCAGCGTGAGAGTGCTTCTTGCCCCGCCTCTTACCCGCCAGCCCTGGCCCCTGTCCGGCAGTGCTAAAAAGCGCCTCCTAGCCGACGCTAGGAGGCGCTTTCGCGTTACTCGCTTAGCCGTACTGGTTAGAAGGCCGGCTCCGCCGTGTCGGCCGCCTCGTTGGTCTCGGCCAGCTCGGTCGCCTCGGTCGCCTCGGCGGCGTCCGCTGGCTGTTTCGGCCCGGGGCGGTAGAACGTGGCCAGCATGCCCGCCGTCGCCGCGACCGCCACGCCGAGCGCGATGCCGCCGCCGGCCCAGCCGGTGACCGAGATCCCGGCCGCGTTGTCGACCGAGAACCGCCCGGGTCCCGTCGTCGCCAGCGACAGCGCGACGACGGAGATCAGCAGCACGTACTCGTAGCCGTCCTTGAAGACGAAGAAGCCGTTCTTCCGGTGCGCGAGCACCCCGGCTATGAGCATCACCGAGATCACCGCGGCGCAGGCGAGCGACGTGAGCAGGCCGGCGATGAGCAGGAAGCCCGCCCCCAGCTCGGTGACGACGCTCATCCAGGCCTGCAGGACGCCGTGCCGCAGGCCGAGCCCGCTGAACCAGCGGGCGGTGCCTGGGATGCGCCCGCCGCCCCGCCAGTGGTTGTAGCCGTGCAGCATCATCGTGATGCCGAGGACTACCCGCACCAGCAGCAGGGCGGTGGCCGCGGTCGTGCTTCCCACCGGCCCTACTCGCCCGAGACCTTGGCGCTTGCCTTGCGCACGGTGACCGGCTCGGCGAGACGCTGCTCGTCGCAGATGACCTGCATCCGGGCGATGGTCTCGTCGATACCGTCACCGATCCGCGGCCCCGGGGTAAAGGTCGCGGGCAGGTGCTGCATGCCCTGGATGACGCCGATCGTCTGGTAGTGCACGGCCCCGGCCGGGTCGCACTGGAAGTCGGGCATCCGGTCGAGCACGGCGGTCACCATCCGCTTGAACACCATGCGGGCCAGGTTGGACCCGATGCAGCGGTGGATGCCAAGACCGAAGCTGTGGTGCCGGTTACCGGACCTGGCGAGGTCCACCTCGTTCGGGTGGGGGAAGACGGCCGGGTCCCTGTTCGACATGGCCCACGACAGCCAGAGCCGCTCGCCTTCCTTGAAGCTGGTGCCGGCGATCTCGCAGTCGGCCGAGATCGTCCGCGCGTCGCCGGGGGCGGGCGTGTAGAAGCGCAGGAACTCCTCGGTAGCCGAGTCGAGCAGCGTGTCCCGTTCCGCTGACAGCCGCTCCCGTTCTGACGGATGTTCTGAAAGCCATTCGAGTGCGTGCGAAGTCAGCGCCGTCGTGGTGTCGAACCCGCCCCCGATGACGAGGGCGATCACCCCGAGCAGCTCCATGTCGTCCGGGCTCTTGCCGTTGATGTCGGCCTGGGTGAGCGCGCTGATCATGCCAGGCCGCGGGTTCGCCCTGATCTCCTGCAGCTGACCGTACATGTCGCGGAACATCAGCTGCTGCGACTCGCGCACCGCCCCGATCTCCGGTGAGTCGTGCGGCGTGTACACCGAGGCGTGCACGGCCTCGCAGTAGACGCTCCAGTTCTTCATCGGCGTGCCGAGCATCGCCAGCGTGAGCGCCGCGGGGACCACGTTGGCCAGGTCGTCGACGAAGTCGATGCTGCCGGACTCGATCTTCTCGTCCAGGCAGGCGCGGATCAGCTCGTCGACGACCGGAATCCACCGGTTGATCGCGGCAGGCGACAGGTAGGGGTTCAGTGCCTGGCGGTAATGGCGCTGCCCGGGCGGGTCCATCTCGAGGAAGCCGCCCTGCATCTCGACCTCGGGCGTGGGGATCGTGATGCCCTTGTAGCCGCGCCGCTCGCCCTTCACGTCGTGGTCGTTAGACAGGTACTCGGCGGACCGGGCGAGCTCGAAGACCTCGGAGTGCCCGGCGGCGACCCAGTGGCCGCCGTAGGTGTCGCTCCACGCGACGGGGCACTTGCCGACCATCTCGTTGGTGATCGTCTCGAACTGGTCGCGGTACTCCGGGGTATGCCGGTCGAACTGATAGCGGTTCTTCTTGCGCTCAGCGTCGTCGGCCGGTTCCGTGCTCACAGGTGCCTCTCCTTGTGCCGTGCACTAGTGGATGATGGATATGGCCTGCTCGGGGCACGAGCGAATCGCCTCGGCCGCCTTGCTCTCCTGGTCGGCGGGGATTTCGCCGTCGATAGCTGAGGAGTGGCCGTCAACGTCGTCGAGCTCGAAAATCTTCGGCGCGATCATCGCGCAGAGGGTGTGTCCCTGGCAGCGGTCAGGGTCCACTTGCACCTTCACGTTCTCTCCCTTACAGGTGGAAGTCGTACCACTTGAGGTAGCCGCCGGCGTCGACTCGCAGCTGCATGCCGGTGACGTAGCGCGCCTCGTCGGAGGCCAGGAACAGCACCGCGTTGCTGATGTCGACCGGCTCGATCCACGGAATCGGCATGGCCTGCTGCACGTGGAACGCGGGGGTCGCGTCCGCCTTGGTCGGGTGCTCAAGGTCCGGACGGAAGGAGCGGTACATCGGCTCGCTCTGCAGCATGTCGGTGTCGACGTTGGTCGGGTGAATCACGTTCGCCCGGATCTGCCGCGGTGCCAGCTCCCGCGCCAGGTCGTGCATGTAGCTCGAGAGCGCCCGCTTGGCCACCATGTAGGCGATGCCGCCGGAATCGGTGCCCGCCTCCCTGATGGGCAGCGCCTGCAGGTAGGCCGCGACCGAGCCGGTCGCGATCACCGAGGCGCCCGCCTGCAGGTGGGGCAGGGCCGCGTGGACGGCGTTGAGGACACCGATCAGGTTGGTGTCGATCACGTCGGTCCATGCCTGCAGCGGCGGCTGGCCTTTCATCCCGGCGATCCCCGCCTGGGCCACCACGATGTCGACCTTGCCGAGCTCGGCGATACCGCGCTCAAGGGCCGCCTGCAGCTGGCCGCGCTCGCGGACGTCGGCCTGCACGGCCACGATCCGCTGGTCCTGCGCCTCGACCAGCCGGACGGTCTCCTTGAGGTCGTCAGGCGTGGACATGGGGTAGCCGATGGTGTCAAAGTCCTGGCACAGGTCGACGGCGATGATGTCGGCGCCCTCCTCCGCCAGCCGTAGCGCGTGGCTGCGGCCCTGGCCGCGCGCGGCTCCGGTGATGAAGGCGACCTTGCCCTGGACGCGTCCCATAAATGCTGGCCCTTCTGGCTGGAAATACTGCTCCCGAATATGAGAATCATACTCTCGCCAACCAGGCGACGGAAGTCTTACCGCTACCCCGGGATTTGGGTAAGTGAGTGTATACTTGCTTGGTGGCTCAGCCGCGCGAAACGTGCCGGGAACCGGTGGTCAGGTACTCCCTGCTGCCGCGGCTGACCGTGCTCGCCCCCACCGCGGCCGAGGCCGTCAGCTACGCCGGCGGGTGGCTGTTCGACCAGGTGCTCGCGGGCTACTGGGCGTCGGCGAACCGGGACGCCGGCGAGTTCGACGCGCCCGACACCTTCGACCCCGGCCGCGAGCGCAACCGGCACATCGCGTTCGGCGCCGGCCCGCACCGCTGCGTCGGCTCCAACCTGGCCCGGATGAACCTCCGGGTGGCGATCGAGGAAGTCGTCGGCCGGATGACCGATTTCAAGCTCAAGCCAGGCGCGGACATCGACTTCCACTCCACGTTCAACCGCGCACCGCTCTCGGTCCCGATCACGTTCACCCCAACGGAACGCCCGCAGGTCCTCCCGGGATAAGCACACTCCGCGGGGACACAGGCGCGGCGGCGGCGTTCGCGGGCATGCAGGGAGGCTCGCCGGCGTTACGTAAGCGGCGGATGTGATCGGTGGGTTCTCGGCGGAGCTTCGCGGCGGCTGGTGTGCGCGGCCGCGCTCGCCAGAGCCATGTAAACGGCGCTTGTGCGGCCAGCCGGGCTTGCCCGTGTTACGTAGGCGGCTGGTGTGACCAGCCCGGGGGCGTCAGAGTCTCGTAAAACCGACCCGGGTGACCGGCTGAGCTATCCTGAGCTTGCAAAGTGGCTGAAGTGACTGGCTAGCCTATCGTTATGGAAACTTTTGTCTAAGTGGTAATTCGTATGTACCAGAGCACGAAAGATTTCCAAGACCTTTTCCACTGCCTGCATTGATGCCGATTCCGCGGGCAGCTGCCGCCGTTCGGCGGTGCCGTGCACGATCAGCACGTCGTCGGCGCTTTCCGTGTGCAGGACGAGCCGCGGGTCAGCGGCCAGGTTCCGTGCCTTGCGCGTGCTGCGCTCGCTGTACAGACACAGGGTGTCCCCGGTCACCGCTCCCCAGACGGGGGCCGCGTGCGGGGCGCCGGCCGGCGAGGTGGTGCCCAGCCAGTAGCTGCGGGCCGGGGCCAGGCGGGCGGCCACCTCGGGCCAGGAAATGCTGTTACCTGCCATCGGCACAGCGTAGCGGGGCTCCGCTGCCAGTCCAGGTCACGTTCGCCCCGGGAGAGTCCTCGCGGGCTCTCCCGGGGATGCCGGAACTGGCCGGCCGCTACTTCAGGACCGCGCGGGCGTGCTGTTACTTCAGCAGCGCGCCGGCGTCGACCGGCAGGGTCACGCCGGTGATGTAGCGGGCCTCGTCGGAGACGAGGAAGAGGATGGCGTTGCTGATGTCCTCGGGCTCGACCCAGCCGACGGGCAGCACGTGCATGAACGCCGCCGCGACCTCGGCCACGTCCGCAGGCCCGGGGTTCTCCAGGTCGGGGCGGAACAGTTTGTAGGTGCCCTCGTTCATGAACATGGGCGTGTTCACGTTGGTCGGGTGGACCGAGTTGACGCGGATATTGTGCTGGCCGAGCTCGACGGCGAGGGACCGCATGAGGCCGATCACGCCGTGCTTGGCCGACACGTAGTGGCTCATGTTCGCCATCGCCTTCATGCCGCCGACCGAGCTGGTCAAGACGATGGAGCCGCCCCGGCCGCCCGCGATCACGTGCGGGATGCCGGCCCGGGCGGTGTGCCACGGGCCGGTCAGGTTGATGTCGATGGTGTGCTTCCAGTTGTCGGCGTCCATTGACTGGACCGGGCCGCCGAGGCTGGCTATGCCGGCGTTGGCCACGATGATGTCGAGCCGGCCAAGCTCGGCCACGCCGTCGTCCACCGCCGCCTTGAGCGCGTCGAAGTCGCGCACGTCGGCCTGGGCGGTGACAATCCGCCGGTCTTGCGCCTCGACGAGCTTCACGGTCTCGGCGAGATCCTCCGCCGTGGACATCGGGAGCGCTCCGTCGACATCGTGCAAGATGTCGACGGCGATGATGTCGGCCCCCTCCTGGGCCAGCCGCACCGCATGGCTGCGGCCCTGGCCGCGCCCGGCGCCGGTGATGAAAGCGACTTTGCCTTCTGCTCTGCCTGGCATGACTACCTCGTTTCTCCTTGGTCGGCGCTGGCGGCCGCGTGCACGGCCGCCAGGATGCCCTGGTATCCGGTGCAGCGGCAGAGGTTGCCCGACAGGGCGTCCCTGATCTGCTCGTCCGTTGGACAGGGGTGATCGCGCAGGAACGCGGTCACCGAGATGACGAAGCCCGGGGTGCAGAAACCGCACTGCAGCCCGTGCTGTTCGCGGAAGGCGGCCTGGACCGGCGAGAGCTCGCCGTCAGGCGCGGCGATTCCCTCGATGGTGGTGACCGCGCTGCCGTCGGCCTGCACGGCGAAGACCAGGCACGAACGGACCGCCTGGCCGTCGAGCAGCACTGTGCAGGCGCCGCAGACGCCGTGCTCGCAGCCCAGGTGGGTGCCGGTGAGCTGGCAGCGTTCGCGCAGGAAGTCGGCCAGGGTCAGCCGCGGCGGCACGCTGGCCCGCCGCGGCCGGCCGTTCACCGTGATCTCGAGTTCGACGTCAGCCACCGGGTTCCTCCTTGCCTGGCCGAGCGCCTGCTTGTTCCTCCGCTTCAGCCAGGGCCCGTAGCCAGGCCCCGGCGGTCACCGCCGCTCCGACTCGCCTGCGGTAGGCGGCCGAGCCGTGCAGGTCGGACGGAACGGAATCGAGCTCCGCCATCGCGGCCGCGCCGATCTCGCGCGCGCTGGCGGCGGAGCTGAGGTCCGCGGCGACGGCGCCGGTCGCGGCGGCCTCCGCCGCCGGGGCGCGCACGGCGGTCTGTCCAAGCCCGAACAGCCCGATGGCGCAGCGGCGGACGCGCGGGCCGCCGCCGCTGCCGCCGCCGGAAAGTTCCACCGCCACCGCGGCCCCGGCGATGGCGAAGTCGCCAGGACGGCGGGCGAACTCCTCGACCGCGAAGCCGCAGCGGCCGCCTGCTCCTCCCCACGGCGGGAAGACCACCCCGGTCAGCAGCTCGTCGGGTTCAAGCGCGGTGGTCCAGATGCCGTGGAAGAACCCGGCCGCCGGGATCGTCCGCTGGCCGCGGGGCGACGTGGTCTCGATGACCGCGCCGAGCGTGAGCGCGACGGCCGGGTACTCGGCGGCGGCGTCCGCGTGTGCGAGCGAGCCGCCGATCGTGCCGCGGTTCCTGATCTGGAAGTGGCCGATGAGCGGAGTGGCCCGGGCCAGCAGCGGGACCTCGGCGGCGACCAGCCCTGAGCGGCCGATCTCTGACTGGGTGGTGGCCGCGCCGATCCAGAGCGACCCCTCGCGCCGCTCAATCCCGGTCAGCCCGGCGACCCGGCGCAGGTCAACCAGGTGATCGAAGACCGCGAGACGCAGGGCGAGCATGGGCACCAGGCTCTGCCCGCCCGCGATCACCTTGGCGCCGTCGCCCAGCTCGGCCAGCAGCGCGACGGCGTCGGCGGCCGACGCCGGCGTGTGGTAGGCGAACGCGGCGGGCTTCACCAGGGTGCTCCCGCCGCCTCGAGCAGGCCGGCGACCGCGGCCGGGCTGAGCGGCAGGCGGGTGATCGTCACCCCGAACGGTGCCAGCGCGTCGGCCACCGCGTTCACCACCGCCGGGGGCGCGCCGATGGCGCCGCCCTCGCCGACGCCCTTGTGGCCGCCGGGTCCTGGCCCCGGCGCGTCGAGGACGTGGCCGTATTCGATGACCGGCACGTCGGCGGCCGTCGGCAGCAGGTAGTCCATGAACGTGGTGGCGAGCGGGTTGCCGTCGGCGTCGTACGCGAGCTCCTCGAGCAGCGCCCCGCCGATGCCCTGCACCACCCCGCCGGCGATCTGTCCCTCGACCACGGCCGGGTTGATCATGTTGCCGCAGTCCTCGCCGACGATGTAGCGCAGCAGCCGCACCGCGCCGGTGGTCACGTCGACCTCGCAGGTGCACACATGCGTGGCGGTGGCCCACAGCATTGGCACGTTCACAGGCGCGTACCTGGCGCTCGCCTCGAGGCCGGCCGGCTGCCCGGGCGGCAGCAGTGCCGGCTGGAAGTAGGCGATGTCCGCCAGCGCGGCGAAGCTGAGGCCGGCCTCGGGATCGCCGCGCACCGCGGCCCGGCTGTCCGCGAGCTCGATGTCGTCGGCGGATGCCTCCAGACGGTGCGCCGCCAGCGCGGTCAGCCGGGCCCTGAGCAGACCGGCCGTCTCCGCGACGGCGCCCGCGGTCATCGAGCCGCTGCGGCTGCCGCCGGTGCCGGCGCCGAAGGGGGTCACCGCGGTGTCCCCCTGGATGGTGGCCACGTCGGCGATGTCGGCCCCGAGCGCGTCGGCCGTCAGCTGGATGACGGTCGTCTCCAGGCTATTGCCGGTGGACCCGCCGGCCACGTAGACGTTGATCTTGCCGCTCGGCTCGATCCGGATCGTCGCGCCTTCGGTCGCGTAGTAGCCGAACGCGGCGCTTGTCGGCTCCGCGTAGCAGGAGATGCCGACCCCGAGGTAGCGGCCGCGGGCGCGGGCGGCCGCCTGCTCGGCCCTGAAGGCCGGGTAGTCGAGCATGGACAGCGCCCGCTCGAGCGTTTCCCGCGCGGCCATGTGGTCGTAGGGCATGCCGTTGGGGTTCGGGTACGGCATCTCACCCGCGCTGAGCAGGTTACGGCGGCGCAGTTCGGCCGGGTCGATCCCCAGCTGGCGGGCGCTGATGTCGAGCGTGACCTCGCGCGCCAGGGTCTCGAAGGCCCACGGCCCGCGGTAGGCGACCCGTCCCGGGGTGTTGGAGAACACCGAAGCATGAGTGAACGTAGCCCTGGCGATCCGGTACGGCCCCGGGAACAGCATGCCGGTGGCCGCCCCGGTGCCGACGGGCCAGGGGGTCGGGTAAGCGCCGACGTCCTGGGTGTGGTCGAGGCTGGCGGCCAGGATCGTGCCCGCCTCGTCGAACGCGAGCCGCACGGTGCCGTGCTCGTGCCGCGCCTGACCGGCCGACATCAGGTTCTCCTGGCGGTCCTCGACCCACTTCAGCGCGCCAGGGACCTTGCGGGCCGCCAGCATCAGGCAGATGTCCTCGCGCAGCGGCATCACCTTGAGCCCGAACCCGCCGCCGACATCCCGGGCGATTACCCGGATCCGGTGCTCGGGCAGGCCGAGCAGCCGCGCGCAGAACATCCTGACCTCGTGCGGCGCCTGGGTGGCGGCCCAGATCGTCAGCTCGCCGCTGCCCGCGGACCACTCGACCACCAGGCCGCGCGCCTCCATCGGCACGGCGGCGTAGGCCTGCTGCCAGATCGTTTCTGTCGTCACCAGCCGGGCGGAAGCGAAGGTGCCGGCCAGGGTCTCCGTCGGCGCGCCGGCCAGCTGGCCGGCCAGGTTACCGGGGTAGGCGGCGTGTACAAGCGCTCCGGTTTCCGCCGCCGTCTCCGCCGCCCGGGCGTAGTCCGCGACGGCGGGCAGCGGCTCGTAGTCGACCTCCACCAGCTCCGCCGCGTCCTCGGCCAGGTAGCGGCCGTCGGCCACGACCAGCGCGACCGGGTCGCCCGCGAACCGGGCCTCGCCCTCGGCCAGCGGCGGCCGCGGCGTGTCGGGCACGTGCTTGGTGGTACCGGTGTACCAGGCCTCGCGAACCTCGCCGTTGAGGTCCGCCGCGGTGAAAACGGCGTGCACGCCCGGCAGCGCAAGCGCGGCCGCGGCGTCGACCGCGCCGATCCGCGCCCGCGGGTGCGGGCTGCGCACGAAGCACGCGTGCAGCATGCCCGGGCGGACGATGTCGTCGACGAACGTTCCCGCGCCGGTCAGCAGCCGGGCGTCTTCGACGCGGTGGACACGGCTGCCCACGTACCGGGCCGCACCGGCTACGTGGGCAGCCGCGGTCATGTTCGCCCGCCCTCAGGCGACCAGGAGCGGCAGCCGCTCCCAGCCGCGGACGGTCGAGGTCTGCGCGCGCTGCGCCCCGGCCCAGTCGATCTCCCAGGTCGGCCAGCGCCGCAGGATCTCTTCGAGCGCGACCCGGCCCTCCAGCCGGGCCAGGGCCGAGCCGAGGCAGTAATGCGGGCCGATGGCGAAGGTCAGGTGAAGGCTGGCCTTGCGGCGGATGTCGAACGTGTCCGGGTCCGCGTAGCGTTCGGGATCGCGGTTGGCCGACCCGATCAGGATCAGCAGCGAGCTGCCGGCCGGGACCGTCTGCCCGTGGAACTCGGCGGGCTGGTTGACGTAGCGGGCGATGGACACGCCGGGCGGCTCGAGCCGCAGTACCTCCTCGACCGCGCCGTTGATGAGCGACGGGTCGGCGGCCAGGTCCGCCCGCTGCTCAGGGAACTGCGCCAAAGTGGAGGCCATCCAGCCGATGAGCCGCCCAGTGGTCTCGTTGCCCGCGCCGGCCAGCACGGTGACGTAAAGGATGACCTCGTCCCTGGTCAGCGTGCGGGTCACGCCGTGCTCGTCCTCGAACTGGGCCGTCAGCAGCTCGGTCATCACGTCGTCGGACGGGTTCTTGATGCGCCAGTCGACGTAGTCGCCGAGCGCCTCGTGGTTGAGGATGAGGCCGCCGCTGGTGTCCATCTGGCCGCCGTCCTCGGTGCGCAGCATGGCGTTCGCCTGTTCGCGGAAGGCCACCTGGCCGGACTCGGGGATGCCGATGAGCATGCCGATCACCTTCATCGGCATCTCAAGGCCGAGCGCCTCGATAAGGTCGAACCGGTCCGCGCCTGTCAGCGGGTCGAGGCAGTCGGTGCAGTACTGGCGGATCCGCGGCTCCAGGTCGGCGACCCGGCGCGGTGAGAATATCCGCGCTAGCAGCTTGCGGTGGATGTCGTGGGCCGGCGGGTCCTCCATGATGAGGGTGCCCGACGGCATCTCAATGTTCGCCTTGATCAGTTCGAGGATGTTGCCACGCGATGAGGAGAAGGTCCCGGGGTCCGTGAGCGCCCGCTCGACGTCCGCGTACCGGCTCACCGCGTAGAAGTCGTGCTTGTCGTTGTAGTACAGCGGTGCTTCTGAGCGCATCCGCGCGAAGATCGGCCAGGGATCGGCCGCGTAGCGGGCGTCGTAGGGGTCCCAGTAGAGCGCGTCGGAATCCACGGAGCGCCTCCCGTCGTTGGGGCGCCGCACCGGCGTGTGCGCGGTGAGCGGTCATTTACATATAAACCGGTGGCACGGCCGCTGGCAAGACTTCGCTGACAAATGTCATTGAAATTAGTCATTGACTGACGTCAGTGAAATCGATATGAATGGAGCACCATGACGGGGGCGGAAGACAAGGTCAGCGGGCGCGAGGCGCAGCGCAGGCAGACGCGCGAGCGCGTTTACGCCGCCGCGATCGCCGAGTTCAAGCAGGCCGGCATGGCCGCGGCGGACGTCGGCGTCATCGCCAAGGAGGCGGGCGTGGCCCGCGGCACGTTCTACTTTCACTACCCCACCAAGGAGCACGTGCTGGCCGAGCTCGAGCGCAGCGAGGAAGCGCGGCTGGCCGCTCAGCTGTCGCGCTACCTGGCCGGGCCGAACGACCTGGCGGGGGTGCTCGGGGAGATCGTCCGGCTCATCACCGCGATGGAGCGGCGGGTCGGCAAGGTGCTGTTCCGCGAGATGCTCGGGCTGCACTTCTCGCCGCGGCGCCCGGACGTGCTGCCGGGGGCCGACCAGTGGACCGAGTACCCCGTGATGACGCTGCTGGTCGAGGGCATCGAGCAGGCGCGGGCGCGGGGTGAGCTTTACCCGGGCGCGGACGCGCTGCGCACCGCCCAGTTCTTCATGCTCGGGCTGTACGCGATGCTGCTCACCAGCCACGAGTACTCGAAAGCGGCCCGGGCGGAGGTACTGGACAATTTCCTCGCGACCGTGCTGCGCGGGGTCGAATCCCGCTGAAGCACGGCGGCCTCTCCTCATTCGCTGGCGTTCTCGCGGGCGACGGCGCACTCCTCCGCGAAAGACAGCACCTTCAGGTGGTAAGACAGCGCCGACCAGCCGAGGCTGAGGTTGTGCGCGGCGTCCGCCTGCTCGGCCGTGACGACCCGCGGTGACGCGGTGAACAGCCCGCCCACCTCGGCCATGGCCGCCGGTCCGGTGCTCCACACCCGCTCGTGATCGCCCAGCGTGTAGTGCACGGGGACCCGGACGCCGGCCGCGAGCTTGGGCAGCGCGCCGATCCAGCCGCCGATCTCGGGCCCTTCGTAGCCGGGCGAGGCCGCGATGCCGAGGTCGGCCGCGGCGCCAGGCGGGTACAGCCGGGCCGGGTTCCACAGCGCTTCCTGCAGCATCGCCCGCCGCGGCCGGTCCGCGTAACGCGGCCCTGGTTCGCCCGTGCTGATCAGCGAGTCCATGAAGGCGGCGTCCGGGTGCGGTACCAGGCCGGTCGCGGCGATCTCGAGCCCGAGCAGCTCCGCGCCGCGCGGGTCGGCCGCCAGCCGTACCGCGAGCACGCAGCCCATCGAGTGCGCCATGACGAAGACGCCGGCGCCGCGGGACCGGCTGGCCAGCAGCGCGTCGATCGCGCCGTAGGTGAGGTCCACCCGGGCGTCCGGCGCTGACAGGTGCTCGCCGTAGGGGGCTGACGCGCCGTACCCGGGCCGGTCGAGGGCGATGACCGTGTAGCCGAGGGCCGCCCCCGCTAGCAGCAGCGACGAGCGCGACGGGCGCCGCGAGTCGTAGTAGGCCGAGTTCACCGCGCCGCCGTGCAGGGCCACCAGGACCGCGCGGGGCCGCGTCACCGCGAGGACCCGGGCTGACACGGGGATGCCGTCGACGTGCACGGTCTCGACCGTGACGGAGCCGGCCGCGGGCTCCCAGGGGAGCGCCGTCACTCCGCCGCCCGCAGCAGCATGACCCCGCTGGGCGTCAGGCCGCCGGTGGAGACCGCGGCGACCGAGGCCCCTGGCACCTGGCGGTCGCCCGCGTCGCCGCGCAGCTGCGTCACCGCCTCGTGCACCAGGCCCATCCCGTGGGTGCGCCCGTGCGAGAGCTGCCCCCCGTGCGTGTTCAGCGGCAGCACACCGTCGACGGCGATGTTCTTTCCTCCCGCGAGGAAGTCCTTGGCCTCGCCGATTCCGCAGAAGCCGAGCGCCTCGATCCAGGACAGGCAGTTGATCGTGAACCCGTCGTACAGCTCCGCCACCGAGACGTCCGACGGGCGCAGCGACGTGCGCGACCACAGGTGCGCCGACTGCCCGAGCACCTGCGGTTCGTGGGTCAGCGTCGACTGGTCCCACTCCAGCCGCTCGGTGATCTGCGTGCCGACCGCCTCCACGAAGACCGGCGTGGACGGGAGGTCGGCGACGGTGTCGACGGCCGACACCACCACCGCCACCGCCCCGTCGCACGGGACGTCGCAGTCGTACAGCCCGAACGGCGTGGTGATCAGGCGCGCTGTCAGGTAGTCGTCCATGGTCAGCGGCGTGCGGTAGACCGCGGTGGGGTTCCTGGCGGCGTTTGCCCGCTGGTTCAGCGCGATCCACCCCAGCGTCTCCCGTGAGGCACCGTAGGCGTGGAAGTACCGCTGTGCCACCTGCGCGAGCGTGTGCGCGGGGGAGATCGCGCCGAACGGGTGCATCCAGTCCGCCCGGCGGCCGCCGCCTGGGGGCTGCAGCCGCCCGGCGCGTACCAGCTCGGCGAAGGTCGACTCCCACACGGTGCGGAAGCACAGCACGTGCCTGGCGGCCCCGGCCGCCACCGCGATCATCGCCGCGATGACCGAACCGGTGGGGCCGAATGTGTCGAGGCCGCCGTTGTACCACGAGGGCCGCAGGCCGAGCGCCGACTCGAGCGCGGTCACCCCGCCCTCGGTCATGCCGACTACCGCCCCGGTGCCGCCCGGGTAGGTGGCCAGCCCGTCGATGTCGGCCATGGTCAGGCCCGCGTCGGCCACCGCGGCGGTGCAGGCCTCGACGGTCAGCGACAGCGGCGGCCGCATCAGGCGCCGTCCGACCTGCGACATGCCGATCCCGGTTAGTGCCGCCTTCGACTCGAACTTGTCCTGGCGGACCATCGGCCGCACGTAGCGCCAGTGCGCCCCTGGCGGTACCTCTTCCTCCGGCAGCGGCGGCAGCACGGGGGGCTGGGTCGCGCACGGCCTGAACTGCGGCAGCCACACGTCGTCGACCTGCTCGAAGACGACCTCCATGCGCAGGCCGAGGCGCAGTTCGTCGGCCGGGCAGGACACCGCGCTGGTGGTCAGCCTGACCCGCGGGTCGTCCTCGAGCGCGACCTGGGCGACTACGTAAGGCGAGGGCATCCCCGGCACCGCGAACCGGTGGCTGACCGTGAACCCGATTAGCGTCGCGTACCCGGACACTTCGGTCGGCGACAGCGCGAGCCCGCCGCAGTAACGGCAGACCGGCTGCGGCGGGTGGATGAGGGCGGAGCAGGACTCGCAGCCCAGAATCCTCAGTTTCCCGTCCGCTCCTGACTTCCAGAAGAACTCGTTCTCCATGGTCAGCAACGGCAGGGGCCGGCCAGCGGCGGCGCCAGCAGCGTCGGGCACGGTGCTCCTCTTCGGTGAGACATGGGCCGGTGGCGGCTCATGTTGAAAATAACACTTCCAAATGCGAGAATCGTACTCTCGCAACTTGGTGCAGGGAAGGGCCGCGAATGGCAAGCACGGATGCAGGACCGGCGGTGCTGCCGGGACAGATGCTCATCGACGGGAAGCTGGTGACCGCGGAACGGACGTTCCCGTCGGTTAACCCCGCGACCGGGGAGGTGTTCGGGCATGCGCCAGACGCAACGGTGGCCGACGTGCGCGCGGCGATCGCGGCGGCCAGGCACGCGTTCGACACGACTACCTGGTCCTCCGACGTTGAGCTGCGCACCCGCTGCCTCCGCCAGCTGCACGCGGCGCTGACCGAGCACAAGGAAGAGCTGCGCGAGCTGACGATCGCGGACACCGGCGCGTCCCGCATGATCACCTACGGGGCCCAGCTCGACGAGCCGATCGAGATCGTGCGGTACTACAGCGAGCTGCTGTCCGGCTACTCCTTCACCGAGGAGGTCGGCGAGCTCGAGTACCGCGGCCAGCGGCACCGCCGCTGGATCGAGAAGGAGGCCACCGGCGTCGTCGCCGCGATCATCGGCTACAACTACCCGACCCAGCTCGCCCTGGCCAAGCTCGCGCCGGCGCTGGCGGCCGGCTGCACGGTGGTGCTCAAGGCCGCGCCTGACACCCCGCTGATCACGCTGGCCCTGGGGGCGCTGATCGCGGCTGACACCGACATACCGCCTGGCGTGGTCAACATCGTGTCCTCGTCGTCGGTCGAGGCCGGGGAGGAGCTGACCACCTCGCCCGACGTGGACGCGGTGACGTTCACCGGGTCGACGGCGACCGGCCGCCGGATCATGGCGGCGGCCAGCGCCACCGTCAAGCGCGTGTTCCTCGAGCTTGGCGGCAAGTCCGCGCTGGTGGTCCTGGACGACGCCGACATCATGGGGCCGGCCCAGATGGCGGCCTTCGCCACTTGCTCGCACGCCGGCCAGGGGTGCGCGATCCCCACCCGGATGGTGGTGCCGCGGGCCCGGATGGACGAGATCGCCGCGACCGTGGCGGGGCTGATGGGCCACGTGACCTGCGGAGACCCGTCCGACCCGTCGATCTACATGGGACCGCTGATCAGCGAGCGGCAACGGGACAAGGTGGACGGCCTGGTCCAGCGGGCGGTCGAGGCGGGCGCGACGCTCGTCACCGGCGGTACCCGCGTCGACCCGGGCTACTTCTACACGCCGACTGTCCTGTCCAACGTGGACCCGGACAGTGAGATCGCCCAGGAAGAGGTGTTCGGGCCGGTGCTTGCGATCATTCCGCACGACGGTGACGACGACGCGGTGCGTATCGCCAACAACTCGATCTACGGGCTGTCGGGCGCTGTCTTCAGCGCGTCAGGCGACCGGGCGCTGGCGGTCGCCCGGCGGATCAGGACCGGCACGATGAGCGTGAACGGCGGTGCCTGGTTCGGGCCGGACGCGCCCTTCGGCGGCTACAAGCAGTCGGGCATCGGCAAGGAGATGGGCAAAGCCGGGCTTGAGGAGTTCCTCGAAGCCAAGACCCTCGCGGCGGTGATCGCATGACCGGGCCGCTGGACGGGGTAAAGGTCCTCGAGGTAGCGATGTACGGGTTCGTGCCGTCGGCGGGTGCGGTGCTCGCCGACTGGGGCGCGGACGTGCTCAAGGTCGAGCACGCGGTCACCGGCGACCCGCAGCGCGGGCTGCGGCAGACCGGGCGGTACAAGGTGACGGGCGACCCGAACCCCAACTTCGAGCACGCCAACCGGGGCAAGCGGTCGATCGGGCTGAACGTCGGCACCCCCGGGGGCGTCGAGGTGCTGTACGAGCTGACCCGCCGGGCTGACGTCTTCCTGACCAGCTTCCTGCCCGCCGCCAGGCGCCGGTTCGGTATCGACCTCGACGACATCCGGGCGGTGAACCCGTCCATCATCTACGCGCGCGGCAGCGCGCTCGGCCCGCGCGGCGCGGAGTCCGAGCGCGGCGGCTACGACATGACCGCGTTCTGGGCCCGCGGCACCTCGGCGGCGTCGCTCACGCCGCCGAACTCGCCCGGGCTGATCATGCCGCCGCCCGCCTACGGCGACACGATTTCCGGCACCAACCTGGCCGGCGGGATCGCGGCCGCGCTGTTCAAGCGCGAGCGCACCGGCGAGGCCGCGGTCGTCGACGTCTCGCTGCTCGGCAGCGGGCTGTGGGCGATGGGGCACGCCCTCGCGCTCTCGATTCACCTGAACGAGACCTACGAGGCGCCGCCCGCCGGCGCGCACGGGGCGCCCACCAACCCGTTGTCAGGCCTGTACAAGACGGCTGACAGCCGGTACCTGTCGCTCGTCATGCTTCAGCCGGGCAAGTTCTGGGCTGAGGTGTGCGAGGTGATCGGGCGCAAGGACCTGGCGTCCGATCCGCGCTTCGCGACGGCGGAGACCATCGCGGTCAACGCCGCCGCGGGCGTGGAACTGCTGGCCGAGGCGTTCCGTGCGCGCCCGCTGACGGAGTGGACCGAGATCCTGGGTGCGCTTTCCGGTCCGTGGGCGCCCGTGCAGGACACCCTGCAGGCCGCCGCCGACCCGCAGATCGCGGCGAACGAGTACATCAGGCCCGCGGGCGAGCTTTCGCTGGCGTCCTCGCCTGTGCAGTTCGACGTCACCGCGCCGGAACTCGGCCCGGCGCCGTCGTTCGCCGCGCAGACCGAGGAGGTCCTGCTGGAACTCGGCCTTGACTGGGACCGGATTATCGAGCTGAAGGCGGCAGGTGCCGTCACCTGATCGATGTGCCATCGACCGGTTGCTATCAATTCCTAGTGAGAATATCATTCTCATGAAAAGAGAAGGAGAATCTCATGCCGTCGCGTGCACTGTCTTATCCGCTGTTCGACTGCGACAACCACCTGTACGAGACGCAGGACGCGCTGACCAGGTACCTGCCGAAGCAGTACGCAAGCGCTATCCAGTACGTCCAGGTGAACGGCCGCACCAAGATCGCGATCCGCGGTCAGATCAGCGACTACATCCCCAATCCCACCTTCGACGTGGTCGCCAGGCCGGGCGCGATGGAGGAGTACTTCAAGAGCGGCAACCCGGAGGGCAAGACCCGCCGGGAGATCTTCGGCGAGCCGATGCGGGCCATTCCCGCGTTCCGCGAGCCCGGCCCCCGGCTGTCCCTGATGGACGAGATGGGCATCCAGCGCTCGCTGATGTTCCCGACCCTGGCCAGCCTGGTCGAGGAGCGGATGCGGGACGACCCGGAGCTCATCCACGTGGTCACCCACGCGCTGAACCAGTGGCTGCACGAGGAATGGTCGTTCAACTACAAGGACCGGATCTTCACCGTTCCGGTCATCAGCCTGCCGATCGTGGACAAGGCGATCGAGGAACTGGAATGGGTCCTCGAGCGCGGTGCGCGGACCATCCTGGTCCGGCCCGCCCCGGTGCCCGGGCTCCGCGGCCCGCGGTCGTTCGCGCTGCCGGAGTTCGACCCGTTCTGGAAGCGGGTGTCTGACGCGGGCGTGCTGGTCGCGATGCACTCCTCAGACAGCGGTTACGCCCGGTACGCCTCGGAGTGGGAGGGGACGGGCAGGGAACACCTGCCGTTTGTCGCCAATGTCTTCCGCATGGTGCAGGAGTGGCGGCCGGTGACCGACGCGGTGTCCTCCTGGGTCTGCCACGGCGCGCTCTTCCGCCACCCCGAGCTGAAGCTGGCGGTCATCGAGAACGGCTCCTCCTGGCTGATGCCGCTGCTCAGCGAGCTCGCCGACGTCTACAAGAAGGCGCCGGAAGGGTTCCTTGGCGACCCCGTCGAGGCGCTGCGGACGCGGCTGCACATCTCCCCGTTCTGGGAGGACGACCTGGCCGAGCTGTCCTCGGTGATAGGCGTGGACCGGGTGCTGTTCGGCTCGGACTGGCCGCACCCGGAGGGCCTGGCCGACCCGGTCAGCTACGTCGACGTGCTGACCAAGATGGACGAGACCGACAAGGCCAAGGTCATGGGCGGCAACCTCGCCCGCCTCGTCGGTGTCTGACTACCGCTTCGTTAGTGCCTCAGCCTGACTGGCCGGCGCCAGGCCGGCGCCCGCCCGCGTAGATGGGATCTTCGTGAATATCGGCATGATCCTCGAGATGGCCGCGTCCGCGGGCGACCGGCAGGCGCTGGTCGCCGAGGGAGGTTCGCTGAGCGCGGCGGACCTGCTCGACCTGGCAGGCGCCGCCGCCGAGCGGTTCAGGGACTACCCGGCGGTGCTGTACCTGGGGGCTAACCACCTCGGGTTCCCTGCTGCCCTGTTCGGCGCGGCCCAGGCGGGCGTGCCGTTCGTTCCGCTGAACTACCGTCTCAGCGAGCAGCAGCTGGACGGCCTGCTCAGCCGCCACCCCGGCGCGCTGGTGCTGCGTCAGGCCGACCTCGGGGCGCTCCTCGCCCCCGGGGCCGGCCCGGTGGGCAGCGTCGTGCCCGCCGATGCGGTGAATAAGGCCGACGACGCGGCGACGGCCGGCAGCGCCGCGGACGACGATCCGGTCGCCGTGATCCTCTACACCAGCGGTACCACCGCGGCGCCGAAGGCGGCGCTGCTCCGTCACCGGCACCTGCTTTCCTACGTGCTCAACACGGTGGAGTTCGGCTCGGGCGAGGACGAGGCGGCACTCGTGTCGGTGCCGCCGTACCACGTCGCCGGGGTCGCGAACCTGCTCACGAACCTGTACGCGGGACGCCGGCTGGTCTACCTGGCCGCGTTCGACCCGGCCGCCTGGCTGGAGACGGTCCGCCGTGAAGGGGTCACCCACGCGCTGCTCGTGCCCACCATGCTCGCCCGCGTGGTCGCGGAACTGCGCGCCGCCGGGCCCGGCCCGGACCCGGTGACGGCCGGCACGCCGACCCTGCGCAGCCTGGCTTACGGCGGCGCCCGGATGCCGGGACCGGTGCTCGAAGACGCGCTGCGGCTGTTCCCAGGTACCGGGTTCGTCAACGCCTACGGCCTGACCGAGACGGCGTCCTCGATCGCGGTTCTTTCCCCCGACGATCACCAGGCCGCGCTGACCTCGGCCGATCCCGCCGTCCGGCAGCGCCTGAGCTCGGTTGGCCGGGCCCTGCCCGGCGTCGAGTTCCAGATCAGGGCCGAAGACGGCGCCACGGCAGGCCCGGGGGAGACCGGCCTGATCTTCGTCCGCGGCGACCAGATCTCGGGCGAGTACGGCGGGTACAGCGCCCTCGACGCCGACGGCTGGTTCGCGACCAGGGACCGCGGCTGGCTGGACGCCGAGGGTTACCTGTTCATCGAGGGCCGGGCCGACGACACGATCATCCGCGGCGGGGAGAACATCGCGCCCGCCGAGATCGAGGACGTGCTGCTTGCGCACCCCGGCATCACCGAGGCCGCGGTCCTCGGCCTGCCCGACGCCGAGTGGGGCCAGCGGCTGGTCGCGGTCGTCGTGGGCGAGGGTGACCCGCAGGAGATCCGGCAGTGGGTCAAGGACCGGCTGCGCTCGTCTAAGACCCCCGAGACGATCGTGTTCCGCCCGGAGCTGCCGAAAACCGAGACGGGCAAGCTGCTGCGCCGCGTCCTGACGGCCGAACTCGAGCAGGCCAGCCGCGCCTGACGGCCGCGGCGGGCCGGGCTGGCCTGCCCAACCGAACGGACGCGGCGGCCTAGGCGGTCCGCCGGGCCGGGCCGCACTCAGCGGAAGCGCAGCAGAGCCTCCTGTGCGTAGGAGGCGACCAGCGTGCCGTCCGCCGTCAGCAGGTCGCCGCGCCCGAAGGACCGCCCGTGCGCGTGGACGGGGCTCTGCTGTCGCAGCAGGAGCCAGGCGTCGGTGCGGAACGGCCGGTGGAACCAGATCGTGTGCGAGGTGACGGCCGAGGTGAACGCCTTGCCCGCGTCGGCCTGCGACACGCCGGGCACGGAACGCAGCGCGGTGCCGATCAGCGTCAGGTCCGTGGCGTAGGCCGCCACGGCCGGCGCCAGCACCGGGCTCACCGGCGGGGTGCGGAACCACAGGCTGTACTCGGGCGGCGCCGTCTCCCGCGTGTCCAGGCTGGACTTGCTCCGCACCGGGAAGGGCATCAGGGTCAGCTCGGTCTCTGGCGCATCCGCGGGCACCTCGCGGACCGGGGCGGCCGACTGGCGCGCGGGACCTTCCTCGGCCGCGTGCATGGACACGGACGCGGTGGCGATGACGCCGCGGGACTGGCGGGCGGTGACCGCGAGCGTCGCGAACGTGCCGCCCGAGTGGTGGCGCTCGACCAGGTAGCGGACCGGCTCGTCGGCGTGCCCTTCGCGGGGGAACAGCACGTGCAGCGACTTGACCGACTTCTCGGGGCAGCTCAGCTGTGCGGCCGCGATGAACTGGCCGATCAGCTGCCCGCCGAACAGCCGGTGGTACTCCAGGCGCAGGTTAGGGCCCCCGAAGCCGTCCTCGCCTGAAAGCGGTGTGAGGTCAAGGCAGGCAAGCAGGTCGTCCCATAGATCAGCCACAGACCTACTGTAACTGATGATCTCTTCTCTGGAGAATATCATTCTCCAGAGAAGAGATCAGGCAAGCGGCGATTGGCCCGCGAAACCCTTGGCGCAGAACTCCCACACCTCGTCGGCGCTGATCACCGGCAGCTCGTCATCGGACACGCTGGCCGACTGGGCCACGAACATGACCGTCTGCATGGTCAGCGCGGCCGCACGGCGCGGGTTGACGCCCGCCCGCAGCTGCCCGGCGGCGTCGGCCTCAGTCGTCAGCTCGCTGAACAGCGTCAGCAGCGGCGCGTGGGCGCCGCGGACCTCGGCCGGGTGGCTCAGCAGGAGCTGCGGCGCGAAATCGGTGAACAGCGGCCGGTGCGCGGCCGGGTCAGGCCGGGACAGCTCGAACAGCAGCTGCACGGCGACCTTGAGCCGGTCGAGCGGGCTGGCGTGCCCCTGGGCGGCCGCCCTGATCTGGTCCGTGGCGCGGCGCAGGGCGTCTTCGAACAAGGCCAGCAGAAGCTCGTGCTTGCCGTCGAAGTGCTGGTAGAAGCTCCGCAGCGACTGGCGCGAGCGGTCGACAACTTCCTGCACGGTGAAGTCGGTGCTGCCTTTTTCCGTGATAATGACCTGGGCGGCGTCGAGGAAGCGCTGCACCCGCTGCTCCGCGCGGAGCTTGGCGGCCCTGGTGGAGCGCTCGACCGCGCGCTGCTTCCAGGCCGGCTCGTCACCCGTCGCGCTGGCAAGGGCGTCGCTGTTCTGGGTCATGGTTGTGATCCTACTTCGCGGTTACGGTAGGCGACTCTCTGCATGCGGAGCGACTCTCAAAATCTGGCGGCATCGTCGTTATCGCAATTGACCATCATCATTATGCCCTGTCCCCTTTGCCTTGCTCTTCCGTCCCCCTGGTGTCACGGCCCGTGTCGCGCCGTACCCTGGCGATCGACGGACATTTTGATTCTCTCACAAGGAGAGGCTAACTTTCGCATATGAGAAGGAGGATATTCAGTCAATGACCGCTCCGCTTAGCCTCCGTCCGGGTGATCAGCTTGCCAGCAGCGTCTGCACGACGCGGGTGGTCGTCATCCGCCTCCCGGCCGACCGGGTACCGGCGATCGAGTGCGGCGGCGGCCTGATGACGGCGGCCGCCCCGGGCGCGAAGCCCTCGCCGGGCGGCGCCGGGGCCGTCACGCTGATCGGCAAGCGATACGTCGATGCCGCTGAATCGGTCGAGCTGCTCTGCACGTCTTCCGGGACGGGCGCGCTGACCTGCGACGGCGAACCGATGACGCTTAAGTCGTCCAAGCCGCTGCCCGCCTCGGACTAAACTCCCCGCACTGCCGCAGGCGCCTTCGTGACCCCCGCGAAGGCGCCTGCTGGCGTGCCCCGGACCAGGGAAAATCAAGGTCAGTTTCGAATCTTGATTCGAAACTGGCCTTTTTCCTTACAGTAAGATTTTTAAGCTATTCGGCTCTTGTCATCCACCGTTAACCAATCTAATGTGCGTTCAGTAGGTTGGTTTGAGAGGGGTCCGGTGGCCGATCAGCGAAGATACGCCACTCTCCTCGCCAAAGGCGAGGATCGGCGAGCACGCATCTTGACCGCTGCCCAGCGGCTGATGACGAGGAACGGCAGTCGGGGTACCAGCCTGGGGCAGATCGCGCGCGAGGCTGGTGTCAGCCCGGCTGGACTGCTCCACCATTTCGAGTCCAAGGAACAGCTGCTGCACGCGGTGCTCGACGCCCGCGACGCCGATGACCTGGAAGCGGCGGACTTTTCGCTGAACCCGGTCGAGGCGCTGGAAACGGTCGTCGAGCGCTACCGGCGTTCGCCCGAGCTGATCGGCACGTTCACGGTCCTGCTGACCGAGAACCTGAACCAGGACGCGCCGCTGCACGAGCGCTTCCTGGACCGGTACCGGGACTCGGTGAACATCATCGCCAGTGCGATCCGCCGAGGGCAATCCTCGGGGGACTACCGCACCGACTTGGATCCGGCCATCAAGGCCGCGGAGATCGTCGCCTTTCTCACCGGAATGGAGACCTCATGGTTGCTCGATCCTTCGGTTCCGCTGATCGACGTGTTTCGCGAGTACACGAACTCGCTCGCCCGTCAGCTAACCTCCAAGCCCCCGTCAAACGAAACCTGAGGCCGCGCCTGGTCGCGCTGGCGGCCCGCACCGATGACGTGGTGCAGGTCGCGGGCGGCTGGCTGTGCGACATGGGGCTCGCGGGCTGGGAAGTCAACGTGGTCACGGCTGATCACGACGACCAGCGCGCGCTGCGCATCCTCGGCGTCCGCGGCCACCACCTGGACAGCGCCGTGTCCCGGCCGGTCTACGGCCCGTGCCTGCAGGCCCTCGCGGTCCAGGCCGAGCTGTACTGCGCCGACGAGCGGGTGCGGCGGATGGTGCACACGATCGCGGAGGCGAACATGACCGACATCAGGGTGTGGGGTGAGACCTGGCCCGGCGACTTCGAGGACCGGGCGGATCTCGTCTCGCACCGGCTGAGCTCGGCCGCGCGCGCGTTCAAAGCCCAGGCGCTGGTCGCGGCATCAGCCGCGTCGTGGCCCGCGGAGACCGAGGAGTTCCGCCGCGGCGCCATCCGGCAGCTGGCGCTGGCCTGATCCGGCACCGAAGCCCGCCGTCACAGCCGGCGGGCTTCGAGGACGGCCGGGTCGCGCTCGGCATACAGCCGGCGCTCCCGTTCCTTCCTGAACACGCCATCATCCCGAACGGGAGCGGCTGACACCGGCACCCCCGTTACTGTGGGCGGGTGGGTGACGATCTTCGGCTGCGGCGGTTCGCGTTCGACGGCGACGGGGTGACCGCCGTCGTCAGCACCAGGCACGGCGGCGTCAGCGCCGACCCTTACGACAGCCTCAACCTGGGCGGGCACGTCGGCGACGACCCCGGAGCCGTGCGCGAGAACCGGAACCGCCTGGCCGCCGGGCTCGGCGTAGGACGGCTGACGATCGCCGACCAGAAGCACACCGCGACGGTGGCCGTCGTCGACGCGACACTGGCGGGCCGGGGTCACGACGGCGCCGCCGACTCGGCCGCCGCGTTCCCGGCCACCGACGCGATGATCACGAACCAGCCGGGCGCCGCGCTGGCGATCCTGGTCGCCGACTGCGCCCCGGTCGTGTTCTACGACCCCGTCAACCGGGCAGTCGGCGTCGCGCACAGCGGCCGCGCCGGCACCGTCAAAGGCGTCGTGCCGAACACGATCGCGGCGATGGCGGCGGCCTTCGGCGCGGCATCGGAAGACCTGCTCATCGGGATCGGCCCGGCCATCGGCGCGGCCAGCTACGAAATCGGGGACAGGGAGGCGGCCGAAGTGGCGGCGGCGTTCGGGGCTGCGGAGCCTAAGAACGCTGAGGGGGCTCACAGTTCCCAGAGCGCTGCGGGGGCCGAGAGTGTCGAGAGCGCGCCGTGGGCCGCCGTCGCCGAGAAGACGCAGCTGCTGCGTCCAAGCCGCCCGGGACACGCCCTGTTCGACCTCGCCGGCGCGATCCGACGCCAGATCGCCGCGGCCGGCATCCCTGCGCACAACGTCTGCGACCTGGCCGTCGACACCAGGACAAGCACAGTCGACTTCTTCTCCGACCGGGCCGCCCGCCCCTGCGGCCGCTTCGCTGCGATTGTGATCCTGCGGGCCTGACGCTGAGCGGAAGCATGATCGTGGATAGTTTTGTACATCCCGGTGTATAAAACTATCCACCGTCTTCGCGTCGCCGCCGGCCGCGAGCCGGGCGAAGATGCTGAGTGACCTGTGTGACGCGTGAGCTTCAGGGACCGGGCGAAGGAGATCGCCGCCCGCATCGAGGCCGGCACAGTCTGGATCAACGGCCACGGCGGCATCCACCCGATGATCCCGTTCGGCGGCGCCAGGCACTCGGGCTACGGGCTCGAGTTCGGCGTCGAGGGGCCGAAGTCGGTCTCCGTTCCGCAGGTGATCAGCGGCTAGTGCCGCGCCGCCGCCGCCCGATCAGCCGCCGCACGCCCTCGACGATCCCGCTCAGCACGAGCGCGCCGCCGAACGCGACCGCGAAGCCGACCACCGGCTGGTTCTCGAACGCCTGGCCGCCGAGACGTCCGGCCAGGAACGCGTAGCTTGCCCAGAGGACGGCCGCCAGCGCGACCGCGACCGCGAACCGGCGCCACGAGTAGCGGACGAGCCCGCACGCCAGAGTCACCGCCGTGCGCCCGCCGGGTATGAACCGGCAGACGATGATCAGCCCCATCCCGTACCGCGCCAGCGACCGTTCCGCCCAGTCCTTCCTGGCGGCCCCCTTGTCGCCGGCAAAAAACCGCCGCGTCGCCCACGGCCCGAACCGCCAGCCGATCAGGTACGACAGGTTGTCGCCGGCGAACGCGCCGGCCGCGGCGCACGCGATGATCAGCAAGATGCGCGGGTCGGTCGACCCGGCCGTCGCCACCCCGAAGGCGATAATGACCGTCTCGCTTGGCAGTACCGGGATGACCGCGTCGAGGCACGGCAGCCCGAACGCGATCAGGTAGGAAAGCGGCGAGCCCATCTGCAGGCTGGTCAGCCCGCTCAAAGATCACCCCGTTCCGTAGCTGATAACTGACGCTCAGTCATCATAGACGGCCGGGCTGAGACGGCTGAGGTCTGATGGGACAGCCGCTCCCGTTCGGGGTAAATCTGGACAATCATCTACAGAACGGGTGCTGGTTACTCGTGGTCCCGCACTGCCCTCGTGTGAGGCGGGCCGCCAGAAGCAGCGGCTTGATGACCGGTGGGACAGACGAGAACGGGCCTTGAGCTGGGCGAATTCGATATCCGTCAGCTGACCGATGTCTGTCAGTGCAAGTTGCATGAGTGTTTGTTATGCAACAGGCAATACCCGGCCCGCTAAGGAACAGGAAAGCCCATGGCCCCGATGGCGCCGACCCGTCCGACCCGATCCGCTAGCCCGCCGCCCGCGGTGAGCCAGCACCAGTGCCGCATCCCGCTGATCGCGGACCTCGCCGCCGCTGCGGCGGCCCGCTCCGTGGTGGAGGATGCCATCCGCGCGTGGCGCGTCCCGGTCGACGCCGACGTAGCTGTCCTGCTCACCAGCGAACTGGTGACCAACGCGGTCACCCACGGCGCACCCGCCGCGGGGAGGTTCGTGCTCCTCACGATCGTCTGCGAGGCGGCCGGACTGCGGGTGGACGTCCACGACGGTTCTGGCGACCTTCCAGTGCTCGGTGACGCGGCGGGTGACGGCGACTCGGCCGAAGCCGAAACCGGCCGGGGTCTGCTGCTCGTGACATCACTGTCGGCCGAGTGGGGCTTCTACCGGACTCCCGCCGGCAAGGCGGTCTACTTCACTCTCGCCTACCCGTGCGAGGGCTGTCCGGCCGATGACGACAACGACCCGGCTCGCGACCCAAGATCGGTCAGCTGACCGATGTCTCGCATTGCAATTTTCAGCAGTATTTGTCTTGCAACCGATCGCAACGCTTTGCCACTTGCTCTACCAGGTCGAAAGGACCCGCGATGGACACGATAGCGCCGGCCGTGCTGGCCCTGCCTGCCGAACTGCGGCATCGCCGCATCCGGCTTGAGCTGGGCACAGGCGCGGCGGCGCACGCCTCCGGGCACGTCCGCGCGGCCATCGCCGCCTGGTCGGTTCCGGTCAACCCAGCGGTGGCCATCCTGCTCACCAGCGACCTCGTCATCAACGCCGTCACCAACGGCGCGGGCGAGTCGGTGATGCTCAGCATCAGGTGGGCGTCCGGCCAGCTGCGGGTTGAGGTCCACGACGCGTCGGTCTCCGGTGACTCGTGGGAGACCGTGGCGTCCGACGCCGACGCCGAGCGCGGGCTGCTGCTGGCGGCCGCGCTGGCGGCCGACTGCGGTCACTACCGCACGCCGGCCGGCCGGGCCGTGTACTTCGTGCTCACGCCTGAGCGAGTGACTCTAGCCACCCCCCGGAGCGCCGTTGCCCCGGAAGCCCGGGGGTGGGACCGCGGATTGCCCCCGCGGGATGCGACGGTCGGGGGTGGTGAACCGTGAGCCCCCGGAGGTTCACTGCCCCCGCCGTTGGCGCCGGCGGCTGCCGCCCGGCCGACATGCGCGGCATCGGCTTTCACGGTCGCGCCCTGTCAGGGGCGGCCTGGGCCGGCGCGAGCAGCCGTGGCGTGTACGACCGCCAGGCGCGCTGCCGTCTTGCGTTCTGGTCAGGGATCAGAAGGCGCCCACCGGGTCGCGACCAGCGCGGCCCCGACACTTCAGGAGCAGGGACATGACGAACGGCCAGAGCCTGACGCGCACCGCTAACTGGGCGCGCGCGCCGCGCAGCACCACGTGGGGCCGCCGCCCCGGCACCACGTGGGGCCGCCGGGCATAACAAAGACGTGGGGACGGTGCCGTGGGCCGCACCACGGTCACGGTCCCCGCACCGGTGGGGCTGGCGAC
>DASYAD010000065.1:0-2276 GCA_036501515.1 Trebonia sp. | reverse complement strand
GACCTTGACGCCGACTACGACGTCGACGACATGCCTGACGACGTGGCGTGGATGCTGGCCGCGGACGTGGCCGGCTGGATGTCGTCCCGCACGCAGGTAACGGCGGAGCTGCGAGCCGAGGGCCAGCCGGACCCGGTCAGGCTCGGCCCCGCCCCCAGGAGCGGCGACACCGGGGCCGTCGTCGGGGGCACTCCGCAGCGCATCGCCGGCTGGCTGACCGGCCGGGTCCAGGACCAGGATGGTCTCACCGTCACCGGCGATCTCGGCGAGCTACCGCGCTGGCTCTGAGCGAACAGGAGAGGGATGGAAACCCAGGAAGAGCTCATCGCGGCGACCGCCCAGGCGAACCGGGCCCTGGCCGCGAGCGGCCAGTCGGACATGGTCTGGGGCCACGCCGCGCTTCGTGACCCCGCGGGCAACGGCGTCTGGATGAAGGCCGCGGGCTGGTCGTTCGGCGAGGTGACCGAGGACCGGGTCGCGCTGGTCTCGCCCGCGGGAGAGGTGCTGGCGGGCCACGGGCCCCGGCACATCGAGTACCCCATCCACACCGAGGTGATGCTGGCCCGCCCCGACGTCGGCTGCGTGGTGCACACCCACGCCCCGGCCGCGTGCGCCTTCGCCGCCCTGGACCAGCCGCTGCTGGCGCTGTCCCACGACGGCGTCGAGTTCGCCGACCCGCCGGTCGGCCGGTTCACCCGCACCGGCAGCCTGATCAGCTCCGCTGACCTCGGAAAAGCCCTGGCCGAGGCGATCGGCGACGGCAACGGCGCTCTCCTCCCGCGGCACGGCCTGGTCACCGTCGGCCCCGATCCGGCCCGGGCGGTCATGCGCGCGGTGCTGCTCGCCCGGGCCTGCCAGGTCCAGCTCCAGGCGCTGGCGGCCGGCGACATCAAGACCTGGTCCGACCCGGCCGAGATCGAGAAGAAGAAGGCCGAGGTCTGGCCGGAATCCCAGTACAACGCCGGATACGCCTACCTCTGCCGGCTCGCCGCCGCCGCGCCCCTATGATCCGCCCATGAGGGAGATCACGGTCGGCGTCGTCGCCCCGGCCTACGTCAACGTCCCGCTGTGGATCGCGCAGGAACGCGGTTTCCTCGAACACCACGGCCTCGCCGCGACCGAGAACATCCTCGGCACCACGCACGGCGTGACGCAGGCGCTCCGCGACGGCACCGTGGACATCGCGCTGGGCTCCCCGGAGGGCAGCATCACCGACGCGGTGGCCGGCGGCCCCCTTCGCGTGGTGGCAGGCCTGATCGACCGCCCGCCGCTGTCCATGATCGCGCTCGCCCGCCATAAAACGTTCGACGACCTGCGCGGCGGCCGGATCGGCACCTCATCCCTGACCGAAGGCACCCGCCACGTCGCCGAACGGATGCTCGCCGCCCACGGCTTGACCTACCCGGCCGACTACGAATGGGCGCTGGAGGGCTCGCACGTCGAGCGGTGGAAGGCGCTGCAGGCGGGCACGATCGACGCGGCCCTGCAGATGATCCCGTACGACGCCATGGCGGTCGACGCCGGCTTCACCGACCTCGGGCCGGTGACCAAGGAATTTGCCCTGAGCACCGTCTGCATCAAGCTTCCGGCCGAACGGGATATCGTCCCCCCCTTCCTTCAGGCCCTTGCCGAAGCGACGCAGTGGTTCCGCGACCACGTCGAGGAATCGGCGGCACTCGCCGCGGCCCGCACCTCCACGGATTCTCGCTACGCCCTCGGCGCCTGCCGCAAGCTGGCCGCCGACGGCGTCATCCCGCCGGACCAGCGCTCCGCCCCCGCTGCCATCGGCGCCGCCGTCGAGGCCCTGCGGGCCAACGGCCAGATTCCGCCCGACGGACGGCCGGACCCGCTCGAAACCGCCGTCGACTACTCGTACCTGTGATGGATAGCCCCGTGGTCGACGGTCCTGTGGCCGACGGCCCATTCGACGTCGCGGTCGTCGGCGGCGGCCCGGTCGGCATGTGGCTGGCCGCCGAACTGCACCGCGGGCGAGTGCGCCCGGTCGTGCTGGAGCGGCGCGCGCAGCGGCCGCCGTACTCCAAGGCCCTGACCCTCTACCCGCGCACGCTGGAAGTGTTCGCCCTGCGCGGCTTCGTCCTGGGCGAGGGCACCCCGGTGCCGTCCTCGCACTTCGCGCTGCTGAAGAACCGGCTGGACTTCTCGGTCCTGCCCACCCGCTACCCGTACACGCTGTTCCTGCCGCAGCGCCGCACCGAGGAACTCCTCGAGGCGCACCTCGCCAAGCTCGGCGTTCCCTATTATCGCGGCCATTCCGT
>DASYAD010000064.1:0-3919 GCA_036501515.1 Trebonia sp. | reverse complement strand
GCCAGGAGCGGCGCCGGTTACCCGGGCGAGCACCCGCACGCCGACGTCATCCAGCTCCACGATGACCAGGGAGTATGGGGTCTCAAGGCCCGGCACAGGGATGCGGACGGTGACCCCGGTGTAGACGGTCCCTGTTCGCGGGAGCGGTACCAGCGTGTAGTCGGTCTGCAGGGCGCCGTCTGGTCCGACCCGGTACCTGGGCGGGAAGTCGAGTTCGCCGGTCGCGGCCTGCTGGCCGGCCTCGAACCGGACCTTCGCCGTGAACGCCCGGTCGTAGGCGGCGAGGGAGATCGGGATCTCCTTCCCCGGGGTGAACGTGCCCGTGGCCGGCTGCTGGGCCGGGGGCTCAAGCCGCCGGACCTGAGCGATGCCGTCACCGACCTGGACGCCGCTGAGCGTCGCCTGCTCGGCGGCGAGCAGCAGGCCAGGCGAACGGGACTCCGCCAGCGCCGCGAGCGCGAAGAGGGCCGAACTCGCGCCGGTCGTCGGTAGCGCCGGCGGCTGCCCCGTGCAGACCGCCGCCGCCTGCCTGGGGTCAACCCCGGCGAGCGCGAGCGGCCTGTCCGCGGTGTCGGCCGTGAGCTGAGCGATCGAGGCGGGCACGCCCCGCTCGCGCAGCAGCCGGGGGTCACCGTAGTCGTGCACCTCGCCGGCCGCGGACCTGGTGCGCACCGGCAGGCTCCGGGCCAGCCGGGCAGCGGGCGTCAGCCGCAGGCCAGAGTCGGCCACCAGTGCCGCGGCCCCGCCCGCGGCAGGCTGCACGTCCGCGGCGATCACCAGCGTCCCCGGCGGCGCCGACGTGAGCGCGTCGATGGCGGCGGGCGCACCGCCCAGCCGCTCCGTCACCTCGGTCCCGGGATCGAGCCCGAGCCCGCCGAGCAGCACCGCCGCGTTGCCGCCCTCGAGCAGGGGCAGTTCCCGGCTGACGAGCACCACCCGCCGCACACTGCCCTGACCGTCCGAGCCAGGGTCAGCCACGCCTGCGTCAGCCGCCCCGCCGCCAGCCGCCGCCCTGATGGCGGCCCGGCCAGCCTCCACCGCGAGCGTTACGACGTCCTCGTCGGCGCCCGCGACCCGCCTCCTGGCGGACCCCCAGCACGGCAGGTAGGTGGCGATCGCCGCTACATATCTCATTCCGCCTCCGGACAAGTAACCAGCCAAATCAGCAAGCTATTGACGCTTTTACGTCCGACCTTGAAGCGGCGCGAGCCTGCCCAGGTGCCGCGCGCGGACGCCCGCCGCCAACCCCTTCCATGGTCGGCCCCTCCTCATTATTATAGATAAATAATTAAGCGTCTAACAGACATGGTCGGAGTCACTGTATGCC
Organism: Trebonia sp.; assembly: GCA_036501515.1. Classification (GTDB taxonomy): domain Bacteria; phylum Actinomycetota; class Actinomycetes; order Streptosporangiales; family Streptosporangiaceae; genus Trebonia. Next base: position 2,592 of record DASYAD010000064.1, on the reverse strand, counting down.
CGACGAACTGAGGCCAGCTCAGCTCAACGTGCAGGTGCACAGCCTGTTGCACACGAACCTCAACACGGTGGACGTGTCAGCGGCGGCCGCGTTCTACGCCGAGCTGCTCCAGCTGCGTCCGGGCATGAAGACGGCGCGGACCGCGGCCGACGGCCGGGCGCTGGGCGTCGCGGGCACGCCGGTCACCGAGTGCTGGTTCCTCTACGACCACCGCGGGCCGCGCACCGCGCCGGCCGTCGAGGTACTCGAATGGGAGACCCCAGCCACCCTCGGCGCCCACCCGGCCGAGCCGCACCACATCGGCATCAGCTCCCTCGGCTACACCGTGCCGTCCCTAAGCCGCGCCAGGGAGCAGGCCGCACGGCACGGCCGGCCTTGGGCTGGCCTACCTGAATGGCCGGTGCGCGGAAGCCGGGTGGCAGCGGCCAGGACAACCGATCTCGACGGAGTGCTGATCGAGCTCATCGAGCGGCCAGCCGAGGCGCCGGTCTTCTCGCACCTGCGGATCAACGTGACCGACCTTGACGCCTCGGTCGCCTGGTACGAACACCTCGGCTTCAAAGCTGGGGCGACCGAGCGCGTCGCGGAAGCGGACGACACCGTGTTCTCCTACGCGTCGATGGTCACCGACGGTGACCCCTCGTTCTCCCTCGAACTGACCCAGTGGCAGGACCCGAAGGGCACCGGTCTGGCCGCCTCGCCCGCCTACCACCGCGGCCTCTACCGGATCGCGCTCGGCGTCGACGACGTGAACGCCGCCTACGGGCAGCTGTCGGCGACCGCAGCAGAACCGCTGCCCGCTCCCCAGTTTGTCGAGCTGCCTGGCACCAGGCTCGGCGGCGTCATCGTGCTGTTCCTGCGCGACCCGGACAGCGTGGTCGTCGAGCTAGTCGGCCGTTCGCGCAGCCACATGCGGCGGTAACAGAACCCTCAAGCACGCGGAAAGGAAGTCGCAATGCCGCGACCGGAAGTAGACCTCACACCGGAGAGCACCGCGCTCGTCGTCGTCGAATGCCAGGGCGGCACCGTGGGCGCCGAGAGCGCGCTGCCCGAGCTCAAGGCGGCCGCCGCGGCGGCCTTGCCGGTAATCGCCCGCCTCGCGCAGGCCGCCCGCAAGGCCGGGACCCGGGTCGTCCACCTAACCTACGTGCCCGCGTTCGGCGGCCTGTCCACCAACAAGGTCACCCCGCTGCAGCAGGCGATCGGTCCGCTCAACGCGGGGTGGACGGCCGAGCGCGGCGGCAACGTGGTCGACGAGATCGGCGTGGAGGCGGGCGACCTCGTGCTGCAAAGGTCGTCGGGTATGTCGCCCACGCACAGCACCGAGCTGTTCGCGGTGCTTCGCAATATCGGCGTGCGCACGGTGGTGCTGGTGGGCGTCTCGCTGAACGTCGCGATCCCGTCCGCGACGGTCGAGCTCGGCGACGAGGGGTTCAGCGTCGTCATCCCCCGCGACGGGGTGGCGGGCACGCCGACCGAGTACGGCGACAGCGTGCTCCGCAATACGCTGCGGTTCCTGGCGACGATCACCACGGCCGACCACGTGATCGGCGCCTGGTCATGACCGCGGACGGGTTCCCCGGCCGGCTGCTGCGGGCTGGGTCGTTCTGGGAGCTCGTTTGCGCGCGGGCGGCGGCGACCGGCGATGCCCCCATGCTGATCAATGCCGCTGGCCACGTCGTTTCCTTCCATGAATTCAAACATCATTCCGAACGGATGTCGGTGACTCTGGCCGCCCAGGGCATCGGCCCCGGCAGCCGGGTGGCCTGGCAGCTGCCCACCCGGGTCAGCACGGTGATCCTCATGGCGGCCTTGGCGCGGCTCGGCGCGGTCCAGGCACCGGTCATCCCGATCTACCGGGAGCGCGAGACCGGGGCGGCGGTCGCCACCGCGGGAGCGGAGTTCATGCTGGTGCCCGGCACCTGGCGCGGATTCGACTATGCCGCCATGGCGGCCGGGCTGCCGACCGCTCCCAAGGTCCTCGTGACGGGCGAGTCGCTGCCGCCGGACACGGAGCTGACGGCACTGCCCCGGCCGGCCCAGTCGGCCGAATGGGTGTACTTCACCTCCGGCTCAAGCGGGCTGCCCAAGGGCGCCAGGCACACCGATGCCACGCTGCTCGCCGCCGCCTACGGCTGGACGTCGCAGGGCCGGGCGGGGGAGTTCCCTGACGACGTCGGGTCGATGGCGTTCCCTGTCGCGCACGTCGGCGGCATCATGTACGTGATGGCCCAGCTGATCAGCGGCTTCCCCATCGTCCTGGCGGAGGCGTTCGACGCGGCCACGGTGGACGTCTTCCGCCGGCTCCGCGTCACGATGGGCGGCGGGTCCACGGTGTTCTACACAGCGCTGCTGGCGGCGCAGCGGGCGTTCGCGGCCGCGTCCGGCTCGCCGGACGCGCGCGTGCTCCCTTCGCTGCGACTGCTCAAGGGTGGCGGCGCCCCCTGCCCGCCGGGCGTTTTCTGGGCGGTGCGCGAAGAGATGGGCGTGACCGTGGCCCACGACTACGGCATGACCGAAGTGCCGATGATCTGCGTGTCTTCGCCCAAGGACACCGACGAGCAGCTGGCTAGCTCCGACGGAAGGCCGATC
>DASYAD010000063.1:0-8324 GCA_036501515.1 Trebonia sp. | reverse complement strand
GTTCGCCTCCAGCGACGCGGTCTTCGCCGCGAACTTCTCCCCCAACGGGCTGTCCGGCGACTACGGCGGCTCGTTCTTCTGGACCAGGATCGGCGGAACGGCCCTGGCCCGGCGGCTGTACCTGCTCAACGAGAAGCTGCCCGCCGGCCGCGCCCTCGAGCTTGGCATGGTCCACGGGGTGCTGCCGCCGGAGGATTTGCGTGACTACACGCTGGACGTCGCCCGCCGCCTGGTGCGAACGCCCGCCGCCCTGCTGAAACTGGTCAAGGACAACCTGAACGCGGCCGAGGACGAGGCGGCGCGGCGGCGTTACCTGTTCGCGCATGAAGCGGAGAACCAGGCCGTCTCCGGCCAGCTGATGCGCGACCGTCTCCGCCGCGCCGCCGACCGCTAGAGCAGCTCCACGATCGTCGCATTGGCGGTGCCGCCGCCTTCACACATTGTCTGCAGGCCGAACCTGATGCCGTTGTCACGCATGTGGTGCACGAGCCGGGTCATCAAGATCGCGCCCGACGCGCCGAGCGGATGGCCGACGGCGATCGCCCCGCCGAGCGGGTTGAGCCGCTCCGGATCCGCACCGGTCTCGGCGAGCCAGGCGAGCGGCACCGGCGCGAACGCCTCGTTTACCTCGAACGCCCCGATGTCATCGATGCCCAGGCCCGCCCGGGCGAGCACCTTCGCAGTGGCCGGGATCGGGCCGGTGAGGACCAGGCGCGGATCGGCGCCCACCACCGCCCCGGCCACATAGCGCACGATGGGGGTGAGCCCCAGCTGAGCCGCTCGCTCGCGGCTGGTCACCAGCAGGGCCGCCGCACCGTCGGAGATCTGGGAGGAGTTACCCGCGTGGATCACGCCGTCCTCGCCGGAGACCGGCTTCAGCCTCGCCAGGGTGTCGGCCGTCGTGCCCCGGCGCAGGCCCTCGTCCACCTTGACCACTCCGTTCTCCGTGGCCACCGGGACGAGCTGCCGCTCGAAGGCGCCGCCGTCGACCGCCGCCGCTGCCCGCTCGTGCGAGAGCGAGGCGAAGTCGTCCAGGTTCCGCCGCGACAGGCCCCACTGACGGGCGATCAGCTCGGCCCCGGTGATCTGGTTGAAGTCGGTGCCGGGATACCGGCCGAGCGCTAGCGGGCCGTAGGGCTGGCCGGTGGCGCGGCCTGCGCCGAGCGGCACCCGGCTCATGGTCTCCACACCGCCGGCCACGACAAGTTCCTGCTGACCGGACATCACCGCGAAGGCCGCGTGATCCAGCGCCTGCTGGCTGGACCCGCACGCCCGGTTGATAGTCACGCCGGGGACGCTCTCCGGCCAGCCGGCGGCCAGGACAGCGAACCGCCCGACGTTGCTGGACTGGTCACCGAGCTGGGTAACGCAGCCCCACTGGACGTCATCGATGTCGCCAGGATCAACGCCGGCGCGCGTCACGAGCTCGTTGAGCAGCAGCGCCGACAGGTCGACCGCGTGCACCCCCGACAGTCCTCCGTTGCGCTTGCCGACCGGGGCGCGCACCGCCTCCACAATCACTGCCTCGTGCATGGTGATGTCCTCTCCTCGATCTTCATCAAGCCATACCGCGCATCACTGACTGTCAGTTACGGGCCTCCCGTCCCAAGGGACACGTGCACGCAACTCACTAAATAGTGTACTTTATTTTGATGGGAAGCCAGCTGCCTGAGGACGCCGGCCCGCAGCTGCGGCTGGAGCGGCCTTCGGAGCACGTCGCCGTCGTGGTCATCGATGCCCCGGCCGTCGCCAACGCGCTGAACGGCCGGTTCTTCGCCGAGCTGGCTGTCGCCCTGGACACCATCGAGCAGGACGACGCGATCCGAGTCTGGCTGCTCACCGGTGCACCGCGGTCCGACGGGCGCCCCTGGTTCAGCGCGGGCGCCGATCTCAGGGAGGCCGACGGCGGAGGCGGGGCCGGCGCGGGGCCGCATGGCGCCGCTGTTGCGCCCGCGGCCGTCATCGACCGGGTTGACGACCTGCTCAAGCCCTCGATCGCCGCCATCGCCGGCGTGTGCACGACGGGCGCGCTTGAGCTGGCGATGGCTTGTGACCTGCGCATCGCGGCCCAGTCAGCGCGGCTGTCGGACTGGCACCTGAAGCGGACCGGGCTCGGCATCGGGGCCTGGGGATCCGCGGTGCGGCTCAGCCGGCTGGTCGGCGTGGACAAAGCCAAGGAACTGCTACTGCTCGGCGAGGAGGTCAGCGGCGCCGAGGCCGAGCGCATCGGCCTGGTCAACAAAGCCGTGCCGGACGACGACCTGATGCCCGCGGCGCTGCGGTGGGCGGCCACGATCGCCGAACGGCCGCGGCGAGGGGTGCGGGCGACCCTGGGATTCCTGCAGCTTCAGGCCGGCATGCCGAAGAACGAGGCGCTGCGCTGGGCGCAGCTGACCCCGGGCTACATGGGGCTGGAACTGCGGCCTTTCCAGGACTCTGCCAATCGTTTCTACCGCACCCGCGGTGAGCCGGGTGCCGGCGCGGACGGGTCCCACGCGGCCAGCGGGCCAGGTTAGCCGCGGTGAGCAGCGGGCCCCGGCGCCTGGTCTGGGCATTTGACGTCGACGGCTGCCTGGTCGACTCGCTGACGGGAACGTCGCTGCGACCCGGCGCCCTGGAGGTGCTCGGCCGGCTGCGTGAGGCCGGGGCGACCGTGCTGCTCTGGAGCGCTGGCGGGCGAGATCATGCGGTCAGCCGCGCGGCCGAACTCCGCTTCGCTCACCTCATTGACGCCGTGTACGCGAAGGAGCAGCGGGGTGCCGACGGGCGCTGGTGCACGGTCAACCTGCCGCCCGAGCACCAGCCCGACGTCTTCGTCGATGACTGGGCGGATGAGGCACCGGTCACGGCCCGGCTGGTAGCAGTATCGCCGTACATCGCCCCCAACCCGCATGACCGGGGCCTCGCGCCGCTCCTGGCCGAGCTGACGGCGGAGCGGAGCTAGCGGTCACTCAGCGAACGGCGGCTCGGGACGCCACGGGAACCAGTCCGGCAGGTCCTTGCTCGGAGCCAGGGTCCAGGAGGGCTCGCGTTTCTCCAGGAACGCGGCGACCCCCTCGGCCGAGTCCGCCATGCGCCCGGTGTCGTAGATCGCTTGGGAGTCGATCCGGTGCGCCACCATCGGATGGTCGGCGCCCAGCATCTGCCACAGCAGCTGCCGGGTGAGCACCGCGGAAACCGGTGCGGCGCTGGCTGCGATCTCCCTGGCCAGCCGGGTGGCCAGCGGCAGGACGTCCGCGACTGGGCAGACCGTGCGGGCCAGGCCGGCCGCCAGTGCCTCTTCTGAGCTGACCAGGCGGCCAGTGAGGCACCACTCGAGCGCCTGACTGATCCCGACGATCCGCGGCAGGAACCAGCTGCACGCCCCGTCCGGCACGATGCCCCGCCGGGCGAACACAAACCCCACCCGGGTGCTGTCGGCCATGATCCGGATGTCCATGGGCAGGGTCATGGTGATGCCGACCCCGACCGCGGGACCGTTGATGGCCGCGATGACAGGCTTCAGCGAGCGGAAGATCCGCAGCACCAGCAGGCCGCCCGCGTCGCGGTGCGCTTCGGGGGCGCCTGCCTCCTGGCCGTAATCGAACGTGCCTGCACCGCCGCTCAGGTCGGCGCCGGCGCAGAAAGCGCGGCCGGCCCCGGTGACGACGACGGCCCGGATCTTGTCATCGCCGTCGGTCTGGTCAAATGCCTCGCTGAGACCGTGGTACATCGCCCTGTTCAGCGCGTTGAGCCGGTCCGGCCGGTTCAGGGTGATGGTGGCCACGCCGTCGGCGACGCTGTACAGCACTTCCTCTGCCATAGTGCTCCTGACTCCTGTGCTCTGGCCGGCGTCTCCGGCCTGAGCCAAGCGCGGCTCACCGCGGGAACAGGTCTCCCGCGATGGCGGCGCTCATCGGCCGGATCAGCTCGCGCAGGCGCAGGCAGCCGTCCTCGCCCAGCGTTTCAAGTGGCGCCAGCGCGAGCAAGTCAGTCTGCCGCTCGACCGCCTCGCGGTGCGCGCGGCCCGCCTCGGTCGCGACGCCATCGCCGTCAATCAGGCCCCGGGAGCGCAAGCTGTCGGCCGACTCCGCCCACTGCTCGGCCGACCAGGCCCTGGTCGCTACGAACGCGGCCGGCACACCGCCCATGGCCTTGGTCATCACCATGGCGTCGCACCCGGAGTAGCCCGCGACCTGGAGCGCGATGAGGTGCCCGTCGCCCCGGTGCTCGCGCAGGAGGGTCAGCGAGTGCCACAGGTCCAGGTGCGACTCGCCTGGCCAGGGCAGCGACGCGTGCCCGGCGAACAAGGCCCGGCCTTCGGGCTGGCACGCCTCGGCGGCGACCCGGGCGAGCCGGTCGGCCTCCTTCATCTCGGGACCAGCTACGACCTCGTCGCCGAGAACCCGCCGCAGTACGGCGTCGACCGAGGTAAGGCGGTGCCTGAGGATGACTTCGGGGGACGCCGCCGACCATGCGGCCGGGATGCAGCTGCGGATCAGCTCAGGCTGGAAGCTGTAGAAGGTAGCGATGACCACCTCGGCCGTCACGGCGCCCATCGGCGCCGCCCGCCCGGCGAAATAGCCGGTGCGGCCCGGGGGCAGCCCGGCGGCCGCGTACGCGGCGGCCGCCTCAGGGGCGAGGAACACGACCGACGGGTACGGATTGGCCGTCCGGGCCAGCTTGCGCGCGATGACCGGGTCCATGGTCAGGATCGTCCTTCCGCTGACCTGCGCGGCCGCTTCATGACGGCGCGTGTCGATGGCTTCGTCGCCCGGGTACCGCGGGGCCTGGGGGTCAAAAGCGGCCATGATCTCCGCCGCCCGCTCGGCGACGATCTCGCGGACCGGCGGGTGGGTGACGATGTAGAAGTCGCCGCGCCTGATGCCCTCCACGGCGGCCCGGCCGATATCCGCCGGATCCAGGTCCTGTGCTCGCCTGGCGCGCCTTCGGCTCTGGCCCGCCGAAGCGCGCTGGCCGGTGCCGGGCGGAGCCGCCCAGGTTGGTGGCCACCATGCCGGGGCACAGGATGCTTACCGAGGACCCAGCGGGCGTCCCGCTCATCGATGCTGATCGCGCGCCGGATCGGCGGGAACACGCCGGCGTTGTTGACGGCGATGTCGACATGGCCGAAGTGGGCCCAGGCCTGATCGGCCAGCGCCTCGACGGCATCCCGGTCGGTGACGTCGCACTGCGCCGCGACGACTTCGACGCCGGCCAGCTGCGCGGCGGTCTTGCGGGCCGCGGCCGCGTCGATATCGGCGGCCATGACATGTGAGTCCGCAGCGGCCAGCGCGGCCGCGATGCCCCGGCCGATGCCGCTGCCCGCTCCGGTCACCACGGCGACCTGGCCAGCAAGCTGTTCCATGAATTCCTTCCGCTGCCCTGGGCCCGAAATCCAGCTCCGGATAATAGAGTGCACTTTATCAACCCGCCGGCGCTCGGTACACAGCTACGGAGTCATAAATGGAGTACACCACCCTCGGCGCGTCCGGCCTGCAGGTCTCCCGGCCCTGCCTCGGCGCGATGATGTTCGGGCACGGGCCCGGCGCGCCCACCAGCGAGCAGGACAGCCACCGGATCATTGACGCCTACCTGGAGGCCGGCGGCAACTTCATCGACACGGCCAATATCTACACCGGCGGCGAGTCCGAGGAGGTCGTCGGGCGCGCGATCAAGGCCAGGCGCGATGACGTCGTCCTGGCCACGAAGGGGTACGGGCCGATCGGCACCGGCCCGAACACCACCGGCCTGTCCCGCAAGTACCTCACCCGGGCGCTCGAGGCGAGCCTGCGGCGGCTCGGCACGGACTACATCGACCTGTACCAGTGCCACCGGCCCGATCCCGGCACCCCGGTGAGCGAGACGATGGCCACGCTGCACGGGTTCGTCCAGTCAGGGAAGGTCCGTTACCTTGGCTGCTCCAACTGGACCGGGTCGCAGATCGTCGAAGCGCAGTGGGCGGCCAGGGACATCGGCGGGACCCCGTTCATCAGCTTGCAGCCCCGTTACTCGCTGAACGCGCGGCGGATCGAGGACGACATCCTGCCCGCCTGCCAGCGCCAGGGCCTGGGCACCATGATCTACAGTCCGCTGGGCGGCGGCGTGCTGACCGGCAAGTACAAGCCGGGCGAGCCGGCGCCGGAGGGCAGCCGGGCCGCCCGCGGCGGCTTGTGGAGCCGGATGCTGGACGACCAGAGCGTCGAGCTCGCGGTCGAGGTCGCCGCGGTCGCGGCCGAGATCGGCGCCACGCCGGCCGCGGTCGCGCTGGCCTGGGTCCTGTCGCGCCGCGGCGTCACGACGGTCATCATCGGCCCGCGCACGTTTGAGCAGTACGAGCAGAACATGGCCGGCTTCGACCTGGCGCTTGACCCAGCCCTGAACAAGCGACTCAGCGACGCCTCCCGTTGGGCACGCTAGCACCGGGCCCCGGCCAGCCAGGCAGGGCGAGGACCAATGCCGCCGACAACGGTTGAACCAGGTCGGGCGCGAGGCCTGCGAGCACGGTGGCGGGCAGCCGGGTGGTCCCCGGACCTGACCGTCGGCGAGACCATCGCGGCCGGAGCCCGGCAGCACCCCGATGACGAGCTGATCTTCGTCAGGCACGGCGGCGGGCAAGGTACGGGAGGCGGACTTGCGGCGCTTGCTCGCGGGGCCCGCCGACGGCTAACGGCGCTGGGTGCCGACCCGCAGGTCGCGGTACGGGACGCCGGAGTCGGCCGACGGTTCCCTGGGCAGCCCGAGGGCGCGCTCGGCGAGCACGGTCAGCTGGACCTCGTCGGTCCCGCCGCCGATCCGGGTGCCGGGGCTGGCCAGGCCAACCGTCTGCAGGTCACCGCCCATGGGCGCGTCCGGCCCTGCGACCAGGCCGGCCGCGCCGACGACGCGGTAGGACAGGTCACGCGACTGCTGGCAGATCCGGGAGGTCAGCAGCTTCGCCAGCGAGCCGTCGGCTCCGGTCAGCCGGCCTCCGGCCGCTGCGATGCGGCGGATGGTCCAGCCGTTGATCATCACCTGGCTGACGTAGCGGGCCAGTTCCTGCCGGACCGCCGGGTCGTCGGACACCCCGTACTCCCGCGCCAGGGCGGTCATCGCTTTCGCCGGGATGGCACCTGCCCTGATCGGGCTGCGGCGGGCGCCGGCAGCGCGGCGGACCCGCTCGGTTACCTCGCCTACCGTACGGTCGAGGTCGCCGGCCTGGCCCGACCGGGACGGGACGAGACCGGGTGCGCCGCCGCCGGCGGTGGAGTTCCGCTCGTGGGTCAGCGTGGTCTGGGCGACCCGCCACCCAGCGCCGACCCCGGCGAGCACGTTGCCCGGCCCCACCCGGGCGCCGGTCAGGAACACCTCGCAGAACGAGCTGCCCCCGTTCATCTGCTTGAGCGGCCTGGCCTCGACGCCGGGCTGGTGCATGTCGATGAGGAAGTACGTGAGGCCCTGGTGCTTGGGCAGGCCGGGATCGGTCCTGGCCAGCAGCATGCCGAAGTCGGCGGTGTCCGCGCCGGAGTTCCACACCTTCTGGCCGTCAATCACCCATTCGTCGCCATCGCGGACCGCGCGGGTACCGACACTGGCCAGGTCGGAGCCGGAACCGGGCTCGCTGAACAGCTGGCACCAGGCTGCCTCGCCGCGCGCGATGGGCAGGACGAACCGCGCGATCTGCTCCGGCGTGCCGTGCTCAAGCAGGGTCGGCGCGGCGAGAGTGGCCGCGACGTGCCCGGATGGCGGGCCGATGACGCCGTTGGCGGCCAGCACGGCCGTAATCGCCCGGGCTTCCGAGGCGGACGCGCCGAGGCCGCCGAGGCCTTGGGGCCACGTGGGGTACGCGTAGCCCGCTTCCGCGAGGCTGCGCCACCACTCGCCGACCGTCAGCCCGGCGTCCCAGTGGGCGACGATGAACTCCTGGACCCCGGCTGCTTTGCCCGCCCCGCTCATCCCGGTCCTCCTCGTCAGTTGCCAGTGCCGCGCGCGGCCGCGCGCTCGGCGACCAGCTCGTTGTGCCGCCCCATCAGCGCGGTGGCCTGGGCCTGCAGGTCGGCGGGCGGCTCGGGCAGCCGGACCTGGCCGTGCTCACGGCTGGGCAGGGCGACGGTGGCCGTGGCCGGGCAGGTGACGGTGCCGCGCTGGTTGGTGCCGCGCATCTCGATGTCCACCAGGCAGCGCCCGTCCTCGACCCGCTTGCCGGTGACCTCGCCGGTGATGATGTGGCTGTCGCCGATGTAGTTGAACTTGCGGATCTGGCTGCTCTGGGTGACCAGCCAGCCGTCGTCGCCCATCCAGTCGGTCAGGAACTGCGACAGCCAGCAGTCGCGCATGACCCCGTAGTCGTAGGCCATCGGGTTGCC
>DASYAD010000062.1:0-4180 GCA_036501515.1 Trebonia sp. | reverse complement strand
AAGGCGGCGCATCGCCGTGCCGGTGAGGGCCTCGCGGAGGACACGGTTGGCCAGCAGCGCGGTGATCGCGCCGCGGTCGTCGTAGGGCGGGCTGACCTCGACGATGTCCATGCCGACGAGCCCCACCTCGGCGCTCAGGCGGCGCACCGCCCGCAGGACGTCGTTGCTGGTCAGGCCACCCGGCTCCGGCGTTCCTGTGCCCGGCGCATAGGCGGGGTCGCACACGTCGACGTCGAGGGAGAGGTAGAGGTGGTCGGCCTGGTCGAGGGCCTCGTCGATCGCCCGCTCCAGCACCCGGTCGAAGCCGAAACGGTCGATCTCCGCCATGAAGTGGGTGCGCATCTGGCGCTGCTTCATCCAGTCGAGCGTCTCCTGCTCGGGCCAGTAGCCGCGCAGCCCGATCTGGACGAAGTTCCGGCCGGGCACGGCGCCGGACTCGATGAGCTTGCGCATCGGGGTGCCGTGGCTGGCCAGGGTCCCTGGCATGTCCGTGCCCGTGTCGGCGTGCGCGTCGAAGTGGACGATGCCGACCTTGCCGTACCCGTAGTGATCGGCGACGGCCGTGGCGCACGGCCAGGTGATGCCGTGATCCCCGCCCATGATCACCGGGATCGCCCCGCTGGTCACGATCGTGCCGATGAACTTCCTGATCTCCTCGAACGTGCCCGGGGTGTTGCCGACGAGGACCGGCGCGTCCCCGTAGTCGCAGCACTTCAGCACCTCAAGCGCGTCGACGTGGGTGTCGAGGCTGAAGTGCGGCCGCCCGTAGCCGCCCTTGTAATCGCAGGACCGGATGGCGAGCGGGCCGTGGTTGGTGCCGCTGCGCCCGGTCGCGGTGGAGTCCCACGGCACGCCGCAGACCGCCACGTCGATCTGCCCCGCGACCAGGTCCTCCGGGGTCAGGCACACCGGGAGCTTGGCGAACGTCTGGATGCCGGAGAAGCCGCCCTCGCGCTTGCGGTTGACGTGGATCGGCCCTGCTGCGCGGCCGGCGTTGAAGTCATCGACCGCGCCGTGCCCGTCGAGTCCCTGCCCCAGCCGCGCCGGCTGCGCCCAGAACCCGTCGGGCCACAGCTGGTGATGGTGCCCGTTCGCCTGGTCAGCGCCGTGGTCGTGCCCGTTGTGCTCGCTGTTGCTCATCGGCTCATCTCTTCTCGGCAGCGGCGGGCTGCCTGTGGCTGGGAACACCGTGGTCCAGGGCCTCGGGGTGCAGGTAGCCGGGCTCGGTCAGGCCGAGCCTGCGCATCGCGGTGCCGGTCAGCGCCTGGTGGATGACGCGGTTGCCGAGCAGCGCCGTGATCGCCCCCTGGTTGTCGTAGGGCGGGCTGACCTCCACCACGTCCAAGCCGACGATCCCGACCTCGGCGGCGATCCGCCGCACGGCGCGCAGCAGGTCGCCGCTGGTCAGGCCGCCCGGCTCCGGCGTTCCTGTGCCCGGTGCGAAGGCCGGGTCGCACACGTCGACGTCCACCGACAGGTAGAGGTGGTCGGCCTGGTCGAGGGCCTCGTCGATCGCCCGCTCCAGCACCCGGTCGAAGCCGAAGCGGTCGATCTCCGCCATGAAGTGGGTGCGCATCTGCCGTTCCCGCATCCACGCGAACGTGTCAGGCGGCGGCATGTAGCCGCGCAGCCCAACCTGCACGAAGTTCCGGCCGGGCACCGCACCGGACTCGATCAGCTTGCGCATCGGGGTGCCGTGGCCGGCGAGCGTGCCTGGCATGTCCGCCCGGGTGTCGGCGTGCGCGTCGAAGTGGACGATGCCGACCTTGCCGTACCCGTAGTGATCGGCGACGGCCGTCGCGCACGGCCAGGTGATGCCGTGGTCCCCGCCCATGATCACGGGAATCGCCCCGCTGGTCACGATCGTGCCGACAAACTTCCTGATCTCCTCGAACGTGCCCGGGGTGTTGCCGACGAGGACCGGCGCGTCCCCGTAGTCGCAGCACTTCAGCACCTCAAACGCGTCCACCCGGGTATGCAGGTCGGCATGCGGGAAGCCCTTGAAGGCCGCGTAGTCGCAGCTGCGCATGGCCAGCGGGCCGTGGTTGGTGCCGCTGCGCCCCGTCGCGGTGGAGTCCCACGGCACGCCGCAGACCGCCACGTCGATCTGCCCCGCGACCAGGTCCTCCGGGGTCAGGCACACCGGGAGTTTCGAGAAGGTCTGGATGCCGGAGAAGCCGCCCTCGTAGCCCCGGTTGACGTGGATCGGCCCTGGCACGCGGCCGGCGTTGAAGTCATCGACCGCGCCGTGCCCGTCGAGCCCCTGCCCCAGCCGCGCCGGCTGCGCCCAGAACCCCTCGGGCCACTGGTGCTGGGCGTGGTGCTCGCCCCGCCCGTGCGAGCCGTCATCTGTCGTCGTCACGACGGTGACGTTAGAGATTGCCGAAACGATACGACAAGACCAAAACCGGCATTTTACGTGGTGGCAACAGACATTTAGCGCCTCGGTGACGCAGGTGCCGAATCGATTCGTCACCTCTTAAGATGTCCTGCGTGAAATCGAAGCAAGTCACGCTCGCCGACGTGGCCCGGGCCGCCGGGGTCTCGCCGAGCACCGCGTCAGAGGCCCTGGCCGGGCGGGGCCGCGTCTCGCAGGCCACCCGCGCCGCGATCAGGGAGGCCGCCCTGGCGCTCGGCTACCGCCCGAACGCCCTGGCGCGCGGTCTGCGCACCGGGCGGACATTCTCGATCGGGCTGCACCAGCTGGCCGGCTCGGACCGTTTCGCCGCGCAGTACACCCGGGAGTTCGCCGCCGGCGCGATCGAGGTCGTCCACCACGCGGACTACGACCTCACGCTGCTGGCCACCGACACCGGCCAGCCGCGCGCTCGCCAGCCGCACGTCGACGGCATCATCATCGCCGACCCGATCGCCAACGACATCCGGGCGCGCGAGCTGCTTGAGTCGGGGATCCCCGTCATCGCCGGCGAGTACTACCCGCTCGGCATGCCCTCCTCCCCCGTCATCGCGGTCGACCACGCCACCGCCGTGCGCGGCCTCCTCGACCACGCCTACGAGCGCGGCGCGCGGCGGCCGCTGCTCGTAGGGCCGGACGGCAACAGCGGCTGGGGCACCGTGCTGCACGCCGTCTACTCCGCGTGGTGCGCCGAGCGCGGCCTCACGGCGGGGTACCGGGCCGTTGACTTCATGGCCGGCTTCTCCGTAGACGGCGTGCCGCGGGCCGCCCTCGAGGCGCGCCCGGACGCTGACCTGCTGCTGGTTCCCGGCGAAGCGGTCGCCATCGCCGCCCTGGACGCGCTGCGCGAGCGCGGCCTGGCGCCGGGCCGCGACGTGCTCCTCGCGTCCTGCTGCGACGCGACCGTGCTCGCGCATACCAGCCCCGCGGTGACGGCGATCGACCTCGGCCCCCGGGACCTGGGCGCGGCGTGCGCCGCCGCGCTCATCGCCCACCTGAACGAGGGCACGCCCCTGGTGCCCCTCACGCTGCTGCCCGGCACCCTCCGCGTGCGCGCCTCCACCGAGGCCCGGTGAGGATCGCGACACGCGCCCGTTACATCCGGTTTGTTGCGTTACGCAGCCGTCGATTAGCAGGAATGCGCAGGAAACGCCGCCCCTGGACCCTTTGGGCTAATACCTGTCGAGCGACAGGTATTAGGTCCACCAGCCGTCAACGCAAGCGCCAGGGGCAGCCATGACGTCCATCACCGAAGAACCAACCGAGCGCGCTGACCTGGCGCGCTTCGGCTACAGCCAGGAACTCCACCGCCGGGTCGGCAGCTTCGCCTCGTTCGCCGCCGGGTTCTCCTTCGTCTCCATCCTGACCACCGTCTTCCAGCTGTTCTTCCTCGGCTACGGCTTCGGCGGAGCGGCGTTCTTCTGGACCTGGCCAATCGTGTTCGCCGGCCAGCTGCTCGTCGCGCTGAACTTCTCCACGCTGGCGGCGCGGTTCCCGATCTCCGGCGCGATCTACCAGTGGTCGTCGCGGCTGGCGGGCTCGACCTTCGGCTGGTTCACCGGCTGGGTCATGATCATCGGGCAGATCCTCACGGTCGCGGCCGCCGCGATCGCGCTGCAGGCGGTGCTGCCCTCGATCTGGACCGGGTTCCAGATCGTCGGCGGCCCGGCCGCGAATTCCTCGCCGTCAACCCCGACCGGCGCGCAGAACGCGGTCATCCTCGGCGTGATCCTGCTGGTCGTCACCACCGTGATCAACATCGTC
>DASYAD010000061.1:0-4425 GCA_036501515.1 Trebonia sp. | reverse complement strand
GCCCAACCTGCAGACGATCTGGCTGGACAAGACGCTGGCCAAGGCGCGCCACGACCCGTCGGTGGACATGATCGTGGTGTTCATGCACCAGTGCGCGATGTCGACGTCGGTACCCGGCAACGGCTCCGACCTGGGCATCCGGCAGGCCTGGCTGCCGCTGTTCGACAAGTACGAGGTCGACCTGGTGCTGTCCGGCCACGAGCACGACTACGAGCGGACCTACCCGGTGCGCGGCTTCGACGCCGGAGCGCACGGAACCGTCGCCGCGCCCAACCCCGGCCAGGCCAAGGGCGCGGCCGTCGACACCCGGCGGCCGTCGGTGGCCGCGACCGAGCCGCACGACGTCAACGGGACGCCGGGGTGGAATACCGCCGAGGGCACGGTGTACCTGGTGCTCGGCGGCGGCGGCACCAACGGGCCGACCAACACCTACGGCACGGACGCCGCCGATGACAAGCCGCAGGCCAAGGTCATCACCACGCGCAACGCCGTCGTCGGCAGCGAGGCGGCCGGGTTCGTCAAGAACGGCGCCGACTCGGTCGAGGACGCGCCCTGGTCGGCGGCCATCAACCCGACCGACGCCTACGGCTACTCGATCTTCGACGTCGACCCCGGCCGGGGCCGCGGGGAGACGACGATCACGTTCCAGTACTTCGCGATCCCGGCGGTGACCAACGAGGCCGGCTCGGCGCACGACGGCACCACCACGCTGCCGGCCCATCCCACGGAGACGTTCGTCTTCGGCCGCCGGGTGGGCCGCTCGTAGCGCCGGTTCCAGACCGTAGGGTGATGCTCAGCAAGAGACCGCCACCGGGAGGCATTCGGTCATGAGCATTGAGCGTGAGAAGCAGGTCGCGGCGGAGGCGGCCGCGGAGCTGGTCGAGAACGGCATGACCGTCGGGCTTGGCACCGGCTCGACCGTCGCGTACCTGCTCCCGGCGCTGGCCAAGCGGTCCCTGCGCATCGTCTGCGCCGCCACGTCGCCGCGGACCGAGCACGCCGCGCGCGAACTGGGCCTGCAGATCGAGGACGTCACCAGCATCGACCGGTTCGACATCACCATCGACGGCGCCGACCAGATCACCCCGGACGGCTGGCTGGTCAAGGGCGGCGGCGGGGCGCAGACCCGGGAGAAGATCGTGGCCGGGGCCGCGGACCGGTTCGTCGTCATCGCCGACTCCTCCAAGCCGGTCCCGGCCCTGCACGCCCCGGTCCCGCTCGAGCTGCTGTCCTTCGGGCTGCACGCCACCATGCGCCGGGTCGAGCCGGCCTCGCTGCGCGACGTCCCGGCGAGCCCGGACGGCGGCGTGATCGCCGACTACCACGGGCCGGTCGACGACCCGGCGGCACTGGCCGTCCGGCTGTCATCGACGCCCGGGGTGGTCGAGCACGGCCTGTTCCCGCCGCACATGGTGGCCGTGGTCCTGGTCGGCCGGGGCGAGTCGGTCGAGCGGATCGACTTCGGGCCGGGCGCCTGACCGGCCTCCCGCCGCGGGACACGCGGCGGGAGGCCCAGGGCTAGCTGACCAGGGCTGGCCGGCTCAGGAAACGGACTGCGCCGCCTGGACGACGACGCTGTCCACGACGCCCGGGCGCGCGGCCGGGACGTCGTGCCCCGAGTGCGTGGTGACGACGCGGGCGTGGGCCCGGCTGGCCATGAACAGCTCAGCCTGGGCCGGGATCGCGTGGTCATCGAGGGCGACGATCTCCCACTTGGGGGTCGAGGCCGGCGGGTTCACGGTCGTGGCTTCCGCCAGCGCGGCCGCGGTGATCGGCCGCTGGACCACCGATGCGATCGCGACCTGGGCCGGGGACAGCCCGCCGGCGTACACCGAGGCGAAGTCGGCCGGGTTGATGTAGATATCGGTTCCGTCCGGCTCCGCCCGGGTGAGGAGGTTGCTGCCCTGCAGCTCCGACCCGGGGAACTTGTACGTCAGGCCGGCCGGGGACTCACCGGCGTCCGGGATGTAAGCGGCGACGTAGACCAGCGCCCTGACCTGGCTGTCGGCCGCGCCGGCGGCGCTGATCAGGAAACCCGCGTAGGAATGACCCACGAGCACGATCGGCCCTTGAATGGTCTTCAGGACGCTCAGCAGGTACGCCGAGTCTGACGCCACGCCGCGCAGCGGGTTCGCCACGGCGACGACGGGATAGCCCTTCTGCTGCAGGAACGGGATCTCGCTGCTCCAGCTGGTGGAATCCGCGAAGGCGCCGTGCACCAGCACGATGGTCGGCTTGGCGGCCGGCGAGCCGCCGCCGGAAGCCGCGGCATGGGCCGCGCCGCCCCCGGCCAGTACGGCGGCCGCGACCAGTGGCACCGCCAGGGCACGCGTGAGTTTCATCATCGGTGGACTGCCCCTCTGAACTGTCTGGAAGGCCGCGTTATCCGGGCCTGACGATGTCCTCATCATCACCAGGCCGTACATTTGGCCGCCAATGCCGATTTCCGCCCGGCTGATGCCAGAACGGCATGAAGCCAGCGGGCTACCCTGGCGGTCATGGATCTGGATCTGCGGCGGCTGCGTTACTTCGTGACGGTCGCCGAGGAACTCAGCTTCGTCCGCGCGGCGGCTCTGCTGCACATGACCCAGCCCGCGCTCAGCCGGCAGATCAGCGCGCTGGAGCACGATCTCGGCGCGCGGCTCCTCGAACGCGACCGGCGCGGTACGTCACTGACCCCGGCCGGACAGCAGCTCCTCGAAGAGGCGGTTCCCCTGCTGGCCGCCTCGTCGGCCCTGGAACGGCGGACCCGGCTCGCCGGGCGGGAGCCGGCCCGGTTCGCCATCGGGTTCATGCCTGGCGTGCCGGCCACCCCGGTCATCGCCGAGTTCACCAGGCGAGCCCCGCAGCTGAGCATCGACGTCGTCTACACGTCCGTCACCGACCAGGTCGACTACCTCACCGACGGCCGGGTCGACGTGTGCTTTGTCCGTCTTCCGCTGCCGGACGATGGCTTCACGGTTGTCCCGCTGTTCCCCGAACCCCGGGTTGCGGCCGTGCCCTGTTCCCATCCGGTCGCCGGGTCGTCAGCGATCGAGATCAAGCAGGTTTTCGACCTGCCGCTCCTGCAAGACCCCGCCGATGTGCCCGAGTGGCATGGCGCGGTGGCCGAGCGCAAGCCGTCACCGGCCGCGGGCCGGCCACGCCGCCCGGCCGTCGAGGAGAACCTGGAAAGAGTCGCTCTCGGCGCCGGCGTTTTCGTTCTTCCCGCGGGCATCGCGGATTTCTACCGGCGCGCCGACATCAGCTATGTCCCGCTGCAGGACGTGGCGGCCCGCATGGTGGCTCTCGCCTACAACAAGCACCGCACCATGCCCGAACTCAGCCAGTTCGCCGAGCTGGTGATGTCGGTACTCGGCTAGCGGGCCGCGGCTGAGCGGTAACGTTCCCGGAACGGTCCCTGAGTAGCGTCACGTTCTGTTCCTCTCGCAGGCATTCGGCACGAGCAATGTGATGGCGGTCTACTCCCCTCGCTTCGCCATGCCGGGGAAGGGACAGTCCGTCGTTCTCAGCGCCGCCGGCAACTTCAGCTCAGAAGACTGGCATGCCGTGCTCATAGGCCAGGTCTCCGATCTCTACGCCCTGGGCATCGTCGCCGCGACGGTGGACCATGCATGGCCGTCAAACGAGGTCTTCGAATTTCAGTACACGCCCAGCGGCAAATACAGCAGCTCGTGCCTGGGCGCCAGTGCCACCGCCGCGAACGGGACCGCCGTCATCCTCCAGCCGTGCGGGATCAACGCGCTGACGCTGTGGATCCCCTTGACCTCCGACGAGAGCGGCAACTTCTTCCCGATGGTCAATGGCAGCGACACGGCGGTCAGGGCGCCTTACGTGCTGACCACGGGCCCGGTCGGCACGTCCTTGGTGACCGCCGCGCTCAGCACGGCCACCGGCAGCGTCAATCCGGCCCAGATGTGGCAGAGCATCTTCGGCCCGCTCTAAGCAGCCGAACCGCTGCGATGGCGTTACCCGCGGGTGGCGGCGTACTTCTCGGCGGCGCGGGCGAGGCCCGGGCGGGCGTCGAGGACGGGCTGCATCCGCTGCCGCGCCGCCTCGCGCTTGGCCGGGAGGTACTCGGTGGGCCAGTTCCCCTCGTGCGGGCGGTAGCCCCGCAGCACCCGGCGGGCCACGGTGGCGATGTGCACCTCGTCGACGCCGTCGGCGATGCCCATGGTGGGGGCGGCCGCGTACATGGCCTGGATCGGCGTGAGGTCGGTGGTGCCGAGCGAGCCCAGGATGTGCAGCGCGTTGAAGGACACCTCGCGCAGCACCCGGGCCATCGTGAACTTCACCGCCGCGATGTCGGTCCGGGCCTCGAGCGTCGAGGTCTGGTCGATCTTCCAGGCGGTCTCGAGCACGAACAGCCGCAGCATCTTGATCGCGGCGTAGGACTCGGCGATCTTCTCCTGCACCATCTGGTGC
>DASYAD010000060.1:0-16135 GCA_036501515.1 Trebonia sp. | reverse complement strand
CCCCACGGCAGCCTATCGGGCGGAAGACCGTGCAGGCCAGCCGGAACCGTCCGCCGCCCCAGGCGGCCCAGGACCGTGCGGGGCCGCCGGATACGCCGGGAGACAGCTCACGCTATCTCCTGCTATCTCACTAGGAACGGTTGGTGACGTCGCCGCCGTTCGTAGATGTTCTGGCCGCGGCCGAAGTCCTCGTCTTTGCCCTCGACCGCGAAGGCGTTGAAGCGGTCGAGGGTCGCGTTGAGGGTGTCCGGTTTCATGGTCAGCGCCGCGGCGAGCGCGCTCACCGACTCCGCCTTCAGCAGCCAGTCGGGCGTCGGCTGCCCGGACGTCTCCCGGTAGGTGATGAAACCGTACCGGTCGAGGAACCGCTGGTCGAAGACCACGTACATCGGCAGGTGCGGGCCGGTCGCTGTTTCCGCCTGGTGGGCAGCCCTGATGAGGCTGTTGTAGTCCTGCGATTCGTTGACGAACCGGCGTCCATGCCGGTCGACGATGATCGTCCCCGGCCCCTGCCGTTCCGTCCGCAGGTGCCTCCCGACCTGGCGCCCCTCGATCTCCTGGCCGGGCACGATCCCCATCGGGGCCCACCATGCCTCGCCCATGTTCGCGAAGGACGCCCCCGCCGCCGCCATCCGGTGACCGTCGCCCGTGTTGTACGGCGGGCTGCACCGGGCCTCGATCTCGGCGTCGACGTATTCGGCAACCATCTCGGTGTCCCACTCGAACCCGCCGCAGGCGAGCACCACGCCGCAAGTGGCACGCAGCCGCCGCCCGTCGACCTCGACGCCGGTGACGGCGCGGCCGTCGCCGTCGTCGCTCGTGAGCAGTGATGTCACCCGGGCCTCACTGCCGAAGCGCACGCCGCGGCCCAGGCAGTAGGCGAACAGCGGGCCGACCAGGGCGGCGCCGCGCCCGACGATCCCCCGCTCGGCCCGGTCACGGAGCTCATCCCAGGGGAAATTCTCCCACGACCCCCACTTCTTGAACTCCCCCATCGTGTAGGGCAGCTGATTCGTGTCGAAGCGCAGCGCGTCCCGCAGCGCGCCGAGCTCGTTCCTGTCGAACAGGCGGGGCTGCAGGGAACGCGCCCCCGGCATGGCCCCGTCGAACTCCTGCCGGTAGTCGGGGAAGTAGGCGGCCACGTCGAGCTCGAGCCCGCAGGCCCGCGCGAACTCCAGCATCTGCGGCCCGGTATCGACGAGCCGCACGAGCAGCTCCCGCGGGGTTTTCCCGCGGGTCGTGTGCTCCAGGTACCGTAGGGCGAGCTCCGGGTCATCGACGCGGCCGACCTCGCTCATGGACGGGTTGTCAGGCACCCAGACGGTGCCGGCGGAGACCGCCGACGTGCCGCCGAAGAGGCCCGACTTCTCAAGGACCGCCACGCTCAGCCCGGCGTCGGCGGCGACGGCCGCCGCCATGAGACCCCCAGCCCCGGAGCCCACGACGATCACGTCGTGCGTCTCTGGCAGCTCAGGTGACTCAGGATCCCACACTTTCATAAAGCCTCTCCATCGAACGGGGGGTGACTTCGCCTGGCCGGCCACGGGTCTCCTGGCGGCGGCTGGCGGCCGCGTCAGCCGAGGATCTGCCGCAGCCGCGCGGTGACCCCCTCGAGCCGGCCGAGCGGGCAGATGGCGGCCACGTAGCGGTCGGGGCGCAGCACAATGATGTTGTCCGCCGGTCGCTTCAGCAGCCAGTCCCTGAAGGCCCCGTCGACGTCCTCGACGGTGGTGCACCAGCCGTCGTCGCCGCCGTCCGGGCGCTTGCGGCGGCTGCCCGGTTCCGGGCCCGGCGCACCGCGCGGCGCGAGCACCTGGACGGAGCGCGCGCCGAGCGACCGCCACCACGCCGCCGAGTCCGCGCTGAGCGCCGACGCGGGGTCGACGTGCAGGCCGAGGAGGGCGAACGAGGACCCGAGCGTGTCGTCGAGCATCACCCGGTGGCCGTCGGCGTTCTCCACCGCCGGCTGGATGAACATCCGGCCGAGCGAGACGTCCTTTGCCGTTCCCGCGTACGGGACCACCGCGCCCCTTACGTAGCGCGGCATCGGCTTGTACTTCATCTGGAGGATGTAGTCCCGTGCCCCGGGGAGCTTCTGGAGACCGCGGAAGGCCACATCGCGGACGTGCTCGGTGGCGTGGTTGCGCGGGATGTACATCTGCCCCATGCGGGTCGCGAAGCCGACCATGGTGGCGGCGTGCTCGCGGCGCTCGCTGTCGTAGGTGTCGAGCAGGCCGTCGCCCGCCGGCCCATTGAGCACGAGCGCGAGCTTCCACGCGAGGTTGGTGGCGTCGCGGATACCGGAGTTCATGCCCTGGCCGAAGAACGGCGGCTGGAGGTGAGCGGCGTCCCCGGCGAGGAACACCCGGCCCGCACGGAACCGCTCGGCCGTTCTCGAGTGGTGCAGGTAGACGGCGCTGCGCAGCACCCGGGGCGGCGGCGTGGTGCCGTAACGCGGCGCGATCAGCTCGGTGAGTACCCGCTGCGGATCGGTAAGCGCGATCTCGTCGTCGGTGTCGTTGATCTTGAACTCCCATCGCCGGTGCCCGTACGGCAGCGGGACCATGAGGACCGGGCGCACCGGGTCGCAATACACGGCCGAATAGGGCGCGTCGAGTTCGTCGTCGGCGGTGTCGACGACCAGCCACTTCGACGGGGCGGTGGACCCGGTCATCTCGATGCCGGCGATCTTCCTGACGGTGCTGCGGCCGCCGTCGGTTCCGATGAGGTACTTCGCGCGCAGTCTCACGGCCTCGCCCGCGCTGTTCCCGATGTCCGCCGTGACCCTGTCGGCGTCCTGCTCGTAGCCGGTTAGCCGCGTGCCGAGCCATAGCTCTACCGAATCGCTTGCGGCCACGTTCTCCCGCAGCGCCGCCTCGAACAACGGCTGGAGGAAGTTGTTCCTGCGCGGCCAGCCGAACGGCCGCACGCTCGGCTCCACGTGCGCCATCAGCCGGCCCCACGACGTGTAGTACCTGATGGGCGTGTTCTGGACGATGTCCTCAAGCAGCCGCTTTACTACCCCGACCGCCTGGTAGGTGCGCAGCGACTCGTCGTCGATGCCGACGGCACGCGGGTACTCGTAGATGCCTGGCTGGGCGTCGATGACGACCGCCCGCACGCCATAGACCCCGAGCAGATTCGCCATCGTAATGCCGCAAGGACCGGCACCGATGACGGCGACATCGGTCGTCACCTCGCGAGCTTCACGGGACGGGTGCGTCATGTCTATCCTCCACAGCATTCGGACTGCTGTCAGCTGAGCAATGCGCGGGCGACCACCATGCGCTGAATGTCCGTGGCGCCCTCGCCGAGGCGCTTCACCCGCAGGTCCCTGAACCACCGCTCGAGCGGCAGCTCCCTGGACAGGCCGAGCGCGCCGAGGATCTGCATGCACCGGTCGACCACGCGGAACGCCGTCTCCGTGCTGTAGAGCTTGGCGATGGACGCGTCGACCCGCACGTCCTGGCCGAGGTCCGCCTTCCACGCCGCCTGGTAGATGAGCAGCCGCGCGGCGCGGAGCTCGATCTCGCTGTCGGCGATCTGCCACTGGATCGCCTGGCGGTCGGCGAGCCTGACGCCGAACGTCATGCGCTCCCGCGCCCACTCGATGGCGATGCGCAGCGCCTCTTGCGCGATCCCGATCGGGCCCGCGCCGTAGGTGATCCTGCTGCGGGTGAGAAACTCCGTGGCCAGCGCGAAGCCGGCGCCTTCCGACCCGATCAGGTTCTCTGCCGGGACCTCGACGTTGTCGAAGTGCAGGACATAGGGGGAGAACGCGGTCAGCATCCCGATCGGGCGCTTGGAAAGGCCAGCCGCGTCGGCGTCGACGACGAACGCGCTGATGGCGTTCTTGTCGCCCGGCCCGCCCGTTCGCGCGTAGACGACGCCCCAGTCCGCGTGCGCGACGTGGCTTGTCCACATCTTCTCGCCGTTGATGATGTACCGGTCGCCCTTCCGCTCGGCGCGGCAGCGGATGGCCCGCGCCGGGTCAGAGCCGCCAGAGCTCTCACTGATCGCGGTAAACGCCTTGCCCGGGCTTCCCGCGATCATCGGCGCCGCGTAGCGGTCGAAGAGCTCGCGCGACGCACCGAACAGCACGCTCGGCGGGTTCCCCGCGAACGCGCCGAGCGCCGGGAAGTACGCGCCCATCCGGCACTTGGCGGCCTCCTCTGCGACGACCGCCTGGCCGAGCACGGACAGGCCCGCGCCACCGAACTCCCGCGGCGTGTGCAGCGCCCACAGACCGAGCCGCCGTGCCTTGCCCTGGAGCGGCAACAGCAGGTCGTCGGGCAGCCCGGTGGTGTCGTGGGGCAGCGTGTCCTCGATCGGGCGGACTTCGGACGTCATGAAGCGGCGCACGGTATCGGCCAGGTCGACAAGCTCGACGGGAAGCTGCCAGGCACCTAGGGTCTCTTGGTCTTCCAGTGAATCGGCCCGGTCATCGGGTGAACCGGCGGTCGGCGTCATTGCTCTCTCCCGTCTGGAGTCGCCTGGCCTTCCTGAGCGGGTCATCAGCCCTTTACCCTGGCCATGTATATGGCTCCCGCCCGAAACACGCGCTTCCACAAATTGTATTATGTTTACTATAAAATCTATGGAACAGGTCGGCAAGGTGACTGGCTGGCTACCGGTTCCTGGCGGCTTCGAAGTGCACGGAAAGCAGCTAGCCCGCGTTCTCCATGTGCCGGATCACCCGCCTCGCCGTGCGGCATACGGTTATGACAGCTAACGCCCTAGCACCCAGGCCGATGCGATAGTGCGCGGGGTCGGGGCAGCGGGTCAAGTTCCAGTAGTCGATAGTGGGCAGCGGCCAGTTCTGCGAGACGCGGCCAGAGGCGCTCTTGTACCAGTTGTCGACGCCCTCGACGCCCCAGGCCATTCCCGCGTTCGCCTTGTCAATGACCGCCTGGTAGGAGTCGAGTACCTCTGGGCACAGATCCATGGTCGGGTTCTCCCCGGAAGACAACAGCAGCCGCAGGCACTCCATTACGTAGTGCACCGCGCACTCGCTGAACATCACGATGCTGCCGTTGACGACGAGGTTCGTGTTCGGGCCGTACAGGCAGAACAGGTTAGGGAAGTTCGGCATCGTGATGCCCAGGTACGCGGTCGGGTCCTCGCTCCACTGCTCATGCAGGTCCGCTCCCCCGCGCCCGGTCACCTCGATCCCGTCGAGGAAGCGCCAGGCGCGGAAGCCGGTGCAGTAGACGATCATGTCGAGCCGGTGTTCCGCCCCGTCGGCGGTGACGATGCCTGACGGGGTGATCCGCTCGATCCGCTCCGCGACGACCGACACGTTCGGCTGCCGCAGCGCCCGTGCCCAGACGCCGTTGTCGCGGAGCATGCGCTTGGCGTACGGCGGGTAGCTCGGGATCATCACGCGCTGGAGGTCTGGCCTGCCCTCGTACTCGGCCATCAGGTGTCTGGTGAGCGCCTCGCGCAGCGCGTGGTTCTTCGCCGACACCGCGCCGGGGACGCCCGCCTCGGAGGCGATCCACGCTGGATCGACGGCGGCGAAGTCCCGCCGGCCCTCGACGGACGTCCAGTACTGGTAGAAGCGGAACCAGCGGTGGTAGTAAGGCACCGCCTTGAACAGCCATGCCAGGCCGGGGGCCAGGCCCGCGTGGTAGTTCGGGGTGGGCACGGTCCACGGCGGATTGCGCAGGAACAGCGTCATCCCGCCGACGGTGCCAGCGATCGACGGGACGACCTGGTAGCCGCTCGCGCCGCTGCCGATCACCCCGACGCGCTTGCCGGCCAGATCGGTGCCGTTGTCCCAACGGGCGCTGTGGAAGCTGGGCCCGGCGAAGCTGGCCGCATCCTCGATGTCGGGGTAGCTGGGCGTGTTCAGCTGGCCAACCGCGCTGATCACGGCGCTGAACCGTAGGGTCTCGATGGCGCCGCCGCGCGAGGCGCCGGAGCCGCCACCTCCGTCCGGGGCGCCCGACTCCACGGTCACCAGCCACTCGCCGGCCGCCTCGTCGAACCGCAGGCCACGCACCCAAGTGCGGAAGCTGATGTGCGGCCGTACCCCGAGCCGCGCGCTCGCCTGCTGAAAGTACGAGCGGATCTCCGTTCCCATGGAGTACTGGTGCGGCCAGTCGTCGCGCTGGAGGAACGAGTAGCTGTAGCAGAAGTTGCTCGTGTCAAGGCGCACGCCCGGGTAGGAATTCTCCAGCCAGACGCCGCCGACGTCGGGGTTGCGCTCGAAGACCGTGAAGTCGATGCCCGCCTGGAGCAGCCGGTAGGCCACCGCGAGCCCGGACATGCCGGCCCCGATGACGGCGACGCGGAAGTCCCGCTCCGGTGCGAGCGACGCCTTCGTCCAGCCGGGGGCGTCGGTGTCGGACGGCAGCCCGAGCTCGAAGGCGAGCATCGGCAGGTACGCATCGTCCACGTCGCCGGTCATGAACGTCAGCAGCGCGCGCTGCTCCGGACGTCCGGCCGGCGGGGCGGCGGGAACGCAGCCGCCGTCGCGGAAGGCGATCAGCGCGTCAAGCGCCCGCTGCCTGGCGAGCGCCTGCTGCTCGGCGGTCATCCCGCCCTGTGGTGCCACGGTCACCGCCGGACCAGCGGACACCGGGCGCACGTCATCGCCGACAAGCGACATGTCCCCGGTCAGGTAGGCGAGCGCCGGCATCAGCGAGGGCAGCTCGGCAGCGTGCAGCGCCGCCGAGAGCGCGGAGTCGCTCGCCGTCGACAGGTCAGCCGGATCCGGCGGCAGGGCGTGAGGCAGCACCACCCGGACCGTACTACTTGGCCTGGGCCAGGACCTGGGCGGATTCGAAGTTGGCGGCGAGCAGGCCGCCCGCGTTCTCCATGTGCCGCATCATCGCCGCGCGGGCCGCCTCGGCGTCGTGCTCCGAAATCGCCTTGAGGATGGCCGCGTGGTCCTGCGCGGACGCCTTGGACCAGCCCGGGATTGTGGCGAAGAACCGGCGCGGCGCGAACTTCGTGGAGATCGACAGCATCCACGCCAGCCGGGGAGCGTCAGCGACGAGGTTGATCCGGCGGTGGAAATCGTGGTTGAGGCGCTCAACCGCCTCGCCGTCGCCGGCCATCGCCGCCTTGCGCAGCGCCTGGTGAATGCCGGTGATCTCGCGCAGCTCGGCAGCGTCCATCCGGGCGGCCGCGAGGCTGACCAGCTCGCCGGCGAGCAGTGCCTGGGCGGTGAATAGATCACGTATGTCGGACGCGGACAGCGGCGCGACGACGAACCCCCGCCTCGGCACCAGCTGGACGAACCCCTCACCCCGCAGCGAGAGCAGCCCCTCGCGGACCGGGGTGGCGCTCAGCCCGAGCTCGTCGGCGATGCGCTCTTGCCTGATGAAATCGCCGGAATGAAGCTGCCCGCTCATGATCAGGTCACGGACGTAGCTGGCCACCTCGTCGCCGAGCTGCCGCCGCGAAAATCCGCCCTTGGCGGTACCGCTATCCTCGGTCATCGAATGCGCTCCTCAGCCTGCCGTGACGGGCGGGTCCGGCATCAATAACTATTTTACAGGATATAGGAAACGCTCACCCGGTGTGCGCTCCACTGCAGACCGCGACGAATCGCCAGTCGAGCACCGAGCTGTCGGTTCCCGTCTCCGGGTCGCAGGCGGTCACCAGCGATCTCAGCCACAGGTGCGCTCCGCCTCGGGGCAGCGGGGTGACCTTCTCCACCTCCACGGTGCTGGCGAGCAGGTCCCCCTCGTGCACGGGGCCTATGTGGTCGCAGGACTGCCACGCGAGCACGATCAGCAGGTTCGGTATCGCCCTGGTGGCCTGGGCGAGAGCGAGCGCGATCGTGTGGCCGCCGTACACGAGCCGACGGCCGCCGGCGGCGACAGCGTCGTGATGCACGGCCGCGATGTTCAGCGTGAGCCTGGCGAGTTCGGGGCCGCCCGAGACCACGTCGCGGCCCTCCACCCGGAAGACCGTGCCCGCCGCAGGCACCGGCAGCGCGGGCGACGTCAGCACCCACCCCGAGGTCAGCGGCAGCAGCTCCTCGTCGGTCAGCCGCCGCTCGCCCGCGGTGAGGTCGTCCCGCCTGCCGGTCGCCAGCGATTGATCGCGCAGCGGGATCATCGCGCAGCGCTGGTAGTCGAGCACGACCTCGCCCTGGGCGTCAGTGGTGGTGATCCGCAGCGCGGCCAGGCCGGTGGCCGGCCGCCCGGGTCGCGGCTTGTTCTGCTTGAGCCCGGTGACCTGCGTCGACGTGCTGAGCGTGTCGCCGATCAACGGCTGGCGACGCAGGATGAGGCCCCGGTAGTACAGGTTCGCCACCACCCGCTGGGTGGCTAGCGTCGACTGCCCGATGGACACGTTCCAGACCAGCGACGCGGGCGCGACCGGGCCGCCCAGCACCTGGCGCGCCAGCGGGCGGGAGAGCGCGAGCGCGCTCCGCTCGCCGACGATCGCGCCGTGCGCGGCGGCGAGGCCGTCGGTCAGCGTCACAGGCGGCGCGGTGCCGAATACCTGCCCGGGCGTCAGGTCCTCGAAGGACGGTCCTCTGACGACCGTCTCGCCGGGTGTCACCACGCCCATGCGCTCAGCCCTGTGGGATGGACAGCGTGCACCGTTGCTCTCCCATCCTCAGACCTGCTCCGCCCGGCGGGCGAGGTCCGCCTTGAGCTCGCGCTTGAGCACCTTGCCTGCCGGGCCGAGCGGCAGCTCGGCGCGGAACTCGTACTCTCGCGGCTGCTTGTAGCCGCCGAGCTCGTGGCGGCACAGGTCACGCAGCTCCACCTCGAGCCTCGCGGTGTCCACGTCGCCCCGTGGCACGACGACCGCGACGGGAGTCTCGCCCCACTCCGGGTGCGGCGCGCCCACCACGGCCACCGTGTCGACCAGGGCATGCGAGCCGAGCACTCGCTCGATCTCGGCCGGGTAAATGTTAAAGCCGCCGGAGATGATCATGTCGGTCTTGCGGCCGGCGATGTGCAGGTAGCCTTCGGCGTCCTTCCAGGCGGTGTCACCTGACCAGACGCCTTCCTGGCGGAACGTCTGCGCGGTCTGCTCCGGCCTGTTCCAGTACCCGCGGGCCTGCGAGTCGGCCCGGACGACGATCTCGCCGGTCTCGCCCGGAGGCAGCCGGCTGCCGTCGTCGTCGACGATCCAGGCCTCGGCCATCGGGGTCTCCCTGCCGCACGAGCTCTTGATGCTGTCCTTGCCCGCCAGCAGGTCCCGGTGGTCCTGCGGGGTCAGGATGGTGAACTGGCCGCCGGCCTCGGTGAGCCCGTACCGCTGCTGCATGTCGCAGCCGAGCCGGATGAGCGCCTCGTGGATGACCTCCTTGGAGATCGGCGCGCCGCCGTAGCTGATCCGCCGCAGGCTGGACAGGTCGCGGGCGTTGCCCTCCTCGAGCAGCCGCAGCGTGCGGATCAGCATGGTGGGGATGAACGTGGTGAACGTGACGCGGTCCCGCTCGATGGAGTCGAGCAGTGCCTCGGGGTCGAACCTCGGGTGGATCACGATCGTCTGGCCCAGGTACAGCCAGGTCAGCGCCCGGACGACGCCGCCGGTCGTGAAGAACGGCGTGGTGGCGAGCCCGATGTCCTCGTGCTTGGACTCGGTCGCGATCGTGGTGTCGAGGGTCATCGCCATCATGCCGCGGTGGTCGTTCATGACGCCCTTGGGGTGCCCCGTCGTCCCGCTCGTGTACAGCAGCACGTGCAGGTCGGACTCGGTCAGGCCGGCGGGCGTCGGGTTGACGTTCCTGCCGCCGGTCAGGGCCTCCTCGTACTCCTTGCCGAGCGACGCGCCGCCGATCTGGAGCACGGTGCCGATGCCGGCCTCCGCGAGCGGGGCCGCGACGATCTCCACCTGGTCGTCGTGCACGAGCGCGGCCCTGCAGCCGGAGTCCTCGACGATGAACTGGATCTCCGCCGGGGTCAGCCGGATGTTGACGGGGACGAGCACCAGGCCGGCCTTGGCGAGGCCGTAGGTGATCTCCGGCCATTCGAGGGTGTTCCGCGCGCAGACGGCGACCCGGTCGCCCTTCTTAAGGCCGGTGGACTGGAGGTAGGTGGCCAGCCGGTTCGCCCGCTCGTCAACGGCGCCCCAGGACAGCTGCCTGCCCTCGGAGATGACGGCGGTCTTGGTCGGGTAGCGCCGCCCGTTGTGCCGGGCGATGTCGCCGATGAGCATGGTTGTTCTCTTATTTCCTCTCAGATCAGGAAGGCCATCGTGGGGATGGGGCCGCCGGCGTTGACCAGGTGCACGGTCTTGCCGGCCAGGCGGGGCCCGGTTTCCGTCCTGCGGATCGTGTGCAGGTAGCGGCCGGCCCACAGCGTCATCGCGAACCGGTACTCGACGAGGACGAAGTTCGACGCGACGGTCACGGTGCCGGCTTGCGGCGCCTCGCTGACGACCTCGAAGTTGGACACGGTCCTGCGCAGCACGGACGGCGGGGTCTGGGAGTGCCGCGCGCCGGTGTTGAGCTGGGCGACGCGGCTGCGGATCCGGGCGCGGTTGTCGTTGATGTAGGACACCTGCGTCTCGGGGTCCGCATCGGGTGACATCGGCACCCAGTACCGCGCGTCGTCGTCCCAGAGCGCTTCCCACTCCGAGTAGCGCGCCTCGTCGGCCAGCCGCGCCTCGTGGTAGATGAACGAGACGAGGGCAGGGTCGACCCAGGCGGCGGCGGACGGGCCGCTGAGGATGGTCTCTGTCATTGTGCTTCCGTTCCTGGTGTCTCGCCTTCGAGGACCGTGGCCCAGTGCTTCCACCAGCCGCGCTGCGGGGTCTCCGCGCTCTTGTCCCTGTTGATCCGGCCAGTGGCGTCGGTGACGTCCGACTCAAGGCCCCGGCTGAGCGTCACCCACTCCGGCTCGCGCGCGGCGAGGCCGAGCTGGTTGCGCGCGCCGATCTCGCCGTCGTCGGCGATCAGGAAACCGGCCGGCCCCATCGCACCCTCGCTGCGGCGCAGCGTGCGGCTGTTCATCTCCGGCTGGCCGGGAATGAGCACCGGGGTCGTGTAGGCGATCGTCTCGCCGACGCTCAGCGGCTCCACGGTCATCACGTTCATCTCGGCGATGAACAGGTTCGGGAAGATGAGCGTGTGCGGCGGCCCGATCACCAGCGTGTCGTGGGCGCCGTCGACGCCGCGGGCTTCCTCGAGCGCCGCGATGTAGCTGGGCACCTTCTCCCTGTTGAGCCGCCCGTACCAGACGAACTCCTCGTCCAGGCGCCGGTACTCGGTGGCGTAGTCGATCTCGGAGTGCCCGTTGCCCATGTCGCGGACCATGGTCTCGGTCTTGGACGGGACGTGCGAGACTTTCGCGGGGCGTACGGCGTCGTACACCGACTGGTGGGTGAACAGCGCGTGGTACCCGTCCACGTTGTTCTCCATCACCATCTTCCAGTTGCAGTACATCCGGTGCTTCATCCAGCCCGCGCTTAGCTGGATGTGACCCGTGGGCGACAGCGCCACCAGGCGGTCGATGGCGTGCCTGGCGGTGCCGAGGTGCTCCGCGAGGGTGATGCCCTCGGGCGCGAGCGAGGCGAAGACGAACCCGCCGTAGCTCTCCTGCCGTGGCGCCCTGACGAGGCCGAGGCTGGCGCGGATCTCGGGGAAACGGTCGGCGTACCCGTCCCGCATCGGCACGCCGGACAGGCTGCCGTCGTTGCTGAACGTCCATCCGTGGTACGGGCAGCGGAACGAGCTGCTGTTGCCCTTCTCCGCGTTGCACAGCCGGTTGCCGCGGTGCGTGCAGCGGTTCGCCAGGACGCGGACCACGCCGTCCTTGCCGCGCGCCACGACGTACGGCTCGCCGGCTATGCGCTTGGTGACGTAGTCACCTGGTTCGGGGACCTCGCTCTCATGGGCGACGAACGCCCAGCCCTCGCGGAAGATGCGGCGCGTCTCCAGGTCGTACACCCGGAGATCGGTGTACACGAGGCCGCGGACACGGTCCGGCTGCACCAGCGCGTGGACGTCGCCAGGGCGCAGCCCGGCGGCGGTCTCGGCCGGCGGCCCGGCCTGGTCGGTGACCGTCATGACTTCATCTCCTGTCAGTAACTTCCCGCCGACGATGCGGCCCGCGGGAACCGCACCGCCGGCAGCGTGACGGTGCCTACAGTGCGGAAGGCGATCTCGACGGGGGCGCCGATGTCCGGGGCCTGCCTGGACGGCGTGGCTGTGGTGAGGACGAGGCGGTGCCCGCCGTCCAGCTCGACATCGATGACGGGGTAGGGCCTCATCGCGACGATGAGACCGGGCTCGCGCCGGTGCACGAGCGTCGCCGAGTGCACGGTGCCGGCGAGCGGCACCTCGCGCCACTCGCGGCCGGGGGTGCCGATCTCGGCGTTCGCGCCGCACGCGTCGCACACGTACTGTTCAAGCTCAAGGGGTGTGCCGCAGGCTGCGCAGAACGGCAGGGCGAGCGCGCCGCGGGCGGCCGCCTCGTACACCGGGGCCAGCACCGGGTCGGCGGCGTCCGGGGCCAGCTCAGGGGCGACGAGCCAGTCGCCGGCGCCGGGTAGTGCCGGGTGGCGCGCTGTCCCTTGGGGCGCTGTCATGCGGCCTCCCGTGCCAGGACGAGTGCCTCGTGGTGGTCGGCGCGGCCGCCGATGCCAGTGACGAGCGCGGTCTCCGCGCCGGTCACCTGGCGGTCGCCGCCGTCGCCGCGTAGCTGAATGATCGCCTCGGCCAGGGGGGTCATGCCCTGGAGGTAGAAGCCGGCCAGCTGGCCGCCGCCGGTGTTGACCGGCAGCTCGCCGCCGGGGGCGATCCCGCCACCGCGGACGAACTTGCCCGCCTGGCCGCTCTCGCAGAAGCCGTACTCCTCGAGCAGGCAGAGCGTCACGATCGAAAACGGGTCGTAAAGCTCGACCACGTCGAGGCCGGCCCGGCCGATTCCTGCCATGGCGAGCGCGTCGTCGACCGCCTGGCCGCCGCCGCCGAACCAGGACTCGCCGCCCGCCCGCCGCCGGCGCATCGGGTGCGCCGCGCCCATGCCGGGGATCGTGATCGCGGGCTTCGCCGGCCCGGCCTGGCCGGCCGGCCGTTCCGAGCTCACGATGACTGCCACGGCGCCGTTCACCGGGCGCGCGCAGTCGAGGACACGCAGCGGGGTGGAGATCATCCGGCTCGCGTAGTATCCGTCTTCGTCGAGCGGCTTGCGGTTGACCGCCTGCTCGCTGCCGGCGGCCCAGGCCCGCGCCGCCAGCGCGACCGCGCACAGGTCGGCCTCGGTGCCGCCACTGACGCGAAGGAACCGGGAGGCGAGCAGCGCGTAGGTAGGCACGGAGCCGAGCACGCCGCTGGCCCGTTCAAGGCCGCGGATGCCGGAGTTGCCGCCGCTGTGAGCGTACAGCGAGCCGGCGGCCGCGCCAGGTCCGATCGGGGCGTCGGCGAACACGCAGATGACGGTCCGCGCCATGCCGGCCCTGATGGCGAGCACCGCGCGGGTGACCATGGCGACCGCGGTCGCGCCCTTTATCTCGAGGTGCTCAAGCAGCCGCAGGTCGCCGAATCCCGCGCGGCGGGCGAGCGCGACGCTCAGCCGGTCCTCGCGCACGCCCTGGCTCGAGCCGACGAGCACGCCGTCCACGTCCCCCCGGGTGAGCCCGGCGTCGGCCAGGGCGGCGGCGACCGCCTCGGCGGCGAGCGCGTAGCTGTCGGGCCCGCCGGTGACGGACATCGCCGTCATCCCGAGCCCGGTGATCGCCGGCGGCCGGCTCATTCCCCGTCGCCCTCGGTCCGGTAGAGCCCGACCTTCAGCCAGCCGGCCCGGTCCTCGCCCGTCGCCAGGCACAGGCTCGCCAGCTCGATCGCCGACAGCAGGATGTCGTCGCCCGTCTCGTTGTCCTGCACGTGCAGCCGGGGACTGTGGCCCGCGGTGTCCAGGCTGACGGTCACGGAGGCGAACTCGCTCTCGACGACAGCCAGCCGGACACGGCCTGCCTGGCGCTGGCTGACATCGGGTTGGCTGACAGCGTGTGCGCCACTGGCCTGCACGCCGTTGGAGTTCACCCCCTGCTCCACGCTCACCAGCCTCCTAGAATCTGACACTGTGACACCCTTTCAGGCGTCAAGTCAATATCCTATATTTTACTTACGAAGTTCTCCATGGGAAAGGTGACGCCCCCTTGAACGACGCCAGGACCGAGTACCGCAGCCTGTGGACGTGGCTGCGCGAGGTTGAGTTCTGCCAGCGGTGGGTCGACGTGAACGGGGTGTCCACGCGGATCGCCGAGGCGGGCGGCAAGGACAGCCCCGCCGTGGTCCTGCTGCACGGCACCGGCGGCCACTGGGAGGTCTACGCGCCCACCATCGGGCCGCTGAGCGAGGAGTTCCACTGCGTCGCGGTCGACATGGTGGGCAACGGGTTCTCCGACCGGCCCGACTACGACTACGAGATCGCGGTCTACGTCAGCCACATCGCCGGCCTGCTCGACGTGCTCGGCATCGAGAAGGCGTCGTTTATCGGGATGTCGCTCGGCGCCTGGGTGGCCGCCCGGTTCGCCCTCGACCACCCGGACCGGACGGAGAAGATCATCCTCCAGTCGCCGGCCGGCCTGATCGCGACCGCGTCCAACATGGCGCGGATCAGGGCCGAGCGGACCGCGGCCGTGGAGAACCCGACGTGGGAATCGATCAAGGCCATGTTCGACCACCTGATCGCCGACGAGGAGAACCGGATCCCCGACATCATCGCGCTGCGCCAGGCGATCTACCGGATGCCGGCCACTAGGGACGCGATCGATCACGTGCTAATCCTCCAGGACCCGCAGGCCCGCGAGCGCAACCTGCTCGCGCCGGAGCAGTGGGCCGCCATCCAGGCGCCCACGCTGGTCGTGGCCTCGGGCAAGGACCATAGTGAGTACATGAACACCGCGCAGCAGGTCGCACGGCTCATCCCGAACTCCGAGGTGGTTGAGATGGCCCAGGTGCGGCACTGGCCGGCCTTCGAGGACCCGGAGACGTTCAACGCGGCCGCACTGCGGTTCCTGCGGGGCTGAGGATGCTTGACGACAACGCTGTCGCCGACGCCGCACGGCGGCTGCTCGCGGCCGAGCGCGATCATCAGCCGATCAGGCAGCTGTCACTCCAGTATCCGGAGATGACCGTCGAGGACGCCTACCGCGTGCAGCGGGCGCTGACCGCGGCGAAGCTCGCCGAGGGCCGGACCGTGCAGGCTCGCAAGATCGGGCTCACCTCGCGTGCCATGCAGCAGTCGGTGTCGATCACCGAGCCCGACTACGGCGTCATCTTCGACGACATGTTCTTCGACGACGGCGGCGTGGTGCCGTTCGCGCGGTTCATCCGCCCCCGGGTGGAGGTCGAGCTGGCGTTCATCCTCGACCAGCCGCTGAAGGGTCCCGGGGTGACCACCCTCGACGTGCTCGACGCGACCCGGTGGGTCACGCCGGCGCTTGAGATCCTCGACGCGCGGATCCAGATGAGCGACCCGGAGACCGGCCACCTGCGCACGATCGTCGACACAATCTCCGACAATGCGGCCGACGCGGGGATCGTGGTCGGCGGGCGCGCGGTCCGCCCCGACGCCCTTGACCTGCGCCGGGTCGGCGCCGCGCTCTACATTAACGAGGCGATCGAGGAGACCGGCCTCGCGGCGGGCGTGCTCGGTCACCCCGCCAACGGCGTCGCCTGGCTGGCGAACAAGCTCGCCCCGTATGACGAGCACCTGCCGCCAGGCCAGGTCATCCTCGCCGGTTCTTTTACCCGGCCGGCCTTCGTCGGCGAGGGCGACACGGTGCATGCGGATTTCGGTGATCTCGGGAGCGTGACATGCCGGTTCCGCTGAGCGAGACCGCCGCGCGCTGGCGGGCCGCGCTGGCCGCCGAGCGGCCGGCCACCGGCATGTGGGTCGCGTCGGGCAGCCCGGTCGTCGCGGAGATCTGCGCGGGCTCAGGCGTGGACTGGCTGCTCATCGACAGCGAGCACGCGCCGAACGACCTGCGCTCCATCCTCGCGCAGCTGCAGGCCATCGCGCCCTACCCGGTGACGCCGGTGGTCAGGCCCCCGGTCGGTGACCCGGTACTGATCAAGCAGCTGCTCGACCTGGGGGCGGAGGTGCTGCTCATCCCGATGGTCGAGTCGGCGGCACAGGCGCGGGCACTGGTCGCCGCCACCCGCTACCCGCCGGACGGCATTCGCGGTGTCGGGTCCGCGCTCGCCAGG
>DASYAD010000059.1:0-4466 GCA_036501515.1 Trebonia sp. | reverse complement strand
GACCGCCCCGCCTGTTCGCACGCCGAAGCCAGCGGCCCGAAGTCGAAGAGCTCCCCGATGGCGAACCCGAGGCAGGGGATCAGCCGCGCGTGCAGGGACCCGACTGACGGGTCACCGGGCACCACCTCGACCGCGGGGTTGTCGCAGGCTACGGCCGCCACCCCGGAGTCCCACAGGAACCGCGCCATCGCCTCGCTGCCGGCCAGTCCGGCGGCGGTGTACCCGTGCACGTCCACCATCGTCGTGGCGAGTTCCTCCCGCTGCGCGGGCGACAGCGCCAGGTACTTGTCTATCCACCCGGTCCGCACGCACAGGATGTCGCCGTACCGCAGCGAGACCCCAGCGGCGGACAGCACCGCCGACAGGTCCTCCGGCGCGAACGAGACCGACGTGAACGGGTCGTACCCGGTCCCCGCGCGGGCCGCGAGCATGTCGATCAGCACGCCCCGCCCGATGATCCCCCGCGCCGCCCAGTGATGGATGCCGAGCGGCTGGGGATCGCCGTTCGGCGTGCCCCGCCAGCCGCCGTACCAGCCGTCAGGCCCGCCGACGTGCCGCAGCCCGTCCCACTGCGACGAACATTGCAGGTAGAAGCCGTCCACGAAGTCATCGAACGCGGTGGGCCCCATCGGGTACATCGTGTGCTTGAACGCTTGCCGCCCGAAGAACGGCGGGTCGGGCAGCCCGAGCGGCAGCGACACACCGATCCGCTCCCCGGTCCGCACCGAGGCGGCGGCCGCCGCGACCACCGGCCCGGTCAGCCGGTTCAGCGTGCCGAGCTGATCCCCGGGTCCGTGCAGGTCCCAGGAGTGCCGCAGCCCGGACTGCGGCAGCAGCGGCAATTCATCGAACGGAACGACCACACTGTCAGCCACAGTCGTGACGTTACCGGACAGCACGCCCGCGACAAGGGGCATGGGGCGGCGGAAAACGACTGGCCCAGCCGCCCCGCGCGATGGCACCGTGGTCCCCATGGCCTCGCACCCGGCAGAACGAGTATGGCGGCAACTGGAAGGTGCCCCGCGGGCGGCGCTTGAGCATGACCTCAGCCAGGCCGACCTCCAGACGCTGCTGCTGGACGTCGCGAGCCAGCGCGCGGCCACGGTGACCCCGGCCAGGCTCATGCGGCGGTGGCGCCAGGACCGGTACGTGATGCCGTCGGCCAGCGACCCGCGCAAGGTCTGGCGCACCGAAGCGAGGCTCTGGGCGCTGCTCCCCGAGGAGTTCACCGGCGTCGAACTGTCGCCGGTCACGCCGCTCGGCACCTGCACGACGCTCGGGCCGGTCAGCCAGAACCGGGTCATCTCCACGATCCGCGGCAGCGAGGTCGTCAGCGACCCGACGAACGTGCTGGCCGTGGAGGCCGCATGGCGTCGGCGGGAAGCGGCAGCCAACGCCGCCCCAGTGCACCTGGCCTGCTGCCACACCGTGCTGCGCGCCCAGCCGTTCGACGCACCGGGCGCCTTCCAGCACTTCCGGCTGTTCGCCCTCGTCACCAGCGCCAGGGACCGGGGATCGGCGGCGACCGAGGCGGCGATGCTCGTCACCCACCTGAAGTTCTGGACCGCGGCGCTCGGCGCTGTAGCCCAGGGCCGCGACGCCACACTCAGCTACACCGTCTTCGGCTTCCCGCCGCTGACCGAGCGGATGAAAGACACCGTGCTCCCGGCCATCCAGCGGCTGCCAGGCGACGTCACCCTTACCGAGGACCCGGACCGCCAGCACGGCCGCGGTTACTACGAACGCGGGGCGATCAGGCTCCACGTCGACGGCATGGAGATAGGCGACGGCGGCTTCACGGACTGGACCGCGCGGCTGAACAACGACGCCAAGGAACGCTGCCTCACCTCCTGCGTGTCCACCGAACGTCTCGCCGCGCTCACCCCCTAGGAGACGAATGACGCCGCGAGTCCTGACGCCGGACGACGTGGTCGCGGCGGCGGTGACGGTCGAGGCCGCGCTGCGGCCGGTTGCCGGCCGCGACTGGTCGGTCCAGGCGGGCCCGCTCGAATGGGACGTCGAGCAGACGATCACGCACATGCTCGGGGCCACAGCGAAGTACACCCTGTACCTCGCCAGCCGGTGCCAGCACTTCATCGGGCTGACCGTGCGGCGCTGGCCGGACGCGACCAACGACGAGGTCATCGACTCCGTCGTCCCGGTGGCGACGGGCCTGGCGGCCGTCGCCGCGGTCACGCCGCCCGCGGACCTGTACCAGCGAGTGCTGGCGCAGCAGTACCCGGACACCGCCGGAGCGGGCGATAGCTGGCCCGGCCTGCTGGCGGCCACCGGCAGGCCACCCCGCCACCGCCGCTAGAGACAGCAAACCTACTCCGGCGTAACATCCCGGAACATGACCGCCGTGACCGTCGTCAGCGACCTGGACCTGCCAGAGATCGACTACAACCAGCCGGGCTTCGGCCCCGAGACGTACCACGAGCAGCTCGCCAAGGCGCGCGAGCACGGCTGGCTCGCCCACTCGTCGCTCGCGTTCGTCGTGCTCGACCAGGAGTCCGGCGACTTCTTCCTGCGGGCCAGGCAGACGGCGTTCCCCGGCCGGCAGATCGCCGAGCTCTTCGGCATCACTCAGGGCCCGCTGTATGAGCACATCGACGCCAACATCCTGAACCTCACCGGTGACAGGCACCGCCGCCTGCGCTCGCTGGTCGGGCACGCCTTCACTCCCAGGGCCGCGGACCGCTGGCGTCCCGTGATGCGCGACTTCCTGGCACAGCTGTGGGCCGGCCTCCGCGGCGCCACCCGCACCGAGTTCGTCGCCGCCATCGCCCAGCCCTACCCGTCCCGCGCGATCGCCGCCGTCCTCGGCGCCCCCGTCGAGGACGCCCCCCGGCTGTACTACTGGTCCAACATGGTCCAGCGCCAGTTCGACATCCAGGCGCTGTCCATCCAGATCCCGGAGATCGAGCGGGCCGCCATCGAGGCCCGCGAGTACGTGACGCAGTTGCTCGAGACCCGCAAGACAACCCCGGGCGCCGACCTGATCAGCACCCTCCTGCAGGCCGAAGAACAAGGCGACAAGCTCAGCCACGACGAGTGCGTGGACCTAGTGCTCAACGTGCTCGCCGGGGGAGTGGACACGACCCAGAGCCAGCTAGCGCAGGCGCTGCGGCTGTTTGCCGCCCACCCGGACCAGTGGCGGCTCCTGGCCAGCCGGCCGGAACAGTACGCCAAGCCTGCCGTTACCGAGGTGCTGCGCACCGAGCCGATCGCCCCGTTCACCGCCAGGATCGTGCTCGAGGACATCGACCACCGCGGCGTCCGCTTCCCGGCGGGCACGATCGTCGCGGTCTGCGCCGAACGCGCCAACCGCGAGATCGACGGCGACGCCTTCGACATCACCGCCGCCCGCGACGGCAAGCTCTTCACCTTCGGCGCCGGGCCGCACTTCTGCCTCGGCGCCAATCTCGCCCGCGCCGAGCTGGAGGAAGCCCTCGCGTTCCTCGCCCCCCGGATGCCGGGCCTCGCCCTGGACGGCGAGCCGGTCCTCGGCGGCGTGGAGGGAATCTACAACGTCGAGTCGCTGCCACTCAGCTGGACGCCCACGTCGCGAACGTGACCGAGCCCCGGCCGTCGGGGCGCGCGGCCGTCAGCCACCCGTCGCGCAGCGCGCGGCCAACCCGGCCCGGCACCGGCAGCGGGACGAGCAGCGCCCGTCGGCCGGTGGCCCGCCGCCACGTCGCGGCCAGCTCCCCGATCGGGACGACCTCAGGCCCGGCGACCTCGACCCGGCCGCGCCCCGGCTCGCCGACGGCGACGTCGGCGACCGCGCGTGCCGCGTCGGCGGCCGCTATCGGCTGCAGCACCCCGCGCGGTGCCGGCACCACCCCGTATCGCGCGGCCGCGCCGAAGAAGCCCGCGACGAGCTCGTGGAACTGGGTGGCCCGGACGATGGTCCACGGCACCGGTCCCCGGACCACGACGTCTTCCTGCTCCGTCTTGACCCGGTAATACCCGATGGGCAGCCGGTCGCAGCCGACGATGGACACGCAGACGTGGTGCTCGTCGAGCAGCCGCCGGTTCCCCGCCACCAGCACGGCCGCGGCGGTCCGCGGCGGCGAGCTGCTGGCATCGACCACGACCTGGCAGCCGTCGAGCGCCGCAGCGAGCCCGGCCCCGGTGGTGAGATCCACCTGGTACTCGGGCGCGTGCCTGCTGAGCACGCGCACCTCGTGCCCGCGCTCGCTAAGTTCCGCTGCTACCGGGCGGCCCAGCGTCCCCGTGCCACCCGCGATGGCGATTCTCATAGCGCTAGACGACATACCCGCACCCTCAGTTGTACTTAAGTGTACGCCAGCGTACAATTTTCCCATGGCAGTCATGACGGTAAGCGAAGCCCGCGCGGCGCTGCCCGAGGTCCTCAACCGGGTCGCCGACGGCGAGGAGATCACGATCACCCGGCACGGCCGGCCGGTCGCGGTGATCGTCCGCCCGGACATCCTGTGGAG
>DASYAD010000058.1:0-1840 GCA_036501515.1 Trebonia sp. | reverse complement strand
CGGTGCCGTGGTCCTCGTCGACACGAGGCGGCTCGCCGACTCGTTCCCCGCGGTTGACTACTTCGAGGCGAGCGGGCTGCCGTTCGTGATCGGCATCAACGGGTTCCACGGGCAGTTCCCGCACCGCTCCAACGACGTGCGGGAGGCGCTGGCGGTCCCGCAGACGACGCCGATCATCCCGTGCGACGCGCGCAACCGCGAGTCGACCAAGGCCACGCTGGTGACCCTGGTCGAGCACGCGATGTCGATGCAGACGGCTGGTCGCTACTAGCAGGCGGGGCTCTGCCAGGCCCCGCCCGGCTGCTGTTGGCTGTGGCCGCGAGCAGTTAAATCATGCCTAGCCGCGCCCGTCGCCGCGCGGCCTATAGTTGCGTCCAACCAGGGCCCGCAATCGAGCCGCTCGCTGGCTCACGGCCCGATTACGGTACTCTTGCGCCTGGCAAGGGGCGGTAGCTCAGCAGGTCAGAGCAGCGGACTCATAATCTGCCGGTCGTGGGTTCGAGCCCCACCCGCCCCACCAGAACTTTAGGCACAGCGTCCCGTTGATTCGCGGACCGATTTCGCTGCCACGACGGTCTTTGCCGCCATGTCGCGTGCCCTGCTGTGCGCTTAAGGATGTCGTTTTCCACCTCGAGCTGCCGGTTCTTGCGGTGCAGCTCGGCAATTCATGCTTCTCAGGGTATAGGTCGATGCCGAGGTCGTCATTGTCGCGCGGCGTGATCCAGCGTGAGATGGGAATCAGACGGCGGGCCGGTCAGCGTGGCCAGGTAGAACCCGCCGGACCTAGCTCCGCGAGCGAAAGGCATGATTATGAAGGCGGCCGTCTACTCCAGCTTCGGCGGTCCTGAGGTCCTCGAAGTCGTCGAGGTACCGGAGCCGAAGATGTACGTCCACCAGGTCCGGATCCGCATCAAGGCCGCCGCGCTCAACCCCGCTGACCTGGGCTTCCAGGCCGGCGCCGTGGACGCGCTGGTGGACTCGTTCTTCCCTGTCATCCCCGGCTGGGATGTGGCCGGGATCGTGGAGGAGGCAGGGATCGCCACGACCGGGTTCAAGCCCGGGGACGAGGTCATCGGCCTTGTGCGCGGGGCCATCCAGCGCTACGGCTCCTACGCCGAACGGGTCGCCGCCGAGCCTTGCCAGCTCGCACGCAAACCCGCGAACCTCGACTGGGGCCAGGCGGCGGGGCTGCCGCTGGCGGGACTGACCGCCTACCAGGCCGTGGTCCACGCACTTGACGTCCGCGAAGGCGAGACGCTATTGGTGCACGGGGCGGCGGGCGGCGTGGGGCATCTGGCCGTGCAGATCGCCGCGGCTCGTGGCGCCTCGGTAATCGGTACCGCGTCCGAGTCGAACCACGGCTACCTGCGGTCCCTTGGCGTCCAGCCGGCGGCCTACGGCAACGGCCTCGCGGACCGGGTACGGGCGCTGGCCCCGGCGGGAGTCGATGCCGTCCTGGACACCGCCGGCCGAGGCGGCCTCGCGATCACCAAGCGCATCGGGACCGCCGACGTGCGCGCCGCGTCCATCGTCAACTCGGATGCTGTGCTGGACACCGCCGGCCGAGACGCCCTCGCGATCACCAAGCGCATCGGGACCGCCGACGAAGGCGCGGCCTCCGTCGTCAACTCGAACTCGAACCGGCATCCCGGGACCATCCGGGTCCTCGTCCACCTGGACCAAGCCGACCTCGAGGCTGTCGTCGAGCTGGCCGAAGCCGGCAAGCTGTCGGTCCGCGTGGCGCGGTCCTTCCC
This sequence comes from Trebonia sp., assembly GCA_036501515.1. Lineage (GTDB taxonomy): Bacteria > Actinomycetota > Actinomycetes > Streptosporangiales > Streptosporangiaceae > Trebonia. Next base: position 86 of record DASYAD010000058.1, on the reverse strand, counting down.
CCTGGACCAGGCTGCCGACGCCCAGCGGCTGCTCGCCGAGGGACACAGCGGCGGCAAGATCGTGCTCGCGGTCGCCTGAGCCGTCA
>DASYAD010000057.1:0-44202 GCA_036501515.1 Trebonia sp. | reverse complement strand
ATCTCGCGGATGTCATCGCGGAACTTCGGCATCATGCGGGTCGTGGTTTCGTAGAGGCCACAGGTCTGCTGAAGTATGTCCCCGAGAACAACACCCGGTTCAGCGCGCATGTGCCGCTCGATTTCGGCGGGCCGGTATCTGTTGGGGCGCCACGCGAGCGCGGCATTGCGGATCTTCACCATCGGGTGGTCGGGCCTCAGGGCCTCCGCGTACGTTCTGAAGGTCGCCATCAGGCATCACCTAGATTGCTTCCTCATATGAAGTTGTCAGGCACCGCGAGACTGCTAACGGCAACCTGTGGCCATGCTCAGTGTGCCACGCACTTGGCTGACATTGAAGCCTTTATCCTGGGACCGCCACGGGTGCCTGCTGCCCGCGCGGGGGCCAGAGAGGTCACCGCGGGATCCGGCGGCAGGGAGGCAGCGAGGCGACCCGTTTTACCCTGTTCTGCCCGCGTGCCCGGCCTGGCTGGGCCTTGCCTGGCAGCGCGTAGAGTCTGGCTCATGCTGGACTCGCTGACGCTACCGCCGCTGTCGACGTTGCACAGCGAGCGGGTCATCTTACGCGGCCCGCAGGACTCCGATGTTGATGACCGGCTGCGCCATCCCATCGACCCCGAGGAAGAAGACGGCTACGGGTCGGCGTGGCGGCGTGAGTGGGATGGCCGCCGCTACCACGCCAGGGAGTACCTGACCGCCGCCAGCTCCCCGCCGGATCCCCGCACCTACACCTGGAAGGTCGAATACGACGGCCACTGCATCGGCAGCGCCGGCCTTGAAGTGAACCCCGACCAGCACTCCGCGGAGTACACGGTGGGCTTGTTCGTCGCCGCTCTGCGCGGCCGGGGACTGGGCCGTGAGGTCACCCGGCTGGTGCTGGCCTGGGCGTTCGACGTGCTGGGTGTGCACCGCGTCGAACTGCAGGCGGTGGCCGGTAATAGCCGGGCCATCAACTGCTACCTGGCCTGCGGTTTCCGCCGGGAAGGGGTCCGCCGGGAGGCCGAGCTCTACCCTGACGGCTGGAAGGACTTCATCATGATGGGCATCCTGCGCTCCGAGCACGCCGTCCGGGCCGGGATTCCTAGCCGGGCGGATTCTTCTGACTCTGCAACCGTATAGTCAACGGTTTCACATCCCCGCAGAAGCGGCCGGGGTCAAGTAGATCCGACCCCTCCAAACCCCGGTTGAGAAGCCGGCGGTCTTGTCAGCCGTTCCCTTTAATGACGTGATCAGCATAGATAGACCATCCACGGCGCACTTGACACGTATCCGGCACGGCGCGGCCGACCGGGGCGTCGCCGCGCAGGCGCAAGCGGCCTTCCCGGATGGCGGCAAGGCCGCGCACGTCAACCGCGCGCTGCTCGGCCGCGCCGTGCGGTACATGGCGCGCGCGGGCATCACCCAGTTCATCGACCTTGGGTCCGGTTTGCCGACCGTGCGGAACACCCATGAGATCGCCCAGGCGGTCAACCCCGGCGCACGGGTAGTGTACGTGGACAACGACCCAATCGTGCTCGCGCACGGGCGGGCCCTGCTCGCGGACAGCGACTCGACCGTCGTCGTTACCGCCGACCTGCTCGAGCCCGATGCGGTGCTGAGCACGCCTGATCTCGCCGGCTTCCTTGACCTGTCCAGGCCGGCCGGCCTCATACTCAACGCGGTGGTCCACCACGTGCTTGACACGGAGAAGCCGCACGAAGCCGTCGCGCGGTACCGGGAGCTGCTCGCGCCGGGCAGCTACCTGCTGCTCACGCACTTTTCTGAGTACAGCCCGCAGGCCCGCGGGCTTGAGGAGGTGCTGCTGCGCATGCTCGGACGTGGCCAGCTGCGCAGCAGAGCAGAGATCACCGCTTTCTTCGACGGGTTCGTCCTGGTCCCGCCCGGCATCGTCCACCTGCCGGAGTGGAATCCAGACGAGGCGGTGAAGTACCCGATGGACATCAGCGGACTGCTGTTCCTGGGCGGACTGGGACGTAAGCCGTAGCGGCAGGATGAGACAGTGTGCTTGTGAGCACGGTCTTTGAGCACGAGGTCAGCGTGCGGTGGCGGGACGGGGACGGGCTGGGGCACGTCAACCACGCGGTGTTCCTGACTTACCTGGAGGAAGGGCGGGATGCCTTCTACGTCGAGGCGCTCGGCCGGGACCCGCACTACGTGGTGGCGCGGGTGGAGATCGACCTGCGGGCCGAGATCCGCTATACCGACCGGCGGCTGCGGGTGCTGATCGAAGTGGAGCGGCTCGGCACGACCAGCCTGACGACGCGGGAGACCATCCGCACCCCGGCGGGCGTAACCGCCGCCGAGGCGCGGGTCGTCACGGTGCTGTGGGACCCGGACGCCCGCAAGCCGGCCGCGTTCGCGGCGGACGAGCGGGCGCGGCTGGCCGCCTACTGATCATGCCCGGTTAAGGGCCGCTCGCGCCGTCAGGCGTCGTGCGGCTGGACGTCGAGGAAATCGACTACCCGGCGCACGAAGCGCTCCACGTACTGGAAGTGGGCACCGTGGCCGGAGTCGGGGAGCAGCATCAGCTCGGCGTCCGGGAGGTGCTGGTACAGGTGGTAGGAGTTGAGCGTCGGTATGACGATGTCGGCGCTGCCGTTGACGACCAGGGCAGGCTTCGCGATCCCGCTGAGGTAGGCGAGGTTGTCCGCGGGCGCCGCCGCCCACCCGCGCGCGGCGGCCCGGTGAGCGGCGACCGTCGCCGCGCTGACGACGGTGTCCCGGTCCTGGGTTCGGGCGGTGATGCGGGAGAGGAAGGCCCGGCCGGCGGCCTGGCTTTCCTTCGACGGCGCGAACATGATGGGCAGCCACATGTCGTACCCGAGTTCGTCCCACTTGCCGAAAAGGGGGCCGACATAAGGCTCCTGCGGCGCTATCTCGTTCGCGCCGCGCGGGCCGGTGCCCACGAGCACGAGCCGGCGCACCAGGTCCGGACGGTTGAGCGCGAGGATCTGGGCGACCTCGCCGCCCATCGAGTGCCCGAGGATGTCGACCGCCCCCAGGCCGAGTGCGTCGACGAACCGGGCGGCACCGGCCGCGATGCCGTCCACGGTGTCGGGGGCGGTGCCGGTGCTGGCGCCGACGCCGGCGTTGTCGAACAGGATGACTTCCCGGCCGCCCGCCAGCGCGTCGGAGACCGCCGGGTCGAAGTTGTCGAGATTGCCCATGAAGTGCTGCGTGCAGACCAGCGGTGTGCCGGCCGGGGTCCCGAAACGACGGTAGGCGAAGCGGGTGCCGCCTGCGTCGAGGAACCGGGTAGCAGCGGAAACGGAAAGCGGGGCAGGCACGGTAGGTCCCTCTTCGTTCGGTAGGCGGAGTTCAGATGGCAGCACGGCCGCCGTCGGCCGCGATGACCGCGCCCGTGATGTAGCTGGCTTTGGGGGATGCGAGGAAGACGATCACGTTGGCGATCTCCGCGGGCTGGGCCGGCCTTTTCATGATCGTGGTGTCGCCGACGGCGTCGGTGACCTCGTCGGACTGGATGGGCGTGTAGACAGGGCCGGACGCGACGGTGTTGACGCGGACGCCTGCGGGGCTGTACTCGGCCGCCCAGGAGCGGGTCATCGAGTCGAGTGCGGCCTTGGTCGCCCCGTAGGCGGCACCGCCGGGCATGCCGACCTCGCCGGCCATGCTGCCGATGTTGATAATGCTGCCGCTTCCCCTGGCGGCCATCTTCGGCGCGATCGCCGCGGTCAGGAAGTACGGCGCCTGGACGTTGGCGGTGAACAGCAAGCCGAAGGTCGCCGCGTCGAGCTCCGGCGTCGGCCCGAACCACGCGTACCCCGCGTTGTTGACCAGCACGTCGACAGCGCCGGCCTGCTGGGCGAGGTCGTCGAGCGCCGCGGGGTCGGTCAGGTCAGCGGCGGCGAAACGGGCCTTGCCGCCCTCGGCCGTGATGCCGTCGACCACCGCCTGGCCGCGGGCGGCGTCACGCCCGTGCACGATGACCTCGGCGCCGTGGCGCGCCAGCAGCTCAGCCGCCGCCCGGCCGATGCCGGAGGTTGCCCCCGTGACCAGTGCACTGAGGCCTTCAAGGTCCCGCTGCTCATTCATCCGCTGTCCCTTCAGTCGTCCGTCCCGCCGCCTGTCAATCATGAAGCAGGCGGTTCAGGCGGGGTATCCGACGCATGACTGCACCTGGGCCGCGCCAGCGCGGAGAAGGCGGTCTGGTACACCGGAGTAGTGCTGGAAGAACCGCCTGGTCAGCCCGGGCCCGTGGTGGGACGCGATACCCAGCTCACCCGGCTCGCGGCCTTTGTCGACACGGTCCCGGCGCGCGGCCAGGTGCTCTCGGTGCTCGGCGACCCGGGCATCGGCAAGACCACCTTGCTTGACTGGGCGGCTCACCGGGCAACGTCCGCTGGCATGCGGGTTCTCCGGGCGACAGGCCGGGAGTCGGAGGCAGGCCTTGCCTTCGCCGGCCTGCATCAGCTGCTTCTCCCGGTACTCGGCGCCGTGGCGGACCTTCCCGAGCGGCAGGCACAGGCACTCCTTGGCGCGCTCGGCCTGGCTGACCGCGAGGCCGCGGCCGACCGGCTGGTAACCGGGGTCGCCGCCCTCACCCTGCTGTCTGACCTGTCCGGGCAGGCTCCGGTGCTGGCGGTCGTCGACGACGCCCACTGGCTCGACCGGAGCTCCCTGGAACTGCTGACCTTCGCCGGCAGCCGCCTGGGCGCTGAACAGGTCGGGCTGCTGCTCGCCGCGCGGGGCCACTCAGTGCCCGCTGGCTTCGACCGGGGCTTCGCCGAACTGCGGCTCGGTCCGCTGCCCGCCGGGGACGCGGGCCTGCTGCTCAGCAGGCAGGCCCGTCCTCCCCGCGGGCGGGCCAGGGCGCAGGTGCTCGCACAGGCGGCGGGCAATCCCATGGCGCTGGTCGAGCTGACGCGGGTGATCGCGGCCGACCCCGCCGCGAGCCGGCGCTGGGCCGTCGAGCCGCTGCCGCCAGGCGACCGGCTGACCGCCGTCATCACGGCCCGCTTCAGCACCCTGCCCGAGCCCGTCAGGGCAGCCCTGCTGCGGGCCGCCGTCGCGGACGGCCAGGACCTGAGGTCCGCCGCCAGCGGCATCCCGCGGCTGGACGTGGAAGCCCTCGCACCCGCCGAGCGGATGGGACTGGTCACGATAGACAGGACGGGACTGCGTTTCAGCCACCCGCTTGTCCGGTCGGCGGTCTACCACTCCGCCCCCTTCGCCAGGCGCGCCGCGGTGCACCGCGAAATAGCCCGCGCGCTTGACGACCAGCCGGACCGTCAGGCCTGGCATCTGGCGTCCGCGTCCCCGCAGCCCGACGAACACGTGGCGGCGCTGCTCGAGACCACCGCCGCGCACGCCCGGCGCCGCGGGGGCGCGGCCGCCGCGGCGCTGACACTGGAGCGCGCGGCTGAGCTCAGCCCTGACCCGCGGGACGAGGCGCGACGGCTCGTTTCCGCCGCTTCAGCCGCCGTCACCGCCGGCCAGGGGGACTGGGTCCAGGATCTCGCCGCCCGTGCCCTGGTGATCACGGCGGACCCGGAGCTCCGGCTCACCGCGGGCAGCACCGCCGGCTGGGCGCTGGCGTACTCGGGCCGGCTCTCGGCGGCGTTCGCATCGCTCATCGCGGTCGCTGAGGAAGCCGCCGCTAACTTCCCGGCCCTGGCCTGGGAGGCACTGGCGGATGCGGCCACCGTCGCGTACCAGGCGGGTGCCCCCGCCGGCCGCGAGGCCGTAAGCCGGGTCCTGCGGATACTCAAGCGCCGGCATCCGCCGTCCCCCGACGCCAGCCCGCGGGAAGCCTGGATACTCGCCTGCACCGACCCGTTCGGGCGCGGCCGCGAGCTCGTCCCCGCTCTGCGGCGGGCGGCCGGCGCTCCCCTGGCAGAGCGGGACCTGTGGCGAATCGGTTCCGCCGCCTGGCTGCTTGACGAGTCCGGCCTGGCGGTTCAGCTTCTGCAGGACGCCATGGGCCAGCTGCGCGGACCGGGCTCGCGCGGTGCCAGCGGCGGCGGCCTGACCACGCTCGGCTGGCTGTACACCGACACCGGGCGGTGGGACGAGGCGCTGGAAGCCGCCGCGGAAGCCGCTGACCTGGGCGAGGCGAACCAGATGGGGATGGTCGCCGCGTCCGCCGCCGCGGTCACGGCGACCGTCTTGGCCATGCAGGGCAAGTCCGCCGCCGCCCGCAAGCACGCTGAACGGGCTCTCGCCACCGTGTCGCCAGCGGAAAGCGGGCTGATCGCCGCCCGGGCCCGGCGGGCGCTCGGTCTCGCAGCCATGGCCGAGGGCGCCCACTTCCTCGCCTTCACCCCGCTTCGCCAGCTGTTCAGCGCGGAAGGCGTGCCCGTCCACAACATCTTCTCGTACGCGGGGCTGGCCGATATCGCCGCGGCCGCGGCCCGCGCGGACCGGCGCGGCGACGGCCGCCGCCTGCTCGAGTACGCCGTCGGCCGCCTGGACAACGCCCCGTCGGCCCGGCTCGCCCAGCTCATCGCCCGGGCCCGCGGCATCCTGGCTGACCCGGCCGACGCCGGCACCCATTTCGCCGCCGCGCTCACCGACCCCGCAGGCGACCAGTGGCCGTTCGAGCGCGCGCAGCTTCGCCTTGACTACGCCGAATGGCTGCGCCGCCGGCGCCGGATCAACGAGGCCAAGCCGGAGCTGCTGGCGGCACTGGAAACCTTCCGGCGGCTCGGGGCGCGGTCCTGGACTGCCCGCGCTGAGGCAGAGCTCAGGGCGAGCGGAATAGTTACTCCGGCCGCGCAAGACGCTGTCGACCCGCTGGCTGAGCTAACGCCACAGCAGGGGCAGATCGTCCGGCTGGCGGCCGGCGGCCTGACTAACCGCGAGATCGGCGACCAGCTCCTGCTGTCACCGCGCACGGTCAGCTCGCACCTGTACCGGTCCTTCCCCAAGCTCGGGATCACCGACCGGCACCAGCTCCGCGACCTGATCCGCCGCAAAGACACGTGACGCGCCACCCCATAACCACGTCAACCCGCTCGTAGCGGCGCTGAGCTCCGCGCCTGAGGGCCGCGTTTTCGCCCCGATCGGGTTATGCGCGCGGCCAGCGGCGGTGGCAGCGTGGATCCCGCCAGCCCCGGACACCGGCCGGGGGCAACGGGGGGAGCACGACATGGCGCAGCCAGAATCAACCTTCATCTTTATCGGTACCTACCCAGACGAGACGCAGGCCAGGGACGACTACCAGGTGGTGAAGGGCCTGCACTCCGCGGGAGCGGTCGGAACGTACGACGCCGCCGTGGTCACGAAAGCCGCCAACGGCAAGGTGCACGTCAACAAGGACGAGATGGCTACCCGGCACGGTGCATGGGGAGGGGCGGCGGCCGGGGCCGTCGTCGGCATCTTGTTCCCGCCGGCGATCGTGGGCACGGCCCTGGTCGGCGCGGCGATCGGCGGGGTCGGCGGCCATCTGTGGCGCGGCATGTCCCGGGCCGACGTCAAGGAACTCGGCGACATCATCGACGACGGCCAGGCCGCCCTCGTGGTGGTGGGAGAAAGCAAAATAGGGCAGGCCGTGCAGAAGGCCACCTTGAAGGCCGAGAAGCGCATCGCCAAGGACCTCGACGTGAGCCCGAAGGACATCGACCAGGCAGTCCAGGCGGCGGCCGGGGAGGTCAGCTAGCCAGCTCGGCTGGGAGCACCCGCGGTCAGGCTGGCCGGCCCAGCCTGCCGCGGTACTTCAGCACCAGGTCCGGCCACGTGCAAGCCTCCGTGCAGGACTGGCCGAGGCGTAGCTGCGGCGTGCTCCCGTCCGTCGACCATGACCGGTCGCGCACATGATGCCGTCCGTCTGGGGTGTGCTGGTTCCTGTGACACCGTTCCCAGCCGCGCTCTGTCCGGGCGAACTCCTGGCAGCGGAGGCCGCTGACCTCCTGGTCGGCCTGGCTGGGCACTACGGCGAGCACGTCGTCTGTCATCTGCGGGGATCCTCTCCGCCGCTGTTGGCCGCGCGCCTGGCCTGGCCGGCCTGGCGTCGTCGTAGCGGCGGCCCCGGCAGCGGGGTGCGGTCGCATTTGCCAGCCTATGCCCGGTTGACAGTGCGCCGCGCACCACCGGAAATGACGGTCGGCCCTGCACAGTGCGCCAGGACCGGTAAGCTCACGGTGGGCGCGGCGATGTCGCGTCGCTGTATCGCGGATAAAAGGATATGGACTGATGGCAACAGGAACAGTGAAGTGGTTCAACGCCGACAAGGGCTTCGGTTTCATCGCCCCCGATGACGGGACGGCGGACGTGTTCGTGCACTTCTCCGCGATCTCGAGCTCCGGCTACCGTTCTCTCGACGAGAACCAGAAGGTCGAGTTCGACACGACCCAGGGCCAGAAGGGCCCGCAGGCGGAGAACGTTCGCCCGCTCTAAGACTTAACGCGCCGGGCCGCCGCCGCAGTGTGTCAGCCGGGCCAGTTAGCTGACCCGGCCGCCTCGGCGGCGGCTAGGCGCGCGTTAGGTCCCATGGCGGCCGCGAGTCTCGGCCGCCATGCAAACTTCTGTGGACCAGCCGACGCGGCTGTCACGGTAAGTGGAATATTCAGGGACCCGGCGACTGGGTTTCCTTCCGCTGCGGATGCGATCGCTTTAGCATCGCCCGTCAGCAGCAGGCGTGGTCAGGCGTGCCGTCGAGCCCTGTGCCTGCGAAAGAGCGGTCGCGTGCCCGTACACCGTGGCCGCGGCGGGCCGAGCGATGCCGCTCCGGTGTTTCTGCCGACGGCGCCCGTGTGCACGTTTCCCCTGTGTTAACGAATTCGCCGGTTACCGGACATGTTGCGGTAAGCGGATATTCTGTTACTGTTTCGGCAGATGAGGCTTCTGGCGAAGTGAATTTTCTGCAGCCAGGATTTGGCGTCGATGCCGTAACGAAGGGGTCCACCCATGGCTGCCGCCATCGCCGCAGGCCCCAAGACCCTGATCGCGTCCGTTCACCCCGGCACCGTCGCTGACCTGCAAACGCTGTACGACCGGCTCGTCGCGGCGGGGCTCTCGATCTGGCTCGTCCGCCACACCCGGGGCATAGCAGTCGCCACTGCCAGCTCAGGGCCCGGCACCGCGGCGGCGGGTAGCGCGATGCGGGTGCTGGCCGACCTGCGCGCCGACGGATTCGACTGGACCGAGACCGCACCTGGCCTTATCCGCGTGGGCCGTGGCACCGACACCAGCCGGTGGGTCGAGCTGGAATGCTGGACCGTCGGCGCGCACAGCGTGACCTGTCCGCGTGTCAACGCGCTGACCCGCGACCAGTTCGACGTGGCCGAACTGGAGCCGGTCACGGTGGAACTGTTCGGCCGGCGGTGGCTCACGCTGGCGGGCATGTTCGACCCGCACGTCAATGACGTCGGTTTCGACATCGACGTCGTGTTCTCCTGGGTGGACGGGACGGATCCGGCGTTGTCCTCCCGCCGCGCCCCGTTGCTGGCCCGTGCCGTGCTCGGTGACGGCGACGACGCCGACGCGCGAACCCGTCAGATTGACGAGTTGCGCTACGCCCTGCGCTCGGTGGACCAGAACGCACCCTGGGTGCGGCGGGTCTTCATCGTCACCGACTCGCGGCTGCCTGACTGGCTGATCGCCGATCACCCCCGGGTCTGCGTCGTGCGCGCGTCCGAGCATTTCTCCGACGCGAGCGCGCTGCCGACGTTCAACTCGCACGCGGTGGAAAGCCAGCTGCACCGCATCGACGGGCTGGCCGAGCATTTCCTGTACTGCAACGACGACATGTTCTTCGGCCGCCCGGTGGCGCCGTCGATGTTCTTCACCCCGGCGGGCATCAGCAGGTTCATCGAGTCGCCGGTCAGGATCGGCGGCGGCGCAGTAGAGACCAGTCGCAGCGGTCACGAGAACGCCGCTCGCAACAACCGCCGTTTGCTGGCCGACCGGTTCGGTTACCTGATCACCCGCCACCTGGCGCACGCGCCGGCACCGCTGCGCCGCAGCGTCCTCCTCGAACTGGAGGCGGAGTTCCCGGCCGAGTTCGCCGCCACCCAGTCCAGCCGGTTCCGCTCGGCTACTGACATCTCGGTCACGAACTCGCTGTACCACTACTACGCGGTGCTCACCGGCCGCGCGGTACCGCAGGAGTCAGCCCGCGTCTGCTACGTCGACACGACCGCCCCGGCCGGGCTGAGCTTGCTCGCCGGCCTGTCGGCCAGGCGCGATACCGACTTCTTCTGCCTCAACGACGGCAGCGAGCAGCAGGGCGACGAAAGCTACCGCGCCGCGACCGTGTTGAACTTCCTCGCCGGCTACTTCCCGTATCCGGCTCCGTGGGAGCTGGATACGACCGGGCACCCCGGCCAGCTGCAGGACGTGTCGAGCTTCGCGGCGTAGCGGTTACGCGTTCACTGCCCGGCGTTAGCGCCCGAAACTGCGGGGTCGACGTGACGGGGAACCCGCGGGGCATCCGGGATGACGATTCCGGCTTGTTCGAGCCGCGACCGCGCCTGCTGCGCGGTGACCGCCTCGCCGACAGCGGAACCGCTGTCAATCGTCACGACCGAGTGCATCACCGTGTCCGGGTACACATGCACCAGGCTGAACGCCTGCGCGGCGTCCCGGCCACGGGTGCCCGCCTGCTCGAACGCCAGGTCCTGGGTGTAGCAGGCCGACGAGGCCACGGAGACCGGGATGCCGGCGAATGTCCCGAACGACGAGTAATGCAGGTGACCGGCCAGGATGGCACGCACGTCAGTGTCTGCCAGCACCTTGGCGAGCCGGTGCTGCTCGCGCAGCTCGACCGCGACAGCGAGGTCAGCCACGGTCGGCAACGGCGGGTGGTGCATCGCGAGAACGGTACCGAACGGTGCAGGTGCGCCGAGCACTCCCGCGAGCCACTCCAGCTGCGCGTCGGTCACCTCGCCGTAGTGGCGGCCCGGCACGCTCGTGTCGAGCGCCACGATCCGCAGGCCGTCGACGAAGAACACCCGGTCCAGCGGGTCCCCGGATGCGGGATCGCCGAGGAGATGCTCCCGCATCGCCGCGCGGTCGTCGTGATTGCCCGTGACCCACACGACCGGGCACCCCAGGCGGGCCGCGAAGGGCTCAACCAGGGCCCGCAGCTTCTGGTAGGCGGCCGGCTCCCCCGCGTCCACGAGGTCGCCGGTGAAAACCAGCGCCGACGGGGTGATCCGCGCCGCCTCGATGCGGCCGAGCAGCCGCTGCAGCCGGGCGTCGGCGTCGACGGCCCCGTACAACGGCTTGTCGCCCGCGATCAGGTGGGTGTCGGAAAGGTGGAGCAGGACATGATCCGGTCGCGGGTATTCCGCGATCCTCAGTGTCGGCACCGGACGGCGACCTCCCCGGCTCGTAACGCCGTTCGTCACTACCGCAACAAGCACGCGGCATGAAGGTTACCCGCAAGGCACCCCCTGGTCCCAGGGAACCGCGGCGTTCACCAGCTGATCCTCGCTTCTACCGGCCTGTGGTCGCTGCCGTTGGCCGGCAGCACCCAGGAGCTGTCCGGCTTCACGCCCCTGACCAGGATCTGGTCAATTCGAACCATCGGGAAGAACGACGGCCAGGTGAAACCGAAACCGTCGCCCGCCTCGTCCTGGGCCGACTGAAGCTGCGCGGTGAGATCCGCGAACGCACGGTCGTCCGTGCTGCCGTTCAGGTCGCCGAGCAGCACGATCCGCTTACCTGGGCCGGCAGCGACGGCTTGGGCGAGCGCCTGCACGCCGATGTCGCGCGAGGCGGTAGAAAAGCCCGCTTCGGGATTGACCCTTACCGACCCCGGGTGAGCCACGTAGACCGTCAGCGGCCCGTGGTCCGTGGTTACCGTGGCGCGCAGCGCCCGGTTCGACGGCAGCTTCGAGCCGGCCGGAATCGTGCGCGCCAGCGGCCCGTAGTCCATGATGTCGATCGGCTGGACGTCCGACAGCGGCAGCTTGCTCCACAGGCCGACCGTGCCCTGGAGCGTGTGGTACGGGTACGCCCTGGCCAGCCCCTTCTCGTAGGTCGCGGCCGCCTGCGGTGTCAGCTCAACCAGCGCCAGCACGTCCGCGCCCGAGGCGGCCAGGTCGCGGGCGGTGGCGGCCGGGTCCGGGTTGCCCGCGTCCACGTTTTCACTGGCCACGGTGAGGAAGCCGCCAGGGCCTGACTTGTCGCTGAGCACCCCGCCGAAGAGGTTCAGCCACACCACGGCCGGCAGCACCAGCGCGGCCAGGGCGGCGGCCGAGCGGCGCCGCAGCGCCGCGGCCAGCAGCACCGGGATCAGCAGGCCGAGCCACGGCAGGACGGTCTCCACCAGGCTGCCGAGGTTCCACCGCCAGTCCGGGATCTGCGCGTGCAGCAGCATGACCGCGGCCAGGAGCAGCGCCAGGGCCGCGATCACCAGGCCGCGCTTCCACGGGCCCGGCCGTGCGCCGCCCCGGATCACCCGGCGGATGCCTGCCCGCCAGGCCCCGCGGCTGTTAACCGGGCAGCTCGCGCCGCCTTGTCCGGACTCCGGCATGTCCACCCGCGTCATTGCGATCTCCCTAGTGGGACGGCTGAGTTTTCGCGCGCGCCGGGCCGCGCGCCTGGGTCGAGGGCCGTTTCCAGGGCGAGCACGAGGTCGTGGCCGGCCCGCAGTGCGTTCGGCAGGATGGTCCCGGTGGTTCCCGGCTGGCCGAAGGCCGCAGCCACGATCAGCGTGCTGCGCCCGTTCACTTCCTGCCGCGCCGCCACGAGAAGGCAGCCGCCGGCGGCCTGCGTGCTGCCGGTCTTGAGGCCGACGATCCCGTCCTGGCCAAGCAGCGTGTTGGTGTTGCGGACCAGGCCGGCCACGGGAACGACGGCCGAGGACTGCGCCGTGATCGCGGCCAGCGCGGGCACCTGCAGCGCCGCCAGGCCGAGGCGCACCTGGTCGGCCGCGGTGCTGACGGTGGACGGGTCAAGGCCTGACGGGTCCGTGTAGCGGGTGCCCGTCATGCCCAGGCTGCGGGCGGCGGCGTTCATCCGGGCGGCGAACGCGGCTTCGCCGCCGGCGTCCCACCGCGCGAGGATCCAGGCCATGTTGTCGGCCGAGGGCAGCAGCAGCGCTTCCAGCGCCTGGCGCTCGGTGATCGCCTCCCCGGCGGCGACCGCCACCAGCGAGTCACCGTCGGCGGCCTGCGCCGGGTACCCGGCTGCCTCCGACGGCTCGACGGTGATACCAGGACCTGATCCGCCCGCGGGCAGCGGATGGTCGCGCAGGATCACGTACGCGGTCATCAGCTTGGCGACGCTGGCGATCGGCACCTGCCTGGTCGCGCCCGGGCCGTCCGTCACGCCGTAGCCGCTGACGCTGGCGGCCGAGACTCCGTCGGCCGGCCACGAGACCGCGCCCAGCCGCGGCCCGCTCGCGGTGGCAGACCCGGCAACTGGCGCGGAAGCCGCGGAAGGCCGCGCCGTCGGCAGGGAAAGGGCCGTCGGCAGTGCGCGGGCCGCTGGCCGCAGCGGAGCCCGGTGCGCCACCGTGATGACGAAACCGGCCAGGCAGCCGAATCCGGCCAGGCAGGCGAGCGCGGTCAGCAGCGTCCGGCTTCCTCTGCCGCGCCAGCCACCGGATCGCGTTCCGCCCCGGTCCCGCTCGGCCCGGCTGTTCGTTGAGTACATGCCTGCGACGGTGCGCGGCCGGCTTCACCGGTGCGTCCGCCTGCCGTCACAGCTGTGTCACAGCCGGCGCCGGGCGGGCGCCTGTGACACGCTCATGACAATCCCGGGACTGGTCCGTGACACGGGCGGCGTGTAGTCAGGGCAGCGACGGGGAGCATCCGGCGCCCACACGGCGACATAATGGCAGGTAATGGCAACCGTTCTGCTGGTCGAAGACGATCCGGCCGCCCGGGAGGGCCTGGAACTGGCCCTGCGCCGTCTCGGCTACCAGGTACGGGCCGCCGAGACGGGCGAGGCGGCGCTCCGGGACTTCCCCGGCGCCGCCGCTGACGTCGTGGTGCTCGACCTGATGCTGCCGGGACTCGACGGCTTCGAGGTCTGCCGTCGGCTGCGCCGCGGCGGCGACGTCCCGGTCATCATGCTGACCGCACGGGGCGATGACCTGGACATCGTCGGGGGCCTTGAGGCCGGCGCCGACGACTACGTGGTGAAGCCCGTGGAGCCGCGCGTGCTCGATGCCCGTATCCGCGCGGTGATCCGCAGGACGGCCAGGGCCGGCTCGCCGGCGGAAACGTACGGCGAGCTCATGATCGACCGCGGCTCGCTCATCGTCCGGCGGGGCGGCGCGGATGTCTCACTGACCCCGACCGAGCTGAGGCTGCTGCTGGTCCTGTCCGGCTCGCCGCGGCAGGTATTCTCCCGCGAGCAGCTGCTCGACCTGGTCTGGGAGCACGATTACCTGGGGGACTCCCGGCTGGTCGACGCGTGCGTGCAGCGGCTGCGGGCGAAGATCGAGGCCGACACTGCGCAGCCGCGCTACATCCAGACGGTCCGCGGGTTCGGGTACCGGTTCGGCCCGGTGTAACGGAGGAGGAGATCCCGTGCACAGGCGCCTGATCCTCGCGTTCATCGTGGTGGCGCTGGTGGCGGCGGTCGCGTTCCAGTGGGTCGTCAACCTGCTGCTCCCGCTCTTCCCCCGGCTGAACGACCTGCTGATCCTGCCTCCGGGGACTCTTTCCTTCCTTTACAAACGGAACACTCCGCATCACGGCGGCCCCCGCCCGACGCCGTTTCTCATCCTGGTCCTCTGCGTTGCCGTCCTGTTGCTGCTGGCGTTCATCACCGTCCTGGCGTTCGCCGCCTCCCGGCCGGTCCTGCGGCCGGTGCGGCGGCTGGCCCAGGCCGCGCGGCGGATGTCCGGCGGCGACCTGTCGGTCCGGATCCAGCCACAAGGCCGGGACGAGCTCGCCCAGCTGGTCATGTCATTCAACGAGATGGCGTCCGCCCTGGAGGAGAAGATCGGCGACCTGGAACAGCTGGAGGCACGGGCCAGGCAGTTCGCCGGCGACGTGTCCCACGAGCTGCGCACGCCGCTGACCGCGATGACGGCCGTCGTCGGCATCCTGCACGAGCACCCGGAACTGACCGGAGACGCCGCGACGGCCGCGCGGCTGGTCGGGCAGGAGGTTAAGCACCTCAACCGGCTCGTCGAAGACCTCATCGAGATCTCCCGCTTCGACGCCGGCACCGCGCAGCTCGTCACTGACGAAACCGCTATCTCGAACGCCGTCGGCCAGTGCCTGCGAGCGCGGGGCTGGTCCACCGTGAGCACGGACGTCCCCGCGGGGCTGACCGCACGGCTGGACCGGCGCCGCTTTGACGTTATCCTCGCCAACCTCGTCGGCAACGCACTGCGTCACGGCGGCCCGCCGGTGACCGTGCGGGCCCGCATCCAGTCCGACAGCCACGGCGACCGGCAGCTGGCAGTAGAAGTACGGGATCACGGCCACGGGCTCCCCCCGGCCGCCATCCCGCGGATCTTCGACCGGTTCTACAAAGCCGACACGGCCCGGGCGCGTTCCGGCGGGAGCGGCCTGGGCCTGGCGATCGCCTGGGAGAACGCCCGCTTGCACGGCGGTGACGTCAACGCGGCCAATCACCAGGACGGCGGCGCGGTGTTCACCGTGCGCCTCCCGCTAAACGGGTCGTCTTCCGGCTGCGAGCGCTGAACCTCACCCGGTGCGGGGGATGCGCGGTTCAGCTCGGACGGAGAAGGTCCTGGCATGCCTCCAGCTCAGGAAGGGCCCGGCGGCGGCGGGAACGCGGACCTTCCGGCCGAGCGGCACTGGCTGCTGAGTGCGGCGGAACGCGGCAACGACGCGTCGGAGATTGACCGGCGTCACGGTAATGGCCGCGGGTGGACGGACGGAAACGCGGTCGTACCGCTGGTCCACGGCGCCGCTTACTTCGCCCGGTTGCACGCAGAGCTCTCGCAGGTGGGACCCGGGGACCAGGTGTGGTTCCTGGACTGGCGGGGCGACGTCAGCCAGCGGCTGGCCGGGCACGGGACAGAACTGGGGTCGGTCATGACCCAGGCCCTGGACAGCGGGGCCGATGTGCGGGCGCTGGTGTGGCGTTCGCACCCGGACCTGTCGGGGTACAGCCAGCGCGAGGCACTCCATATCGGAGAGGTGCTGAACGTAGCCGGCGGGGAAGTTCTCCTCGATGAGCGGGTCGCCAGGTTCGGCTCGCACCACCAGAAGATCGTGCTGGTGCACCGGGCCGGCCGGCCAGGCGACGACGTCGCGTTCACGGGCGGGATCGACCTGTGCCATGGCCGGGGCGACGACGAACTGCACGAGGGTGATCCGCAGCCGATCCCGATGGACGACCGGTACGGGCCCCGCCCGGCCTGGCACGACGTGCAGCTGGAAGTCAGGGGACCGGCCGTCGGGGACCTGTCGGAGATTTTCCGCGAGCGCTGGAGCGATCCGACGCCCCTCGGGCGCCGGGTCCGCGACCGCCGGTGGTTCAAGCGGATCGCGCGCCAGCTGAGACCGGTCGGGAAGCTGCCTCCGCGGGCGCTGGCTCCGCCGCCCGCCGGGGCGATGGCGGTGCAGGTACTGCGGACCTACCCGGCCAAGCGGGTGCCGTTCCCGTTCGCGCCCCGGGGCGAGCGGAGCATCGCCCTCGCCTATGCGAAGGCGCTGGCCCGCGCCCGGGCGCTGATCTACGTGGAAGACCAGTACCTGTGGTCGCCCGAGGTGGGGAAGGTGTTCGCCGCGGCGCTCACCAGGTCGCCTGAACTCCGGATGATCGCGGTGGTGCCACGGCACCCCGACCGCGACGGCCGGGTCTCCGGGCCGCTGAACCGGATCGGCCAGCAGGAGGCGCTGTCGATCGTGCGTGCGGCCGGCGGGGACCGCGTGGCCGTCTACGACCTGGAGAACGAGGCCGGCTGGCCCATCTACGTGCACGCCAAACTCTGCATGATCGACGACGTGTGGCTGGCCGCCGGCTCTGACAACCTGAACCTGCGCTCCTGGACGCACGACTCGGAGGTTTGCTGCAGCGTCATCGACAGCGCCCGCGACCAGCGGGCGCCCCTGGACCCGGGCGGCCAGGGCGACGGAGCACGGACGCTGCCCAGGGAGCTGCGCCTGCGACTGTGGCGCGAGCACCTCGGGCCGGGGGTCCCTGATGAGGAAATGCTGGACCTGCACGCTGGCTTCGCCGCGTGGCGGCGAAGCGCCGCGGCGCTGGACGCCTGGCATGAGAAGGGCCAGCAGGGTCCCCGCCCCGCGGGCCGCGTGCGCGAGCACCGGCCGCCGGCGATCGGGACCTGGACCGCACGGTGGGCCCGGCCGCTCTACCGGCTCGCCGTTGACCCGGACGGGCGCCCGCCCGACCTCCGGCATACCGGCCTATTCTGAGCTCGGCCGCTGCGCGGGCACTGTTCGCGGGCGGGGTCTCGGCCTGCACAAATCAGCACGAAGCGGGGTCCAGCGCGGGGTTCCAGATGATCTCCCACAGGTGGCCGTCGGGGTCGTGGAAGTAACCCGAGTAGATGCCCCACGGCCGGTCGTGCGGTGGCTCGGTGACGGCCGCTCCGGCCGCTCCGGCCTGCGCGATGACCTCATCGACCTCCGCCCGGCTGGCCACCACGTGCCCGATGCTGAACTCGCCCGGCTTCGGCGCGGTGAGTGGGACGGCGGCGTCTTTGGCAAGCTCGGAGCGCGGATACACCGACAGCATGAGCCCGTCGTCGAGGAGGAACACCGCTGTCGTTCCGTCGGGGATTGTCTCGTCCCCCTTGAATTCGGTACCGATCAGGCCTTCGGTCTGGAAACCCAGTCCGTCACGGTAGAACGCCAGGGCCCGGTCGAGGTCAGCTACCGCAAGGGTGATGACATGGATGCGCGGCTGCACGGTCCAGCTCCTCACTCGGTCGTCGGAGTACTGCTGACCATGATCGCTGCGCGAGACTGGCGGGGTCTTGAATGAAACGGACTTACGACACGCAGGCGAACGCACGGCCGGCGTTTTGCCACTGCGCGGTGACGCGCAGGTCGGCGTCGGTGACGGCGCGCAGCAAGGCGCCGGCGCCCATCCGGGCCCAGGGGAAAACCGGGCCGCGCCGGCCGTCGGGATGCTCGAGCCACCCGGTCAGCTGCTCGTCGACGTCACCCGGTTCTGCCTCGATCAGGATCCGGCCTCCGGGCGCGAGCAACTCGGCGCAGCGCCGCAGGAGCCTGGCGGGGCTGCCGCCGATGCCGATGTTGCCGTCCGCGAGCAGCACGGTCGCCCACCGGCCCTGCCCGGGGAGCGGATCGAACACGGAGCGGTGCAGGGCGGGTGCCCCGGCCTCGCGCACCCGCGCGACCGCGGCCCGTGAGATGTCCACGCCGAGCGTCGGGATCCCGCGTTCGGTCAGCGCGATAGTCAGCCGGCCGGGGCCGCAGCCGACGTCGACGACGGGGCCGAGGCAGTACCCGAGCAGTTCCTCGTCCGCGGCATCGGGCCGCCCGCACCACCGGGGTATCTCAAGCGGCAGCGCGCGGCCGTCGGCCGTCCGCAGGACCAGCGCCGCAGCGGGCCCGCGCAGTGCCTCTTCGTACAAGGCGATTGCCCCTGATCTCACGCCGTCTCCCCGAGGACGCCTTCTCCGGTCACGCGGACGGACCGCCACAGGACAGGGGCGAGTTCAAGCGCCCGCGCGGCGAACCGGCTCCGCGGTGCCTGGCGTGCCACGGCCAGCGCATCGGCGGCCGTGTCCACGTCGCGGAGCATCGGCAGGTCGGTGACCCGCAGCCCTGCCGCGACCAGGCGAGCGCGCTGGATCGCGCCGGTGACCTGAGTCGACATGGGGACGCCGCGCAGCAGCGCCGGATCGGGCTCGCGCAGGCCGAGCGCCCAAAATCCGCCGTCAGCGGCCGGGCCGAACACGGCGTCGGTCTCTCGCCAGTCGGCTGCCAGCAGGCCGGGCGTGACCTGCGGGGTGTCCATGCCGATCAGCAGCGCGGGACCGCGCACGGCGGCGAAGGCGCCGGCAAGGCGCTCGTCGAGCGCGCCGCCGCACTGCGGCACGATGTCGAACCCGTCGGGCAGCCAGGGGCCAGGCTCGCCTTCGAGCACCAGGAGGCGCCGCCTGGCTGGCACCTCCAAGACCGTGTGCAGCGTGTCGGCGAGCGCGGCCTCGGCAAGCGCGGCGGCCTGCTCGTAGGTGCACGGCGGCACGAGGCGCGTCTTGACCCGGCCGGGCACCGGCTGTTTCGCGATGACAAGCAGGGTGGTCTCCGCTGCGGACGCGGCGGCGGTCACCGGGCGAGCACCTCGCTCATGTCCCGCACCGTGCGCACGCAGCCGCGCACGGTGCCGGTCACCTTTGACTTCCCGATTCGCGGCAGGTAGGCCACCTCGACCTCGGACACGCGCCAGCCGGCCGCGGCCGCGTTCATGACCATCTCGAGCGGGTACCCGAACCGCCGGTCGACGAGGTTGAGGCCGAGGAGCGCTTCCCGGCCGGCCGCGCGCATCGGCCCCAGGTCCCTGAGCGCCAGACCCGTGCGGCGCCTGACCCGGCGTGCCAGCTCCCAGTTGGCTGCCCGGGCCGGCAGCGGCCAGGCGTTCCGCTGGCGGGTGCGGCGACGGCCGAGGACCAGGTCGGCCTGGCCGGCCAGCAGCGGCGTGGTCAGCAGCGGCAGCTGTCGCGGGTCGAGGCTGCCGTCGCAGTCGCAGAAGCACACCAGGTCGCTGGTCGCCGCGAGCAGCCCGGCGTGGGCGGCCGCCCCGAAGCCCGGGGCGAGCTCGGCCACCACCGTCGCGCCGAGGGACCTGGCAAGCTCGCCCGACCCGTCCGTGGAACGGTTGTCGACCACGATCGGACGGAAACCCGGGGGCATCCGGTCCAGAATCCAGGGCACTGCGGAAACCTCGTTCAGGCAGGGCAATATAACGTCAACGATCACCTGAGTGACGTTATTACCAGGGCCGCGCCGGCACTGGCGGTAAAGCCTTACAAAGCGAGGAACTCCAGCCCAGGGCGCCGTTTCGTCATTCCTGGTTACCGTGGCAGAAAATTATGACAATCCAAGGAAAAGATTTGCCGCAGGGCGCAAATGCGCGACTGACCGCTCCAGCCAGATGACATTCGTACCTACACTCGGCTTGTGGACGCACGCATTCTCGTTGTCGAAGACGACCTGACCGTGGCGGAGGTTGTCGTGGACTACCTGCGCCACGCCGGCCTGCAGCCGAGGCACGCCGTGGACGGGAACACCGCCCTCGAGCTCGCCGCGACCTGGCAGCCCGACCTGGTGGTGCTCGACCTCATGCTGCCCGGGATCAGCGGGCTCGAGGTATGCCGCCGGCTGCGCGAGGAGCAGGACACGCGGGTGCCGCTGCCCGTGATCATGCTGACCGCGCTCGGGGAGGAGAGCGACCGCGTGCGCGGGCTCGAGAGCGGCGCCGACGACTACGTGACCAAGCCGTTCAGCCCGCGCGAGCTGACGCTGCGCGTCCAGGCGGTGCTGCGCCGGGCCCGCGCGGCCGGCGCCAGGGCTGACGGTACCCAGGCGGACGGCGCCGGGCTAACGGGCCCGCCGCCTCCTTTGCGCTCGGGGCGGCTTGAGGTCGACGTAGCGGCCCGCCGCGCCCGCTGCGACGGGCGGGAACTGGAGCTGACCGTACGCGAGTTCGACTTGCTCGCCTTCCTCGTCGGCAACCCGGGCCGGGCCTTCACCCGGGCCGAGCTGCTTGAGCAGGTATGGGGATGGTCGTTCGGCGACCTGTCGGTCATCACGGTTTACGTCCGGCGGCTGCGGGAGAAAGTCGAGCGGGAACCGACCTCCCCGGTCCAGCTGCAGACCGTCTGGGGAGTCGGCTACCGCTGGGAGGCGGGCCAGCCGTGAACGACCAGCTGCAGATCGTACTGATCGCCGCGGGCTGCACCAGCGCTGTCGGCCTGGCGGGGATGGGCATCATCCGGCTGCTGCGCCGGGCCCCGCTGCGCCGGTCTATCCAGGTGAGCAGCGCCGTGCCCGTGCTCGCGATCGTGGCGGGCACGCTGGCGAGCGCGGAAGCGATGTTCCTGTCCCAGCACGACCTCGGCGTCGTGGTGATGGTCAGCGCCATCGCCGGCGCGGTCGCGTTCGCGTTCAGCTGGCTGCTCGGGCGCCAGGTGGAGTCCGGCAGCGCCGCACTGCGACAGGCCGCGCGCTCGCTCGGCGACGAAGGCGGCCGGTTCCGGCCGCCGGCGCTCCCCCTGTCGGCGGAATTCGCCGCCCTGTCCGGTGAGCTGGCGGACACCAGCGCCAAGCTGGCACGGTCGAGGGAGCGCGAGCGCGCCCTCGAGCAGTCACGGCGGCAGCTGGTCGCGTGGGTCTCGCACGACCTGCGCACGCCGCTAGCCGGGCTGCGGGCGATGGCCGAGGCACTCGAAGACGGCCTGGCGGCCGACCCGCACCGCTACCACAAGCAGATCAGGGCGGATGCCGAACGGCTGGGAAGCATGGTCGACGACCTGTTCGAGCTGTCCCGCATTCACTCAGGCACCCTGCAACTGTCCCTCGACCAGATCGCGCTCAGCGACCTGGTGAGCGACGTGCTCGCCAGCACTGAGGCACTGGCACGGGCCCGCGGCGTCCGGCTAACCGGCCGCGCGGCTCGGCAGCTGGCAGTGCGCGCCGACCCGCGTGAGCTGTCACGCGCGCTCACCAACCTGCTGACCAACGCGATACGGCACACCCCGCCTGGCGGCTGCGTCTACGTCGAGGCCACGCCGGTGCGCGAGGAGGCGCTGCTGACGGTCGCCGACGGGTGCGGCGGCATTCCCGAGGCGAGCCTGCCTTATGTGTTCGATCTCGCCTGGCGCGGTACGGACGCCCGCAGCCCTGAGCCCGACAGCGGAGCGGGGCTCGGCCTCGCGATCGTGCGCGGTATCGCAGAAGCTCATCAGGGCAGCGTGCGCGTGCTGAACGCCGGCGGCGGCTGCCGCTTTGAGCTGAGGCTGCCGGCCTGCTGAGCCCCGCGGGGTATCAGGCCGGCACCCGGCCGGCCCGCCTGCGGCCGGCCGGCACCGCGGCGAACTCCGCGACGCCCTCGGCGAACGGCACGGCGGCCCGCCAGCGCAGTTCCCGCCAGATGCGCTCGCTCGACGCGGTGACGTGCCGGACGTCGCCGAGCCGGTACTCGCCGGTGACCTCCGGCGGCGGACCGCCGTAGGCGTCAGCCAGCGCGGATGCCAGCTCTCCGACCGTGCGCGCGGTGCCGCTGCCCACGTTGTAGGCGCGGAGCGTGCCAGGACCGCCTGGCACGCCGGGTCCAGTGACGGCGGCGAGCGCGGCGGCGGTGGCGGCGGCGACGTCGCGGACGTGCACGAAGTCGCGCCGCTGGGCCCCGTCCTCGAACACCCGCGGCGCGCGGCCGGCCTCCAGGGACGAGCGGAAGAACGATGCCACCCCCGCATAGGGGGTATCCCGCGGCATCCCCGGCCCGTACACGTTGTGGTAGCGCAGCGCCGCCGCCTGGCCGCCGGCCGCCCTGGCCCAGCAGCCGGCGAGGTGCTCTTGCGCGAGCTTGGTGGCCGCGTAGACGTTGCGCGGCCCCATTGGCGCGTCCTCTGGCACCAGCAGCGGCGACAGCGGCTCGCGGCACCGCTCGCAGCGCGGCTCGAACCGGCCCGCGTCCAGGTCAGCGGCCTGCCGGGGCGGCGGCGCGGCGGCGGGCCCGTGCTCGCCGCACGAGTAGCCGCCTTCGCCGTAGACGACCATCGACGAGGCAAGCACCAGGCGGCCGACTCCGGCCCGCGCCATCGCCGCCAGCAGTACCGCCGTACCCAGGTCGTTGCAGCCCGCGTACAGCGGCGCGTCGCCGAAATCGACGCCCAGCCCGACCATCGCCGCCAGGTGGCAGACGGCGTCGACGCCGCGCAGCGCCACGTCGACCACGTCGGCGTGGCGGATGTCGCCGCGGGTGAACTCGAAGCCGGGATTGCCGGAGAACGGCGGGACGCCGCCGGGGTGCACGCACGGCAGCAGCGCATCGAGCACCCGCACCTCATGGCCGCTGCCTGTGAGCGCTTCGACTACGTGAGACCCGATGAAGCCGGCCCCGCCGGTTACTAGTACTCGCATGGTCCGAGGCTAGGACCCGTCATCCCCGGAGAACCGCCGCGGAGGCCCGCTCTCCTCAGTTTGTAATGAGCTGATTCCTTGCCGTGAGAGGGGGCTGGTGAATGTAATGCATAGCGTGATCATCAGCAGCAATGCGGAGACGGAGTCCCCCGGACAGGACAGTCGCCGGCCGGTGTCCGGGGCGCGGATGCCCTGGCCTGCGGCGGCCCGTGGCGCCCGGCTGGCCGTGGCCGGGCTCGGGCTCGCCGCGATCGGCGCGTACCTGTTCGTCGCCGTCAGCCGCCTGCGCTACCCGTTCGCGATCGAGTGGCTTGAGGGGAACTCCCTCGTCGAGGTGCACCGCCTGCTGGCAGGCCAGCAGCTGTACCAGGCGCCGACCGCGCAGTACGTGCCTGACGGCTACCCGCCGCTGTACTTTGCCGTGTCGGCCGCCGCGGCACGGGTGCTCGGTGACTCGTACCTGACGCTGCGGCTGGTCTCGCTCGCCTCCTCGCTCGCCTGCTTCGCACTGCTCGGCCGCCTGGTCCAGCGGGAGACGGGCAGCATCGCGGCCGGGATCGGCGCCGCCGGCCTGTTCGCCGCGACCTACTCCGCCACCGACACATGGTTCGACGTCGCCCGGGTTGACTCGCTGTTCCTCGCGCTGAGCATCGGCGGACTGTATGCCGCCCGGTGGATGCGCGGCGCGCCCGGGGCAGTCGCGGCCGGCGTGCTGCTCGCCGCCGCCGCGCTGACCAAGCAGACCGGACTCGCCGAGGGGATCGCGGTGACCGCGGTACTGCTGGCCGGTCCGCGGCGCGGTCTCGCCTTGGTCGTCGCGCTCACCCAGATCACGGTCCTCGGCGTCAGCACCCTGGTGCTCGGACTCACCAGCGGCGGCTGGTATCTCTACTACGTCTACCAGCTGATGAGCCAGCACTCGCTGACCGGCAGCAGCTTCGGCTGGTTCTGGACCGCGCTGGCGACCGCGCTCGGGCTGGCCGCGGGCGCTGCCCTGATCGGCGCCCGCACGGTGCCGCTGGTGCTGCTGGCCGGCTGCGCGGCGCTGGCGGCCGAGGGTTACGCCGCCCTGGTGCACAGCGGCGGCGGCATCAACGACGTGCTGCCCGCGTACCTCGCGGTAGCGCTGCTGGCCGGCCTGGCGCTCGGCCGCCAGGCCGGCTGGCGGTCCGCCGCGGCGGGCGGCCTCGTACTCGCCCAGACGGCACTGCTGCTCAGTGGCCTGCACCCGGCCCGGGCGATTCCCGCCGCGGCCGACCGCGCCGTCGGCGAGCGGCTGGTCGCCGGCATGCGGGCGATCGGCGGAACGATCGCGGTCCCGGCGGACCCCGGCCTCAGCCTGGCAGCGGGGCTGACGCCCGCCGCGCACCAGGACGCGGCCTACGACGTGCTGCGCGGCACTAACCAGAACGCGATCGCGAGCTTCAGGCACAGTGTGGCGGCAGCGGTCGCCGCCCGTCGGTACAGCGCGATCATCACCGACGGTCCCGGGCTGCCGCCCGGGTATCCGGCCGCACTCGGCGAGTACTACCTCCAGTGCCCGCAGCCGCTGCTCGCCGGGGTTCCGGCCGCGCTGTTCCGCCCGGTCGACGGCGTCGACGTGCGTCCCGCGTTCGTCTGGCTCCCCCGCGGCGGCGGCTCCTGCCAGGCCGCCGTCACGCTGCTCGGCGGAGCAACCGGGACTCGCGCGGGCGCGAAGGGCACCTCATGAGGCCGCGGTTGAAATCGCTCATGCCCGATGAACCCCCGCCGGGGCCGTTCCGCCGGTCGTTCTGGCGCAGCCCGGTTCGCGGCCCGTGGCTGACCTCCGTCTTCGGCCTGCTGCTGCTCGCGTCGATCCCGGTGATGTTCGTGACCGGCCTGCTGTCCTACGCCGCCTACAACCCGGACCTGAGCCCGGTCAACGACGAGACCCCCGGCAAGGGGATCCTCGGCTTCTACCTGTTCTCCTGGCCCACGCATCCCATCTGGCTGTACCGGCTCAACCAGGGACTGCACGTCACCCTGGGCCTCGTCTTGGTGCCGGTCCTGCTGTTCAAGCTGTGGTCGGTACTGCCCAAGCTGTTCGAGTGGCCCCCGTTGCGCTCCCCCGCCCACCTGCTTGAGCGGCTGTCGCTTTTTCTGCTGGTTGGCGGGGCGGTGTTCGAGTTCGCGACCGGGATCCTGAACATCCAGACGTGGTACAAGTTCCCCGGCTCCTTCTACCCGCTGCACTTCTACGGCGCCTGGGTGTTCACCGCCGGCTTCGTCGTCCACGTGACGCTCAAGCTGCCGGTCATGATCAAGGCGCTGCGCAGCCGCAACTTCCTCACCGAACTGCGCACCAACCTCGCCGGGACCCGTCCGGAGCCGCAAGACGCCGGGTACCTGGTTGCCACCGAGCCGGCCGAGCCGACGATCTCCCGCCGCGGGGTGCTCGCGTTCGCGGGCGCGGGCTCCGCCCTCATCGCCCTGCTGGCCGCGGGCCAGTCGCTGGGCGGGCCGCTGCGCTGGACCGCGCTGCTCGCGCCGCACGGCCAGAGCCCCGGGGGTCCCGACGATTTCCAGGTCAACCAGACCGCGGCGAGTGCGGGGATCAGGGCCGCGGAGACCGGCGCGGCCTGGCTGCTTGCCCTCGGCAGCGACGGTCAGGACGGCAGGAAGCCCGCCGCACTCCACCGGGCCGACCTGCTCGCCATGACACAGCACAGCGCCAGCCTGCCGATCGCCTGCGTCGAGGGCTGGTCCACCGACAACCAGGTGTGGGCGGGAGTCCGGCTGCGCGATCTCGCCAGGATGGCCGGCGTCGACCGTCCCGCTAGCGTCCTGGTGCAGTCCATGGAACGCGGCGGGGCGTTCAGCCAGGTCGTGCTGTCATCCGGTCAGATCATGGATCCCGATTCGCTGCTGGCCCTGCGGGTCAACGGCGCCGACCTCACCCCCGATCACGGCTACCCGGCCCGGGTAATCGTCCCCGCCAGCCCCGGTGTGCACTGCACCAAGTGGGTCGCCAGCCTGACGTTCAGGAGCTGACCGTGCGCCGCTTCCCGCGCTGGCCTGGCGCCCGCCGCCCGCACCCGGTCACCATGCTGCGTTCCTTTCTGCGCTGGTACGGCGCAGGCCCGCTGAACCTGCTCACGATGGTCGGCTGCTTCGCACTGGCCGGGTACGCGGCGGCCGAGCTGCTGCCAAGCAACGCCGTCGGCATCCCCGTCTGGTTCATCGGTGCGGTCATCGGCCACGACCTGTTGCTGATGCCGCTCTACACGCTCGCCGACCGGTCCGCCGCGTCGGTCTTCCGGCACCGCCCGCAGGCGCTGCCCGCGGTGCCGTGGATTAACTACCTGCGCGTCCCCGCGGCGCTTTCCGGCCTGCTGCTGCTGATCTGGTTCCCGCTGATCTTCCGGCTGCCGACCCGGTTCCCTGCCACGACGACCCTGCCGCTCGACCCCTACCTCTGGCACTGGCTCGCGGTGACCGGCGCGCTGTTCCTGCTATCGGCCGTGGCGTTCGCGCTGCGCCTGCGCACGGGCCAGCGCCGGGCCAGGAGGAGCACCAACGGCGCTCCTCCTGGCCAAGCGGCCAGCGAGTCACCTCGCGACTGACACGGCTGCCCCGGTACGCGTTAGGAAGGCGACTTGCGGCTGCCGGCGTGCCAGTCTTCTTCCGCCCCGGCCGCGCCAGGGTCTACGCCGAAGCTGCGCAGCTGGGGGCGCTCACGCAGGCTCCGCTTGAGCTCGGCGAAGCCGGGGAAGCCAGCCAGGCCGGTCACGTAGTCCCACAGCCGGACGGCGTCCTCCGGGGCCGGGAGGCGGCTGATCACGGGGCCGAAGAAGGCGGTGCCGTCCGGCGGGCCGAACTGAATGATCGGCGTGCCGACGTCCTTGCCGGTCAGTGCCAGTGCCTCGTCACCTTCGGCGCGTATCGCGCCGTCCCATCGCGTGTCCTCGAGGGCATCAGCCAGGTCTGCGGGCAGGCCGGCCCGGGCGAGCAGCGGCTCGACGAAGGCGCGGCTGCCCCGGACGGCGGGCGTCAGCGCGTCCGCGCCGGGAGCGTCGAAGATCTCGCTGCTCACCGCCTCGTAGAACGGCCCGACGGCAGCCCGGCCGTGCTCGGCGCGCGCCCGGGCCGCCACCCGCAGCAGGCGCAGCCCGGAGGTATGACCCTCCTCGTAGCCGGCCGGGAAGTGGCTGTCGTAGTCGATCGCCGCGTTGATCATCCGCAGCGAGATGAACCGCCAGTCGACGGCGTAGTCCCGCTGCGCGGCCACCATCCGCACCCACTTGCTGGTCATCCAGGCGAAGGGGCAGACGGGGTCGAAGTAGAAGCGGATACCGGTGTCGCTCACTGCTGCCTCCGTGTCTGGTCAGGCCGTCGCGGCCGGGAAGCGCTCGCGCAGGTAGCGGACCAAGCCGAGGACATCATGGGGGACGAGCCGCCCGATAGCGCCGCTTGAGTAGACGCTGACGATGACGTTACCCGCGGGATCGAGCACGAAGCCGGTCGACTGCAGGTAGACCGGGTCCGGGTTGACGAAGGCACCAGTGCGTGCGGCGATGGCCGCGGCGTCCGCGCCGTAGCCGACGGGGAAGGTCAGCTTGTGCTTCGCGACCAGGTCGGCGGTGGTCTGCCGGTCGTCGGCCGAGAGGGCGGTGACGCGGCCGCCCGCGTCCGCCAGCTCTTGCCCGGAGCGCTGGAACGCTGCCAGCTGCGCGTTGCAGTAGGGACACCAGGCGCCCCGGTAGAACAGCACGACGCCGAAGTCGCCCGCGAAAGTGTCGGGGACGGTGAGCGTCTGGTCGTCGACAGTGCTGATTGTCAGCCGGGGGAACGGGTCACCGGGGTGGAGCAGGGGCATTGCGGTTCTCCTTCACGTCGGTGACGGTGCGGAACAGAAGCCGTCTCCCCGTATGCGTCGGTTCGCCCGCACGTCTTACCCGCGAATTCTGCGCGGCGCCGGCTACGGAAGTGCGGCCAGTGCCGCAGGCAGCTGATCAAGGGCGGGCACGGTGAGGTCGGGCGGCCGGCCGATCGTGTCGAACGGGGCGGCTGAACGGTTCACCCAGGCCGTGCTCATGCCGGCCGCGTTCGCGCCCACGCTGTCGAACGCATTGCAGGTGACGAGCCGGATCCGCCCCGCCGGCAGGTCCAGCCGCCCGGCCGCGTGCCGGTAGACGACGGGCGCCGGCTTGAAGACCCGAACCTCGTCGACGCTGATCAGCTGAGCGAAGAATTCACCCAGGCCGCTGTTACGGAGGCAGTTCCCGATCATCGCCGGACTGCCGTTGGAGAGCACCGCCAGCTCGTACCCTGACTCGGCCAGCGCCCGCAGCGCCGGGACCGCGTCCGGGAACGGCCGCAGGTGATCGTAGAGCTCGGCGAGGCGCTGTACCTCCGCTCGCGGCAGGCTGGCGCCGAGGGAAGCGAGCGCGAAGTCAAGCGCGTGTGACGTGACCAGCCGGAAGTCCTCGTAATGACCCATCGCGGTGAGCCGGAACGAGTACTCCAGCTGCTTGAGCCGCCACAGTTGAGCCGCTTCGCGCCCGTCGGAGTCGCCAAGCACCTGCGCGAGCTCGCCGGAGATCGCGATCGGGTCAACGAGCGTCCCGTACAGGTCGAAGGCCAGCACCTGGCGGTCCCTAGTCACTGGCGGCCGCCGTCAGCAGGCCGGCGAAGTCCTCGCCGCAGGGCCCGCAGGCCAGCAGGTGGGCGGCCACGCCGGGGTAGCGCTCGGCCGCGTCACCGCCCGTCAGGATGAGGTCGACGTAAATGTGCAAGACGGCCATCGTTTCGTCGCAGCCGGCGTCGCGCGGATCGGTTCGCAGGAACCGGTCCAGTCTCTCCCAGTCGCTCATCGTGGCTCCACGTCCTGCTCTTCCAGATAGCCGTTAGCGACCAGCGCACGGCGGATCTTACGCCTCGCGTCGAAAATCACCTTGTACATGGCGTTGCGCTGCAGGCCCAGCCGTGCGCCGAGCGCGTCGAGCGGTATCCCGTCGACCACGATCGCCACGAAAATCCGCCGCTGGTGCGCGGTCAGCTCGTCGTCGACGACGCGGCGCACCTCGGCCAGGAGGGCCGCCGACTCGGCCTGCTGCTGCGGGTCGATCCCGAGCCGGTCGGGCAGCCGCTCCCACTGGCCGGCGTCGAGTGTTACCGGCGGGTTGCGCCAGTAGTGCGGCCGAGCTTGCCCGATACCTCCAGGATGACGAACCGGTACGCCCAGGTCGTGAAGCGGCTCTCGCCCCGGAAGTCCGCGAGCTTGGCGAGGATCGCGATCATCGCGTCACCGGCGGCCTGGTGGGCGATATCAGTGAGCTCGGGTCCCGTGACCGGGGTGCTGACCGACCGGCGGCCTACCTCTGCCAGCGCGATTCGCACCAGCCGGGCATGCAGCTCGCCTTCGGCTTCCTGCCGGCGGGCGCCGGCGCCGGCCGACAAGCGGCGCAGCCAGTCCGCAGACTCCGCGTCGAGCTCTTGCTCCGCCGGACCGGCACATTCCACGAATAGGAGGGTACTCCCCGCCCGCGCCGGGCAGCTGATCCGGACGCGACATCTCGCCGTCGTGACTACCCTCGTCGAGAGCGGGCAGGGATACCTATTAAGCGTGTTCACCCGGCGGCGGCGAGACAGGGCAGCACTGCGGCGTCCTCTGTTGCCATGCGTGTTCAGCGAGGAGGTGCGCTATGGAAGTCGGAGCGTGGGCATGGGCGGTGCCCGCCGCGGCCCTGGTCGTCGTGACCGCCGCGGAGATCTGGCTGGGCGCCCGCCGTGGCCCGGCCGTGAGCGGAACGCGTTCGGCGGCCGTGTGGGCCGGGGCGTACGTGTTCCTGGCGGTGCTCTTCGGCATCGGCGTCGGGGCCGGGGTCGGCTGGGCGTCGGCGCGGCAGTTCTACACGGGCTACCTCACCGAGTACAGCCTGAGCCTGGACAACCTGTTCATCTTCTACGTGATCATGCGCTGGTTCGCCGTACCGGCGCGGCGCCAGCACCGTGTCCTGGCGGCGGGCATCCTGCTGGCGCTGGTGCTGCGGTCAGCCCTCATCGTGGCCGGCGCCGCGGCGATCGACCGTTTCGGCTGGCTGTTCTACCCGCTGGCGGGCATCCTGCTGTGGACCGCGGTCAGCCTGGTGCGAAGTCATCAGGACGACCAGCCGGAGGAGCCGCGCAGCCGGCTGATGTCCTGGTTGCGGCAGCGGGTGCGGGCGGCCGACGGTGACGACGACGGCCGGCTCGTCATCTGGCGGTCCGGGCGGCCGGTCGCCGGGCCGCTGCTGCTGCTCGCCCTGGCGATCGGGTCGGCCGACGTGGTGTTCGCCTTCGACTCGATCCCGGCCCTGTTCGGCATCACGACCAGCGCCTGGCTGATCGTGGCCTGCAACGCGTTCGCGCTGAGCGGGCTGCGGCAGGTCTACGTGCTGCTCGTCCGGGTGCTCGACCGGATCAGCTTCCTGAACAAAGGGCTGGCCGTCATCTGCGCCTTCATCGGTGTGAAGCTGCTGCTCGAGGCCTTGCGCGGCTCCGGGGCGGGCTGGGCGCCTGCCGTACCTGACTGGCTGTCCCTCACCGTGGTCGCCGCCGTGCTGCTGGTCACGGTGGCGGTCAGTGCGGCCGCGAGCAGGCAGGCGGTACCGCCTGCGGCGCACCCGGCCGACCTGGCGGACAAGAGCAGCGGCGCGCGCTCTGTGCTGCAGCGCCGCTTCGCCGTCATGGACACCGACGGGAACGGGGTGTGGCAGCGCGCCGACTACGAGCAGCTGACCAGGCGGCTGTGCGGGGCCTTCGGGCACAGCCCCGATTCAGCGCCCGCGCGGGCGCTGGCCTCCGGGCTTCGGGCACTGTTCGACGCGGCGCTGACGTACATGGACGTTAACGGGGACGATGAGATCTCCCCGGAGGAGTTCACCGGTTCGATCGGCACCGACATGGCCGACCGGCCCGGATTCGACGCCGCCGCCAGGGCCGCCGCCGACGCGCTCATCCGGGTAGCCGACCAGGACGGCAACACGGTGCTTGACACTGGCGAGTACACGCGGCTCGCCGGGGTGTACGGGGCCAGTCCCGAGGAGGCAGCGCGGGCGTTCGCCCAGCTTGACCTGGACGGCAACGGCGTGCTTGATACGGCCGAGCTCACGGCGGCCATCAGCCAGTTCTTCACCAGCCCGGACGCGACCGCGCCAGGCAACCTGACCTTCGGCCGGCTCTGACCACCGCGGCCGCCTTGCGTGCGCGGGCCGCGGTCGTCAGGGTTCGACGATGTTGAACTTGGGGTCGCCTGGCTGCAGGACGCCGAACAGCGCGGCGAGCTGGTTCGCGTCGCCTTCGGTGGTCAGCCCGCTGCCGCGGGCGGCGTCCACGTTGCCCTGGGCCAGGGCTGTCAGCGCTGCCTTGGGAACTGTGAGCGTGAGGGCGGCCGACTTGCCGCTGTCCTTGACGTAGGTCAGCACGCCGTTGCGCAGCGTGGGCGGTACGAGGCGCCGTGGCCGGGCTTGGCCGCCTCCGCCGGCGGGTGCGGCCACAGCCGGGCCGGGTTGCCGTCGTACCAGCCCAGGTACCGCTGGTAGATCGCCGTGACGTTGTGGCTCACCGAGCCGTAGTAGCCGTGCGTGTGCCAGACCTGCTCCAGGGCGGGCGGCAGCTCGATCATCTCGGCGGCGGCTCATCACCGTCCCGGCGTACACGTTCTCTGAGATCGCGTGCTCGACGAACCCTTCAGGTGCGATGATCGCGACCTTGCCCGCGTCGACGTCCTCCTTGGACACGACCCCCTTCACCCCGCCGAAGTGGTCGACGTGGCTGTGCGTGTGGATCACCGCGGCAACCGGGCAGCCGCCGCGGTGCTTCCGGTACAGGGCCAGCGCCGCGGCCGCGGTCTCGACCGAGATCAGCGGGTCGATCACGATGATCCCGCTGCTGCCCTCGACGAGAGGCGCTGGCGTAAGCGGCCTGACCGGAGAAGCTGGCTAGTCGCCGAGTGCGGACGGCAGACCGAACGACGCGAAGACCCCGGAATCCTGGAACACCGAATTCCGGCTGATGCCCGCGTCGGTGACCGTGAAGAGCTGCACCGTGTGCAGCTCATAGCGGCCGCCGAGGCGCTGGTAGGCGGCGAAGCCGGGCTGGCTGTTGGCCGCGACTGCCCGCAGCCGCCAGTCGGTTCCGCACTCGGCGAAGACCCATTCCATGAACAGGCCGTAGTTGCCGCGGCCAGTGAACCACTTGAGCATCGGCGGCATCTCCATCAGCACGTCCTCGGTCAGCAGCCGCTTGAGACGCTCCACGTCGGCGTGCTCGAACGCCTTCATGTAGCGGTCAATCCAGGCGCGCTGCCCGGCCGCGGACGGCTCGGCGAGACGTTCCTGCACTGCTCCGGCTTCCCGGACCCGGGCCCGTGCCCGCGCTAGCGAGCTGTTCACCGAGACGGCGGTAGTACCGAGGATCTCCGCCGTCTCGGCCGCGGAGAAGCTGAGCACGTCACGAAGGATCAGCGCGCCGCGCTGACGCGCCGACAGGTGCTGCAGGGCCGCGGCGAACGCCAGGCGCAGGCTGCTGCGGTCGGTCACCGCCCTGGCCGGGTCACCCGCGTCAAGCAGCGAGTCAGGCAAGGGCTGCAGCCAGGCTTGGTTTTCAATCTGGACGAACGGCCCGAGCGGGTCCGAGGCGGCCACCAGCCCCGACGGCAGCGGCCGCCGGCCGCGGCCCTCCAGGGCGGTCAGGCAGGCGTTCGTCGCGATCCGGTAGAGCCAGGTGCGCGGGGAGCTGCGGGCGGCGTCGTACTGCGCCCGGCTCCGCCACGCCCGCAGACAGGTCTCCTGGACCAGGTCTTCGGCGTCGTGCGCCGAGCCGAGCATCCGGTAGCAGTACGCGAGCAGCTCCGTACGGAACGGTTCGACCAGGCGGTCGAAGCCTTCTTCGCTTTCCGTCACCCGCACGCCCCTTCTCCTTCTCGTCCCAAGATGGCCGGCCACGTTCCTGCCGGTCATGGTGCGGCCCAGCGGGGCCTGACCTGATCCCGCGTACAGCGAGGAATCCGGTCAGGCCCGCTGGGGCCGGTGCCTTCGCCGCGGGCGGGCGCGGCTCAGCTCGCGGGCGCCAGCGCCGGGCTGTTGTGATAAGCGGCGATCAGCCAGCGGCCGTCGCGCTTCTCGAAGACCCAGGTCGCGTTGACCTTGCGCGGCTCCGGGACCTCGGTCTCGCCGGGGAACAGGATGCCGGACTCGCTGACGACGATCGCGCCGTCCTGGCCGAGGAAGCGGATGCTGAGCTGCTTGTTGCAGGTCGAGCTGCCCTTGAGCGGCCCGGCGAAGCCGTGGGCCATGCCCTGGCGGATCACCTCCCGGCTGTCGCGGAGCGTGCCGGTCATGATCGCGGTCGCATCCGCGGTGTAGTCGGCGACCATGCCCTCGGCGTCGCCGGCGTCCCACGCCTTGTAGGAGTCAGCCAGTACGGCCTGGATCGCGGCCTCGTCTGCTGCACGACTGTTCGACATCGGATTCTCCCTTGTGCCGGGATCGCCCGAGGCATTCGGGCGAACTCGCCAGTACATACCGGCGAGGGCCCGCGAACTCGTCGCGCCAGGCGGAGAAACTTTTCCCGCCTTCCGTATCCGGCCGCTGTTACTCGGTGTGGTGCACGGCCGCGCGCTGGTAGACGGGCGTGGGAATGCCCTCCATGCGCGCCTTGAGCTGCAGTGCGAGGTAGAGGGAGTAGTAGCGCGACAGGGCGAGGTTGCCGCCGTGGAACCACAGGCCCTCCTGCGCCGTCGGCTTCCACATGTTGCGCAGCTCGCCCTCCCACGGGCCCGGGTCCTTGATCGTGGCCGAGCCGAGCCCCCAGACCTTACCGACCTTGTCCGCCATGTCCTGCCCGATGATGCCGGCGGCCAGCTGGTTCATCGAGCCGTAGCCGGTCGCGTAGACGACGAGGTCGGCCGGGAGCCTGGTGCCGTCGGCGAGCACGACCGCGTCCTCGGTCAGCTCGGCCACCTGTCCCTTGGCCAGCTTGATATCGCCGTTCGCGACGAGTTCGGCGGCGCCGACGTCGATGTAGTAGCCCGACCCGCGCCGCAGGTACTTGAGGAACAGGCCGGAGTCGTCCTCGCCGAAGTCGAGGTCGAAGCCGGCCTGTTCCAGCCGGCGGTAGAAATCGGCGTCGCGCTCCCTGATGGCGTTGTAAACCGGGGTCTGCACCATGGGCAGGATCCGGAACGGCAGCGAGGCGAAGACCGTGTCCGCCTTGAACGTGGTCATGCCGGCCTCGACGGCACGCTCGGAGTAGAGGTCGCTGAGGCCGAGATCCATCAGCGAGCCGGACCGCACGATGTGGGTCGAGCTGCGCTGCACCATGGTGACGTCGGCGCCGGCCTCCCACAGCGCGGCGCAGATGTCGTGGGCCGAGTTGTTCGACCCGATCACCACGGCCTTCTTGCCCTTGTACTGATCGGGACCCGGGTGCGCCGAGGAATGGTGCTGCTCGCCGCGGAACTTCTCGCGGCCCGGGATCTCCGGGACGACGGGCAGGCCGGACGCGCCCAGCGCCAGCACCAGCTGCCTCGGGCGGAGCGTGACCTCCGCGCCGGCCCGGTCGACGACGACAACCCACCCGTCGCCTTCCCGGACGGCGGACTTGCAGGTCGTCGAGCCCCAGTAGTTGAGTTCCATGACCTTCGCGTACATCTCGAGCCAGTCGCCGATCTTGTCCTTCGGCGAGAACACCGGCCAGCTCGCGGGGAACGGGAGGTAGGGCAGGTGGTCGTACCAGACGGGGTCGTGCAGCGCGAGGGACTTGTAGCGCTGGCGCCATGAGTCACCAGGGCGCTCGTTCCGCTCGACGATGATCGCCGGCACGCCGAGCTGGCGCAGCCGCGCACCGAGCGCGATGCCGCCCTGGCCGCCGCCGATGATCAGCACCTCGGGCTGCACGGTGTAGCCGAGCTCGGCCGCCTCGCGCTCCCGGCTCTCGGCCCACGTGACCCGGTCACGGAACGCGCCGTGACGCACGCCGCGCGGCCGCCTGCCGTTGACCGGTTCCTCGTGCCCTTTGAGCTCGTCGAGGGTCGTCAGCAGCGTGAACGCCTTGCCCCCGGCCAGTCGCAGCAACCCGCTGCCCCGCCCGTGCCGCGTCTCGAAGGCGATCCAGGCGGTGATGACGCCGTCTTCCTCCGCCGGTTCCTCGGTGACACGGAAGCCGGCCGGGTCCACCTCGTCAAGCGTGGCCCGCAGCAGGCGGGCGACGCCCGCGGTCCCTTCGGCCGTGGTGATGTTCCAGGTGAACGCGACGATGTCGCGCCAGTAGCTGTCGTCACCGAACAGCGCCGACGCCGCGTCGGCGTCACGGGCCGTCAGGGCATTCTGGAACGCGGTCAGCCACGCATCGGTTTCCGACGCGGCGGCACTCGCCTGCTGGTCGACGGACTGGGTCATCGATGGCCTCCTCGCCATAAGACACCGGTCTTCCCCAGCCTGACATGACGGCGTGGAATTCGCACGGGCGCGACGGTGTCTGGATCAGGTTGAGGACCGGCAGCCCGCCGCCCCGCCTACCGCAATGTGACCGATAAGGATCCAGACATGGACGACCAGACAACGAAGGCGCTCGCGAGCGACCGGGTCATCGACATCACCACCACCGGGCGGCAGACCGGAGAGCCGCGCCGGATCGAGATCTGGTTCCACCGGGTTGACGGCAGGTTCTACATCACCGGCACACCGGGCCGGCCCCGCTCCTGGTACGCCAACCTGGTCGCGCACCCGGCGTTCACCTTCCACCTGAAGGAGTCCGCGAAGGCCGACCTCCCGGCTGTCGCACGTCCGGTGACCGAGCCAGCCGAGCGCGAGCAAGTGCTCGGCCTCATCCTGGCATCCCTGCCTGATTTTGCCAGCACCCCCGGTCAGGAGCCCGCTGTCTGGGTGGCGAGCAGCCCGCTGGTCGAGGTGACGTTCGACAACTGAGACCGCGCCGCGCCCCCGGGCCGTGGACAGGCCGCGGCCCGGGGCGCGTTACTAGGCAGGCGGGCGGATCAGGCCGAGCTGAGGCTCGGTGACGGTGAAGCCGACCGTGCGGTACACGCGGATCGCGACGTCGTCCGGGTCGGCCACCATCACCAGCGTGCTCGTCTCGCCGGCGAGCGCGGTCGCCGCCGCGTGCCAGACCAGCGTGCCGGCCAGGCCGCGGCGGCGCGCGGCGGGATGCGTCTCGACGCTCTGGTAACGGGCGAGGCCGGAGATGCCGGTGACGAGTCCAAGCTGCGCGATCAGCGTGCCGTCGAGGAAGGCGCCGAACCAGGCGCCGTGCCCGGCCTCGGTCAGCGCCCGCTGGGCGGCCGCCCGCGCGGTCATGAACCCGTCGGAACCGCCTGGCTCGCCGGCGTGGACGGCGGCCGCGAGGTCGAGCGACTGCCGCCAGTCGGCGTCGCCCGCCAGCGGGCGGAACAGCGCTTCGCTATTGGGGTGCGGCGGTGCGTGCACCGCGGCGGCGGTCATCACGGCGTTCCGCTCCAGCGTCATCCCGGTGAGCCCAGCCGGGGCGATCGCATCGGCACTGGTCATGTCGAGACCGAGCGCGACGTGCCGCGCACCGGGGAACGTGGCCGCGAACGTGGCCAGCCAGCTGGGCCCGGAACCGGGGCTGAGCTCCCGCACCAGCAGGAAGTTGCCCCACCAGTACTCCGGGTTGGCCGGAGTGCGGATCACCAGGTGATCCCCGCGGTCGGTGACCTGGCTGCCTTCCAGTTCCAGGATCGCCAGATCGGTGCGGTACCCGAGAGATCGAAGCTCCACCCGCCGAAGATAGCACCGGGCTAAGCTCCCTCCGCCGCATGTGGGACGGTGGCAGCAAACACGGTGGCAGCAAACACGGTGCCCGGAAACGCTGTGGCCGCCCGACTGACAAGGAGACAGCGATGCCCTCCGTTGCCGGAGAACTCGTCACCGAGGCGCTGGGCTACGACGGTGGCCGGCAGGTCACCGTATACGTACCGCCTGGTCCGCCCGAGGCCGTCGTATTCGCCGGTGACGGGCAGCTCACCGCCCAGTGGGGCGGTGCCCTCGAGGCGGCAGGCGGCCCGGCCACGGTGATCGTCGGCGTGCACCGGCTAGCCGATGAGACGGCGCGGCTCCACGAGTACTCTCCGGGCTTCGATCCGACGCGGTTCGCGGCCCACGAGAAGTTCTTCGTCGACGATGTCCGTTCGTGGGTCCGAACCCGCTTCGGTCTGGCGCTGCCCGCCGAGCGCACCGCCGTGCTCGGCGTATCGGCGGGGGGCGAGCTCGCGCTGGCCGTCGGCCTCCGGCACCCGGACGTCTACGGCGCGGTCTTCTGCGCCTCACCCGGCGCGGGTTACCGGCCGCCTGCCGTGATGCCGGCCTCGCTTCCGCGCGCGTATTTCGTGGCCGGCACGCAGGAGCCGTTTTTCCTGGAGAACGCCACCCGGTGGGCGGACGCACTGCGCGCCGCCGGCGCGGACGTGGTGATGACTGAACGGGCCGGATCGCACGGCGGACCGTTCTGGCGGGCCGAGTTCCCGCTGATGGTGTCCTGGGCGTTCGGCCGCGCCGCCTGAGCCGCGGCCCAGGTTCCGCCTGAGCCAAGGCCCAGTGGGATCAGCCGTTGAAGGCCGGTTCGTAATCGCGGGCGAACTGCCGGAACGTCCGGCCGGGGTGCCCGAGGATCTTGCCGATGTCGGCAGAAAGCCATTCGGCGTCGCCGGCCGCGATGAGGCTGAACGCCTGCGCGTTCTGCTCGGCGACCGCATCGGGCACGCCGGCCGCGATCATCGCCTGCCGGTCCTCCTCCATCGTCCGGGGCCGGAAGCCGATGCTCCGCCCGAGCACCTCCGAGAAGATCGCGGCGACGTCGGTGTAGGAGAGCAGCTCAGGTCCGGTCAGCCAGTAGGTCTGGCCGTCGTGCCCGCCCGGGCTGGCCGCGATGCGGGCGGCGACGGCGGCGACGTCCCTGGCGTCGACAAGCCCGACGCGCCCGCCGGCCGCCGATGAGGCGAAGCAGCCGGTCGCGGCGATCGCGGGGGCGAGCGCGAGGAAGTTCTGCATGTAGGCGTTGGCGCGCAGCAGCGTGCGGGGCAGGCCGGAGGCGGCGAGTCCCGCCTCGATCTCGCTCTGACCGCGCCGGCGGGCGATCGGTGAATCCGGCGATGCCTTGCTGGTCACCTTCACCACGTGGGCGGCACCCGCCTCCTTGGCCGCCTGGACGACCCGCAGCTCTTGCGCGGGGACCGCGGGGCTGACGAGGATGACGGCGGTCACGCCGACCATCGCCTTGGCGATGCTGGCCTCGTCCTCGAGGTCGCCCGCGGCGGCCTCGATGCCCGCCGCGCGCAGCGACTGCGCCTGGCCGGGGTTCCTGACCAGAACCCGGACCGGGGTCCCGGCGCCTGACAGCAGGGCGGCGGCTTCGCGGCCGACCTTGCCCGGAGTGGTAACGAGAATCATGATGTCCTGTTCTTACTGGTCACTGGTGCTTTCCGGCCGCCCTCCCTGGCGGCCGCCTTATCAGCAGTCTCGGCTCCGGCGCTGACTGTGAACAAGGACGCATTGCCGCACGCAGCGATTAGCATGAGTAATCAATGTGGGAGACAGTCGAACTGCGTGAGCTCGAGATCTTTCTGGTGCTCGCCGACGAGCTGCACTTCGGCCGCACGGCGGAGCGCCTGTACATCTCCCAGTCGCGCGTCAGCCAGGCGGTCAAGACGCTGGAATCCCGCGTCGGCGGCCCGCTCTTCGAGCGCACCAGCCGGCACGTGCGGCTGACCGCGCTCGGCGAATCGATGCGGGCCGAGGTCGCCCCCGCGTACGACCAGCTGCGGGGCGCGTTCCAGCGGGCCAGGGAACGGGCCACCGGGATCACCGGCACGCTCCGGGTCGGCATCTACACGCCGCTGAACGCCGGCCCCCACATCACCGCGATCGTGCGCGCGTTCAACGCCCGCCACCCCGCGTGCGATGTCACGTTCGTCCACACCGGCCTTGACGAGAACCCGCTGAGCTGGCTGCGCACCGGCCGGGTCGACGTGCTCGCCACCCGCCTGCCGGTCGACCAGCCCGACATCACCGTCGGCCCTGTCCTGTCGCGCGAGCCGCGGGTGCTGCTCGTCTCCCGTGACGACCCGCTGGCAGGCCGCGCGGCGATCGACTACGACGAGATCGGCGACCGGCCCGTTTCCGACCTGCCGAACTTCCCCCGCGAGCTGATGGACGCCTACATCCCGCCTGTCACCGCATCGGGCCGCCGCCTGCGCCGCGTCGTCAGCCGCACCACCGAGGAAGCGATGATGCGGGTGGCCGTCGGCGGGCAGGTGCACCCCACCGTGAGCGGCTGGCTCGACCACCACCCTCATCCGCAGGTCGTCGCGATCCCGATCAGGGACCTGCCGCCGTCAGAAACGGGACTGGCCTGGCTGACCGCTGTCCGCAGCCCGCGCGTCCAGGCGTTCGCGGCCGCCGCCGCCGAAGTCCTCGCGGGCCACCCCGGTCTCCAGCCCGGACCGGCGGCGAGCAACCGGGAGCCGTAGTCCCGCGGACCGGGTCCGCGGGACTACGGCTCCGCTGTGCGGCAACTAACGCTGCGCGAGGTGAGGCCGGCTGGGCTGGTGGCGGTGACGGTGCCGTTGACGGTGACCGTGTTGCCGCCAGCCGCCGGCCCGGACGCCGGAGAGACCCCGGTCACCGCCAGCGGCGGTACCGCCGGTGTCCTAAAAGCGTGCATTGTGTAGTAATCCGACAGCATTTAATTACACAGTTGAACATCGAACGTCCACGCATCCCGGATGACGACGCCACCTCCGCAAAAGAAATCCGGGGCGACGGTGTCGGATCGGGGCAGGGTTGTTCGTAGCAGGGGTGAGAGGCCGCCCGCGACGGGCGCCGAAACGTCAGGAGATGATCTGAGATGCAGTACCTGGTTTCCGTGATCGCCGACAGCGCCACCCTCGCCACCCCGGAAGAAGACGCTGCTATCGACGTGTTCAACGAGCGGCTCCAGGCCGAGGGCCACTGGGTCTTCGCCGGCGGCCTCGGGGGGCCGGACACGGCCACCGTCATCGACAACCGGGGCGGTGACGCGCTGTTCACCGACGGGCCGTTCGTGGAGTCGAAGGAATTCCTGGCCGGCTTCTGGGTCATGGAAGCGGCTGACCTCGACGAGGCGCTCAAGCTCGCCACCGAGGGGTCGAAAGCCTGCAACCGGAAGATCGAGGTACGGCCGTTCCTCTGAGCGACGTGGACGCCGCGGCGGCGGTCACCCGGGCCCACCACGAGGAGTGGGCGCGGGTGGTCGCGTCCCTGACCAAGCGATTCGGTGATCTCGACATCGCCGAGGAGGCGGCCGCGGAGGCGTTCGCGGCCGCCGTCGAACGCTGGCCCGCTGACGGCGTGCCGCCCAGCCCCGGCGCCTGGCTCACCACCACCGCCAACCGCAAGGCAATCGACCGCATCCGGCGCGAGAACAAGCGCGGCGACCGGCAGAAGGAGGCTCAGCTCTTGTACGACGACGACCCGCCCGAGCCGCTCGGCGCCGTTGACGACCAGCGCCTCCGGCTGATCTTCACCTGCTGTCACCCGGCCCTCGCGGCGGTGACGCGGGTGGCGCTGACGCTGCGGATGGTCGGCGGCCTGACCGTCCCCGAGATCGCCCGCGCGTTCCTGGTGCCCGAGACCACCGTGGGGCAGCGCATCACCCGGGCGAAGGCCAAGATCAAGGCGGCGCGCATCCCCTACCGGGTGCCGTCGGCGGAGGACCTGCCTGCCCGGGTGTCCGGCGTGCTCGCGGTGCTTTTCCTGGTTTTCAACGAGGGCTACCTGGCGACGGGACCGGGCACCGATCCCGTGCGTCACGACCTGACCGCGGAGGCGGTCAGGCTCACCCGGCTGATCCGCGGCCTGCTGCCCGCGGACGGTGAGGTGGCGGGGCTGCTGGCGCTGATGCTGCTGACCGACGCGCGCCGCACCGCGCGGGTCTCGGCCAGCGGCGAACTCGTGCCGCTCGGCGAGCAGGACCGCGGGGCCTGGAACGCGGCCCAGATCGCCGAAGGGCACCGGCTGGTGCGCGAGCGCCTCGCGGCCGGCGTCGCTCCCGGGCGCTATCAGATCCTCGCGGCGATCAACGCCGTGCACACCTCGGCCCGCGACATCCGCGACACCGACTGGTCCCAGGTCGTCGCGCTCTACGACCAGCTCGTCCGCATCGACCCCTCGCCGATTGTCGCGCTTAACCGGGCGATCGCGGTCGGCGAGCTCGACGGCCCCGAGGTGGCCCTGGCGGCAGTCGACCGTCTGGAGCCCCGCCTGGCCGGCTACCACGCCTACCACGCGGCCCGCGCCGACCTGCTGCGCAGGCTCGGCCGCAGTCAGCCGGCGCGTGCGGCCTACGACAAGGCCATCGAGCTGGCGGGCAACACCGCCGAGACCGGGTACCTGACCCGCCGCCGCGACCAGCTGGGCTAGCGCGGTCCCGCTTGCAGGCGGCTGACCTGCTGATTGAGGTAACGCTGCTGCTGCCGGTTGGTGGCCGCCCGGGCCGCGGCCCGGTACGCCGCGAGCGCGCCGGCCCGGTCGCCCGCCAGCTCCAGGAGGTGCCCGCGGACGGCGTGGAAGCGGCGGTCGGCGTTGATCCTGACGTCGCTTTCGAGCCGGCCGAC
Organism: Trebonia sp.; assembly: GCA_036501515.1. Classification (GTDB taxonomy): domain Bacteria; phylum Actinomycetota; class Actinomycetes; order Streptosporangiales; family Streptosporangiaceae; genus Trebonia. The sequence continues at coordinate 2,599 of DASYAD010000057.1, read as the reverse complement.
CAGTTCGAGGCCAGCCCGGGGGCCGTCCACCATGCTGACCGCCACCGCGTGGTTGAGCGCGACCACCGGGTTGTCGTCCAGCCGGAGCAGAACGCTGTACAGGGCGGCGATCTGACGCCAGTCGGTCGCTTCCTGGTTCGGCGCCTCGTCGTGGACCGCCGCGATCGCGGCCTGCAGCTGGTACGGCCCGACCGGGCCGCGGGGAAGGGCGGCGGAGACCAGCGCGACTCCTTCCTCGACGGCGGCCCGGTCCCACAGCGCGCGGTCTTGCTCGGCCATCGGAACGAGCGACCCGTCGGGAGCGGTGCGGGCGCGGTGACGCGCGTGGATGAGCAGCATCAGCGCCAGCAGCCCGGCCGCCTCGCTGTCACCGGGCCGCGCCTCGTGCAGCGTCCTGGCGAGGCGGATCGCGTGCCGGGCCAGGTCGGCCCGGATCAGCACCGCTCCCGCCGTGCTGGCGTAGCCCTCGTTGAAGATCAGGTACAGCACCCGCAGGACAGCGTTCAGCCGGTCCTCGAGTTCGTCGGGTGCGGGGAGCGCGAACGGGACGCCGCTGTCTTTGATCGCCCGCTTGGCCCGGGTGATCCGCCGGGTCACGGTCTGCTCGGACCCGAGCAGCGCCCGGGCGATCTCCGCCGTGCTCAGCCCGCCGACGGCGCGCAGCGTCAGCGCGATCTGCGAGGCGGGCGACAGCGTCGGGTGGCAGCACATCAGCAGCAGGACCAGGGTGTCGGCGGTACCACCCGCTGGCGCCGCGTCCGGCCGGGACGCGCCGCGCTCGGCCAGCGTCCAGCGGGCAACCGTGTCTTCCCGTTGCCTGCGTGCCTGCTCGGAGCGCAGCAGGTCGGTCAGCCGGCGCGACGCCACCGTGATCAGCCACGCCTTGGGATTGTCAGGCAGTCCGTACCGCGGCCAGCGCTCCGCGGCCGCGAGAAGCGCCTCCTGAGTGGCGTCCTCGGCGAGGTCAAAGTTGCCGTAGCGGCGGACCACGGCGCCCAGGACCTGCGGCGCCAGACGGCGGAGCAGGTCCTCGGTCTCGGCCGCTAGCACCGGCACCAGGCCTGGTCGCTCAGCCTTCGTAGTCCGGCTGATGCTCGTCGAGCGGCCGGACGTCCGCGTAAGCGCGCGCCCTGACGTGCTCAGGGCCCGGGCAGCGGGTAAGCCCGGCGGCGATCTCGGTCGCCCGGTCGAAACTGCCGCACTCGACGACCCAGTAGCCCGCTAGCACCTCTTCGGCCTCGGCGTAGGGGCCGTCGGTCGCCACGGGGACGCCGTCTTTGAGCTGGACGCGCCGGGTGTGCACCGGAGCGCTCAGGCCCCGGGTCTCGACGAGCTCGCCCGAGTCAAGCAGCTCCTGGTTGAACGCCTGCATGAACGAGCCGAGCGCCGCCCAGTCCTCCTGGGTCCACGCGGGCTGCGCCGAAGGCTGCCCGGTCATCTCCTGGTAGTCCTGCTGGGAGCCGAACGCCATGATCATGTACTTCACCGTCTGTGTCCTTTCGGCACGGGGCACCTGTTTCGGCGCCCTCTGCACAGACGTCGGAACCGCGGCCGCCGGACCGGACATCAGCCGGTCACAAAGACGGCCGGCCGGCCCAGAAGGATCCGGCGAGGACGCAGGAGAACCACCCTCCGTTCAGGATAGAAAATGAACTCATCCCGAACGGAGGGTGGTTTTACCTGCTACTCAGTCTGTCAGCGTCAGACCGTGCGGACGTGCTCGGCCTGCGGGCCCTTCTGGCCCTGCGTGATGTCGAACTCGACCCGCTGGTTCTCGTCCAGGCTCCGGTAGCCGTTGGACTCGATCGCGGAGAAGTGGACGAAGACGTCCTGGGTGCCGTCATCGGGGCTGATGAACCCGAAGCCCTTGTCCGCGTTGAACCATTTGACTGTTCCTTGCGCCACGCGCATTTCTCCTTGCCGGAAGTAAGCTCCCGCACCGCGCGGAAGCCGGGCAGTAAATCCGCGAGCGCGTCATGAAGCACCTACACAGAAGCTGCAGTCCGTAGTTTAGAGCCGACGCGCGGTTCGCACATTAATTTCCGGCGGTCGGGGAGCGCAGGCTCGCGGGGTCCGTCTCCGGCGCTGGATTCTGGCCGTCGCGGTCGTGCCCGTTGGCATGGTGATCGTGCCCGTTGGCGTGACCGTTGCCGCGGCCGTGGTCGTGCCCGTTGGCGCGGTGGTGACCGTCGGGCTGGAACGGGACGGTCTCGGCGAAGGCGCGGTTGGCGATCGCCCGGGCACGCCCGGCGGGGCCGCGGGTCTGCGGCGCGGGCACGCCGTTGCCGTCACCGGCTCCGTCCCCGTCCGGTGCGGGCATGATCGCGGGCACCTGCTTGGTCAGCAGCGGCGCGCGCTCCTCGTCGGTCAGCGGGCGGTGCTCCTCGACGAACCCCCCGTCGGGCAGCTGCCTGATGATGCCCGTTTCCACCCCGTGCGCGAGCAGCCCCGCGTCCTTGCGCTGCAGGCCGATGCAGATGCGCCGGGTCAGCACTCGCGTCGGCGATCCTGGCCAGCGCCGGCACGTCCTGGTCGTCCCAGATCCGCAGCTCGATGAACGGGGTGATGTCCGAGGTCGGGTGGATCTCGACCTGCTCAG
>DASYAD010000056.1:0-4204 GCA_036501515.1 Trebonia sp. | reverse complement strand
AGCTTCAGGAAACGAAGGCTGGGCTGATCGGGAAGTGAACGCGATGATTCGGACACGGTGGTCCCTCCCACTGCCCGGGGGTCCGCGACGTCGGGCGGGAAAGACGACCGTCGACATGTTCACGCATACCCGGTGAGCTTTAAGCTCTGCCCGCGGACCCAGCGGCGACCGGAACCACCAGGCTAAGCATATACCCACGCGCGGGCGGGCGGCCCGACGTCCTGACCTGCACCAGCGAACTGCTGCGGTCGCCGTTGGTGATCACCGGCCTCGTCACCGTGGAACTGTCCGCGAGCTCCAGCCGCCCTCCTGCCAGTCGTACCCCGGGAACAGCAAGGTGACGACCAGGGCCGGGACGGTCGGCATAAGCGCTCCCACCCTCGCCGTCCGTGCCCCGTCCGTGTGGCGGTGTCCACGGCCAGGATGAACCAGCCCAGCAGGTGGGTTGTCCCGCCGACCAACAGTGGCGATGTTGCTGAGCATGAGTTGTCCCCTCAGTCCCGGATTGGCCCTCGGCCGGGCGGGATGTTGTGGTTGAGACGGAAGATGTTCTCCGGGTCGTAGACGGCTTTGAGGCCGGTCAGCCGCCGGTAGTCCGTCGCGTTGTAGGCGGAGCGCACCTGGGTGGCGGCGTTCTCGCCGTTCATGAAGTTGAGGAACCGGCCGCCGGTGCTCCACGGCGCGATCGCCTCGAACATGCGCGCGTGCGCCGGGCGGATCTGGGTGATGCCGGCACGTTCCAGCCGGGACACCACGTTGAACAGGTACCGCGCATCGCGGTTGCCGACGGCATTGGCCACGGCGGGCGGGTGGGCGAGCCTGCCGCCGAGCTGGCGCAGTTCCACGATGTGCGGCACCGGCGCATGAGGGCCGGCCAGGTCGAGGATGGCCTGCACGGCGGTGGCGTCGAGTTCGCCGAGCATGGCCGTGCCCGACTCGACCGCGCCCGGTGCGACGGGGTCGTTGTAGATCGACCCGGCGTCGGTGTAGGCCAGCTCGCCGAGGGTGTCCCTCAGCGGGCCGATGGCCCGCAGCGGCGCCGCCAGGCGCTCGCCGGCTCGGGGATCGCCGGCTGCGCAGGCGATGCGGATATGGACGGTGTGACGGCCGCGCAACGGCTCCGGGATCGCTGGAACGTCCGGCAGGGCGATCAGCGCGATCGAGGAGTTCATCGCCTCCGGCACGGTGGCGGCCCATTGCAGGTAGGTGCCGAACACATCGGCGGCCTTCTCAGCGGGGAAGACCAGTGCTCCGCCGTACAGCGTGGTGACCGGCATCAGATCGATCTCCATTCCGGTCACCACGCCGAAGTTGTCCCGGCCGCCGCGCAGGGCCCAGAACAGGTCCGGTTCGCAGTCGCGGGTGACGTGCCGCAGGCGGCCGTCCGCCGTGACGACGTCGAGGCCGCGCACGTGGTCGGCGGCGTAACCGAAGCTCCGGGACAGCAGGGCCAGGCCGCCGCCGAGGGTGTAGGAGACCGCGGCCACGTGCGGGGCCGAGCCGGACAGGGGCGCCAGCCCGGCCGGTGCCGCCTCGTGGATCACCTGATCCCAGCGTGTTCCCGCGGCCACCCACGCGGTGCCGGCATCGGCGTCCACCCGGACGGCGCTCATCCGCGCGGTGGTGATCAGCACGCCGCCCTCGCCGGCGACGGCGGCCGAGGCGTGCCCGGTGCCCTGCACCGCCACCGGGAGCCCGCGGCCGCTCGCGTACGTCACCGCCGCCTGTACGTCGGCGGGCCCGGCGGCCCCCACCGCCAGGTCGGGTCGATGCTGGCGGGCGGTCTGCCAACCGGCGCGTTCCTCGTCGTACCCCTCGTCGCGGGGCGCGAGTATCGGCCCCGTCACCTGATCGGCCAGCCGGTTCATGATTCCGCCTTCTCGCCGCGGAGCCGGGTGGCCAGGAACCGGCCGGCACGGTCCAGCGCGGCCGCCGCCTCGGCCGATTCGGCGTCGAGCTGGAACACGTGCGGTTGACGCGGAGCCACCTCCAACGTCACCGCGACCTCGTCGGCCCCGGCACGTCCGGCCAGCCGTACGGCGTCGTCCAGCAGCAGCTCGCTCGAGCCGACCTGGATCAGCAGGGGCGGCAGCCCGGTGAGATCGGCGAAGACCGGGCTGGCCTCCGGTGCCGCACCGTCACCGCCGGCGAGGTACCGATCGAAGAGCCACTCGAGATCGGCGGGAGCGAAGAACGGGTCCACCCCGTTCTTGGACCGCATGCTCGCGCCGCTGAGGGTCAGATCGACTGCCGGTGAGAACAGGACCGCCGCCGCCGGCATCGGCAGGCCCGCGTCCCGGGCGCGCATCATGGTGACGACAGCTAGCGCGGCACCGGCCGAGTCGCCCGCGACCACCAGCAGCCGCGGATCGGCACCGGAGTCCAGCAGCTCGCGGTAGGCCGCCAGGCAGTCATCGGGCGCGGCCGGGAACGCATGCTCGGGTGCCAGCCGGTAGTCGAGCGAGACCGCCCGGCCGTCCAGGTGGCGCAGCAGCGCGGCGCAGATGTGGGCGGTGGCACGCGCCGACCCGACCACGAACCCGCCGCCGTGCAGATACAGCAGCACGTCCTCGCCCGCCGGGCCGGGCGTCGCGGTCCGCAGCTCCAGTGCCGGCCGCCCGCCGAGTGTCGTCGCCGACGAGCCGACATCCGCAGGCAAGGGCCGGGTGAACATCGCCGCGAACTGCTCGCGCCGTTCGGCAATGCTGGGCATTCATCCTCCAGAAATTAATCAACCTACCTGACAGTCAAGTGACCTTACCATGCTGGCTGATACTGTCAAGCAGCCTGACGAACTCGCCTGGAAGGAGGAACGCACGACGATGACGACGCGTTCAGGAACGCCGGAGCGGCACGACGAGCCGAAGCTGCCACTCCCCACCCTGCTCACGCAGGCCAGAGACATAGCGCTCGAGGGACTACACCAGCAACTGGCCGACGAAGGATTCGAGGGGATCCGGTTCGCCCACGGCTCGGTCTTCCGATACATCGACGCCGAAGGCACCCGGCTGACCACGCTCGCTGAACGCTCCGGACTCACCAAACAGGCAATCAGCGAACTTGTCGACGAACTAGAAGATCACGGCTACCTCGAGCGGGTAGCCGACAAAGCCGACCGCCGCGCGAAGATCATCCGACTCACCGACCAAGGCAGAACCGCGCAGCGCGCAGCCGCCCGGATCCTCGCGGACGTCGAGCAGCAATGGTCTCGGCTTCTCGGCAAGGACCAGGTCACAGTGCTGCGGCGCGCTCTGGAACAGGTCATCGCCCTCGAAGCGGATAGCACTCCGACCGTGTCCCCCCCGCGGTAGGCGTGCCGGAACGGGCACCCCTCCACCAGTGCAAGGAATCCCTCCATGAGTGCCCACGACGTTCACGTAATGCAGCAGGCGGTGCTGCGATTCCTTGGCTCGCTCGACACCGAGCAGAAGGCCGCGGCGATGGCGGCGTTCGGCTCACCCGAGCGCACCAAATGGTCCTATTTGCCAGGCCCCCGTCCGGGGCTGCCGCTGGTCGCGATGACCTCCGGGCAGCAAGAGCTGGCACTTGCCCTTCTTGACACCAGCTGCGGCATGGCCGGTGCGCGCACGGCGAGAGGCGTCATCGAGCTCGAGCGCGTCCGGCGCCGGCTGGTGACCGGCGTCGACGAACTCGACGGCGACCGTTACTGGTTTCGAGTGTTCGGCGAGCCGGGAGGAGCGGGCCCATGGGCATGCCAAGTCAACGGCCACCACCTCGCGGTGCACATCACGGTCGTGGACGACTCGATCGCCGTCACCCCGAGCTTCCTGGGCGCCGAGCCGGCCACGGTTCTGTCCGGACCGCACCGAGGTCTGCGGCTGCTCGTCGACGAGGAGGAAATGGGGCGGGCTCTGCTTGCCAAACTCGCGCCGCGCCAGCGGTCGATTGCGATGACCAGCGATGTGGCCCCCGACGACATCCTCACCCGCAGCGATCCCGTAGCCGATCTCGACCGCATTCCCCGTGGGCTGTCTTGCGCAGACATGTCGACGCCCGCGAAGGATCTGCTTGAACGGCTGGTTCGCCGCTATTTCGACCGCGCCCCAGGCTGGTATGGCCAGACCTGCTGGAGGGACGCGTTCGATGCTGGTCTCGACAGGGTGATGTTCGCATGGGCGGGATCCGACCAGCGAGGGCGGGGCCACTACTACTGCGTTGCCGGGCCCACGTTCCTGCTGGAGTA
>DASYAD010000055.1:0-1994 GCA_036501515.1 Trebonia sp. | reverse complement strand
TCGCCCCGCCGTTCACGTTCAGCCGGCTGATGTCGATCCCCAGGTCACGGTAGGACGGGATGACCTGCGCCGCGAACGCCTCGTTGATCTCCACCAGGTCGATGTCCGAGATCGCCATCCCGGCCCGGCGCAGCGCCTGCCGCGACGCTTCGACCGGCCCGAGGCCCATGATCTCCGGCGACAGCGCGCTGACGCCCGTCGACACGATCCGCGCCAGCGGCGTGATCCCCAGTTCGGCCGCCTTCACGTCGCTCATCACGATCACCGCCGCGGCGCCGTCGTTCAGCGGGCAGCAGTTGCCCGCGGTCACCGTGCCGTGCGGCCGGAAGGCAGGCTTCAGGGCGGCGACCTTCTCCAGCGTCGTGCCCGGCCGCGGCCCGTCATCGGCGACCACGACGTCGCCGGACGGCAGCGTCACCGGGGTGATCTCCCGCTGCCAGAAGCCGTTCGCGAGCGCCTTCTCCGCCAGGTTCTGCGAGCGGACGCCGAACTCGTCCTGCTCCTGGCGGCTGATGCCGCGCCACGCGGCGACGTTCTCCGCGGTCTGCCCCATCGCGATGTACACGTCGGGCAACTCGCCGTCGGCGCGCGGGTCGTGCCACGGGGCTTCCTCCTCGGCGGTCCGCGCCGTGCGCCCGATGGCGGTGTCGAACAGCTGATTCTTCGTGTCGGGCCAGGTGTCGCTGGTGCCCTTCACGCCCCGTGACACGCACTCGACGCCGGCCGAGATGAACACGTCGCCTTCGCCGGCCTTGATCGCGTGGTACGCCATCCTGGTGGTCTGCAGCGAGGACGAGCAGTACCTGTTGACCGTGGTGCCTGGCACGGTGTCCATGCCGAGCAGCACCGCGACCACGCGGGCCATGTTGAATCCCTGCTCGCCCCCTGGCAGGCCGCAGCCGAGCATCAGGTCGTCGACCGTGACCGGGTCCAGCTGCGGGACCTTCGCGAGCGCCGCGGCTATCATCTGCACCGCGATGTCGTCTGGCCTGATCGAGGTCAGCGATCCCTTGAACGCCCGGCCGATCGGCGAGCGGGCGGTTGCGACGATGACTGCCTCTGGCATGAGCTGGCGCCTCCTCAGATCCGTTCACAAACACGTTAACAGCCCCCCGGGCCAGTACTGTCATGCAGAGGGAGGGCAAAAATCATGCAGGTGTATGACTCGCTCGCCGAGGTGACCGGCGGCACGCCGCTGGTTCGGCTGCAGTCGGTGACGCGCGGCATCGCGGCGACAAGAAACGTTCTCGTCAAGGTGGAGTACCTGAACCCCGGCGGCTCGGTGAAGGACAGGATCGCGCTGCGGATGATCGAGTCCGCGGAACGCGAGGGCAAGCTCGCCGCGGGCGGCACCATCATCGAGCCGACGTCAGGCAACACGGGAGTGGGACTGGCGATCGTCGCGAACAACCGCGGTTACAAGTGCGTGTTCGTGTGCCCGGACAAGGTGGCACAGGACAAGATCAGCGTGCTGCGCGCCTACGGCGCCGACGTCGTCGTCTGCCCGAGCACGGTGTCGCCCGATCACCCGGACTCCTACTACAGCGTGGCCCGGCGGCTCGCCAGGGAGACACCGGGCGCGTGGCAGCCCGACCAGTACGCCAACCCCGACAACCCGGCCGCGCACTACCACTCCACCGGCCCCGAGATCTGGGCCCAGACGGAGGGGAAGATAACCCATCTCGTGGTCGGCATCGGCACCGGCGGCACGATCTCCGGCACCGGCCGCTACCTGAAGGAGAAGTCAGGCAACAAGGTACGGGTAATCGGCGCGGACCCGGAGGGCTCGGTGTACTCCGGCGGAGGCGGCCGCCCCTACCTCGTGGAAGGCGTTGGCGAGGACATCTGGCCGATCACCTACGACAGGGACATCGCCGACGAGGTGATCGCGGTGAGCGACGCCGACTCGTTCCTCATGACCCGGCGGCTGGCCCGCGAGGAGGCGCTGCTCGTCGGCGGCTCGGGCGGGCTCGCCGTCGCCGCCGCCCTCAAGG
>DASYAD010000054.1:0-6369 GCA_036501515.1 Trebonia sp. | reverse complement strand
GGCCTTGGCCGCGTACCAGCCGGGGGAGATGTAGGCATCGGGCCCGCGCACGATCGCTAGCGCCTCGCCAGCCGAGCCGAGCTTCCACTGGTCGTTGTTCCGCGCCAGGTGCCCGTGCAGCGCGCCAAGCTGCCCGTCAGCCGGCGGTCCGGCCGGCGGCACGTAGATGAACGGCAGCATGGTGGCCACCAGCCCATCGGGGGTCACGGTCACCAGGTCGGCCGCCCCGTGATTGCGCAGCAGCTCGTCGACCAGCGCCGCATCGGCCGCGAAATGTGCCGGAACGTACATACCGCCTCCTCTCGCAGGCCAGCGTAACCGTTGACGGCACCGCGCTGGCAAGCCGATTGCCCCTGACGACCGCGACGGATGCGTCACATCGTGAAATAGCCGGAAACACGGCTGTCACCCGCCGAAATAGACGTGGAACAGCGCCTGGTTACGCTGGGGTCGTGGCGGACATTTTCGATGGTTACCGGCTCGCTGAGGCCTGGGATGAGATGTTCGCGGCCCCGGGCAAGCCCCGTGCGGCCTACGACGCGCTTGTCGCCGTGCTCCAGCCGATGGACCCGGCCGAGCTCCGGTACCGCGCTGACCAGCTGGCCCGCGTGTTCACCGACCGCGGTGTCACCTACGACTACGCGGGCGAGGAACGGGCCATGCCCACCGACCTCATCCCGCGGGTCATCGACGCGGCCGAGTGGGACCTCGTATCCAACGGCGTCCGCCAGCGGGTCCGGGTGCTTGAGGCGTTCCTCGAAGACGTCTCCGGCCCTGGCCGCGCCTTCGACGACGGCGTGCTGCCCTGGAGCCTCGTCTTCACCAGCGAGAAGTTCCGCCGCGAGGTCACCGGGATCACGCCGCCCAACGGTGTCCGCGTCCATGTGGCGGGCATCGACCTCATCCGCGATGAGCAGGGCAAGTTCCGGGTCCTCGAGGACAACGTGCGGGTCCCGTCCGGGGTCAGCTACGTACTCGAGAACCGGCTCGCCATGACCCGGCTGTTCCCGGCGCTGTTCAGCGACCAGAAGATCCACCAGGTGGAGGAATACCCGTCACGGCTGCTGTCCGCGCTGCGCGCGGCGGCGCCGCACGGCGTCATCGATCCGTTCATCGTGGTCCTGACCCCCGGCATGCACAACGCCGCCTACTTCGAGCACACCCTGCTGGCGCGGCTCATGGGGGTCGAGCTCGTCGAGGGCCGCGACCTTTTCTGCTGGCGCAACCGCGTCTACGTGCACACCACGCACGGCCGGCGGCCGGTCGATGTCATCTACCGGCGGGTCGACGACGACTGGCTCGACCCGCTGCACTTCCGCCCCGACTCGCTCCTGGGCTGCCCCGGCCTGGTCAACGCGGCCAGGCACGGCACGGTGACGATCGCCAACGGCATCGGCAACGGCGTAGCGGACGACAAGCTGATTTATACGTACATGCCGGACCTGATCCGCTACTACCTAGGCGAGGAACCGATCCTGGAGAACGTGGAGTCGTACCGCCTCGAGGACCCGGACGTGCTCGACTGGGTCCTCGGCGAGGTCGGCAACCTCGTGCTCAAGCCGGTCGACGGCGCGGGCGGGGCGGGCATCGTCATCGGCCCGCGCGCTACCAATGAGGAACTGGCCACGCTTGCGACGGCGGTCAGGGCCAACCCCCGCGGCTGGATGGCGCAGCGCCCGATCGCGCTGTCCACCTCCCCGGTGCTGGTCGGCGAGAAGCTGGCCCCCCGCCACATCGACCTGCGGCCCTTCGCGGTCAACGACGGCAGCGACGTCTGGGTCCTGCCCGGCGGCCTCACCCGCGTGGCGCTCAAGGAGGGCGAGCTCAAGGTGAACTCCAGCCTGGGCGGCGGTTCGAAGGACACCTGGGTCATTGACACGGGCCGTACCGGGGAGTCGGCCGTCGAGGCCAGGGAGCACCTGGCGATGGCGATGCCCGAGGCGGCGAGTGCGCCCGAGATGGTGGCCATCGCCAGGCAGATCGGCCCCGAGCAGTGAACGCCGAGCTGCTCAGCCGGATCGCGGAGACGATCTACTGGACCGGCCGGAACGTGGAGCGGGCCGACGACACCGCGCGGCTCATCGACGTGTACATCCACCGGATGCTCGGCGAGACCGGCGCGGACTCAGACGTGGCCTGCCGCGCGCTGTTCGGCATCCTCGGGGTCCGGGTGGAGCCGGGCGCGGAGCTCGACATCGACGTCGTGCTGTTCCGCCTTGTCTTCGAGTCGCAGTCCTCGAGCGCGATCGCCGGCTCGATGCTCGGCGCGCGGGCAGGCGCGCGCGGCATCCGCGAGGTCATCTCCAGCGAGATGTGGGAGTGCCTGAACGTCACGGCGCACGCCCTGGCCGGACAGAAGCGTGCCGCCGAGCGCCTCGGCCCGCACGTCTACCTCCGCTACATCAGGGAGCGCTCCGCGCTGTTCTTCGGCCTGGCCGACTCCACGATGAGCCATGACGACGCCTGGCGTTTCCTGGTCCTCGGCCGCAGCCTGGAACGCGCCGACATGACGGCGAGGCTCCTTCTCGCCCGCATGTCCGCCCCCGACGACCTCGAGTGGCCGGTCCTGCTCAGAGCGTGCGGCGCACACGAGTCCTACATAAGGACCCACGGCTGGGCCGCCGAGCCGGCCCGCGTGGCCGAGTTCCTGCTCCTCGACCGCCTTTTCCCGCGCAGCGTCGTGCACGCGCTGGCCACCGCGGAGGAGTGCCTGGCGGCGCTGAACCCCGGCCCGACCAGGGCAGGGGTGGACGACTCGGCCCGGCGCCCGGTCGGGCGGCTGCGCAACCGCCTGGAGTACGCTGACCCGAAACAGCTCACGGCGCAGCTGCCGGAGCTGCTGAGTACCTTGCAGGAGACCTGCGTGCAGGCGAGTGAGGCGATCGCCAAGCGGTACTTCCAGTACCAGACCCCGATCGCCTGGGAACGGGACGGCTGACCGTGGGCTGGCGACTGCGCATCGAGCACATCACCAACGTCAAGTACGCGGGCCCGGTGGCGACCTCGTTCAACGAGGCGCGGATGACCCCGCTGACGCTGCCCACCCAGGTCACGCTCGAATCCCTGGTGACGGCCGGTCCCGGCGTTCCCGTCTGGACCTACAACGACTACTGGGGCACGTTCGTCTCCGTCTTCGACCTGCCGGAACAGCACGACGACCTGGTCATCCGCGCCGCCGCGACGGTGGAGACCGAGCCGTTCGGCGGCATCCCGGCCACGGAGGAACGCCTCTCCTGGACACAGCTCGGCGAGAAGTCGGCGGGTGGCAGGCTCCTTGAGTTCCTGATGCCCACGCCGCTCACCACGGTCACGGACGAGATCTCCGGCGCCGCGGTCGCCGAGATCGCCGGCCTGTCACCCGACGACGCCGCCGAGGCCATCTCCGCCCGCGTCCGCGACCATGTCACCTACATGCCAGGCGCGACCGGCGTGCGCACCGACGCCCAGGAGGCGTGGGACAAGGGCCAGGGCGTCTGCCAGGACATGGCGCAGCTCACGGTCGCCGTGATGCGCGCCGCCGGCCTCCCCGCCAGGTACGTCTCCGGCTACCTGCACCCGGACCCGAAGGCCCGGCCGGGCAGCACCGCCGTCGGCCAGTCTCACGCCTGGGTGGAGTACTGGGCGGGCTCGTGGACACCGCTCGACCCGACGAGCGGCGCTGCGGTCGGCGAGCGCCACGTCGTCGTCGCCCGCGGCCGCGACTACACCGACGTCCCGCCGCTCAAGGGCATCTTCCACGGCCCCGCCGGGGGCGACATGACGGTAACGGTCGAGGTCACCCGCCTCGCCTGACCCGCGACCCCAAGGTCCTCGCGATCACCGGCGGCCACGACATGCAGGTCTCGCCGGAGGACGTGGCGGCCATCGGCCATCTCGTCAAGGGGCCATTCGACGGCCACGTGATCGGCGACCTCAGCCACCTGCTCCGCCCGGATCCGAGCAGGAAGGGACCAGGCGGCTATCGCCGCGCCCTCCGCCAGCCGGTGAGCGCGGAGGCGCTCGCACTCATCACCTCGTGGGCGGCGGCTGGCATACTTGCCGCATGACTCGGCGAGCAGCGAAAGGCGACGGTGACGCCGGGCCGTCGGCTACGCTGCGGTCTCAGCACGCTGAGGCCACCCGCCGGGCCGTGCTCGATGCCGCCAGGTCCTTGTTCGGCAGGAAGGGCTACGCGCAGACATCGGTCGACGAGATCGCCGATGCGGCCCTGGTCACCAAGGGCGCGGTGTACCACCACTTCGCGAACAAGGAAGCGCTGTTCCGCGCCGTGTACGCGGAGGTGGAGGCCGACGCTCAGGCGCGCGCGCTGCACGCGGCGGACCCGGACAGCCCCCCAGTCGACCAGATCGTGGCGATGATGGGCGGGTACCTCGACGCCGCGCTCGACCTGGAGATCCGGCGGATCACGCTGATCGACGGGCCGGCCATCGTCGGTCACGAGCCCGACGAGTCCGCCGCGCAGCAGCCGGCGTACCTGGCGGTGCGGGCGTTCCTCGCCACGTCGATGAAAAACGGCCAGCTCATTGAGCTCGACCCGGACACGCTCGCGGACCTCATCGGCGGCCTGGCCTGGGTCGCGGGCTGGCTCATCGCACGCGCCGGCGACCCGGACGCGACGAGGGCAGCACTCGGTCAGGCGGTCGACGCGATGCTCCGCGGCCTGGCCAAGGACTCCCGGCGCCGTTAATCGCCCCCGCCGCGCGGCGCCGCACCCTATCCGCACGCCCATCCAGGCCAGGTGCCTTGCCCATTTGGGATACCGAGAGTATGTTTTATACCCATGGAATCTCGAATGCTGGAAACCCGACTCGGCCCCGTGGCCTGTCAGTCGTCCGGCCGCGGTCCGACGATTGTCTTCTTCGCCGGCGCGCTCGCGAACCATGACCTGTGGCGTGACGTCGTCGCCGCACTCGCTGACCGCTACCGCTGCGTCACGGTCGACCTGCCGCTTGGCGCACACCCCGCGCCACTGGCCGCGGGCGCCGACCGGTCGGCCGCCTCGCTGGCCGGGCTGCTCCTCGACTCCCTCGACCTGCTTGACGTCGCCGACGCCACTGTGGTCGCCAACGACACCGCTGGCGGGCTGCTCCTGCTGTCGCTGGCCAGCGGCCACCAGGCGCTCGGGCGCGTGGGCCGTCTCGTGCTGACGAACTGTGAGAGCTACGACCAGTTCCCGCCGGATGCGCTCAAGAAGGCGTCGGCGCTGTCGCGCGCGTTCCCCTGGCTGGCCAGAACGGCCATCCGGCGGCAGCTCCGGCAGCAGTTGCGCCGGCCGGCCGCCGCGAGCAAAGGCCTCTCCAGTGTGACCGCGACCGGGCTTGACCCCGAGCGCACGGCATCGTTCGCCGGCCCCGGCGCGCGTGACGGGCGGGTGGCCGGCGACCTGGTCGCGGCCATGGCGGGCTTCCGTCCTCAACTCCTGCTCGACGCGGCCGCGGCGATACCGCGATTCGACCGCCCCGTGCTGCTGATCTGGGGTGAGGAGTGCCGCTTCTTCCCGATGCCGCACGCGCGGCGGCTCGCAGCCGATTTCCCGCACGCCACACTGGTCCCGGTTCCCGGCGCCAGGACGTGGGTCCCGGTCGACAATCCGGCCGCGGTGGCCGGCGCGATCGCCGAATTCGTGCCCGCGCAAGTGCCCTGACCGGTAGGAAGTCCACGTGACCTCATGATTTGAGGTCAAAATATTTGACCTCAAATCTCAGGTCCCGTCATACTGGGGGCATGCCATCCGCGGAGCCATACCGGGGGCTCGCCGGCCCGGCCGACAGGCCGGACGCCGACGCGCCGTCTGACGGGGCCGCCGCCTGCCAGCCCGTCGGACCCATCGGCGATCCTGACACCTGGGACTGGCCGAGGGACGCCACCAGCTTCCCCGATGACGCCCCGCTTCAGGCGCTCATGCTGTCGGCCACGAAGCTCATGGGCGCCTACGGCCAGGAGAGCGTCAGGGCCGCGGGCCTGAAGCTGAGCCTGGCCGGGCTCGGCGTGCTCCGTATCCTGATGAGCGACAACGGCCTGAAGGCAAGCGAGGTCGCCGACCGCGCCTGGTCAAGCCCCGGTACGCTGACCTCGGTAGTGAACACCCTGGTCAGGGACGGCTTCGTGGAACGCAAGCCGGACGAGACCGACCGGCGCGTCGTCCGGCTCTACATCACGGACCAGGGCCGTGCCGTTATCACCTACTACGTCTCCCGGGCGGCTACCCGGTGGCGTAAAGCGTTCGACTTCGTGGACAGCGACGACGAAGCTGTCGTCCGGAGGTTCTTCATTCAGATGATCAACCATCTCAGCCAGCTCATGCGAGAGGAGCGCGGCGCGTGACTGCCATGACCGCGCGGCCAGCGGGCCAGGGATCGCCAGCGGAAC
>DASYAD010000053.1:0-18559 GCA_036501515.1 Trebonia sp. | reverse complement strand
CGCGACTTCCTATCAGTTAGGGCGCTTCGCGCGACTTCCTATCAGTTCGGGTGTCATATTTCGGACATAACGGGCGGAAAAGTGATGCTAACTGATAGGAAGTCGAAAATACGGTCGCAACTGATAGGAAGTCAGTCGATCTGCCAGGCGGCGGCGTCGTCACGCAAGGCGGTGTACTGCTCGCGGACCCCGGGGGCCGCGGCCGCCTCGTACGTCGCTGACGGCCGGGCCGGCCATGACGGGGGAGCGACGGTCCCGGCCAGTGCCCAGGCCGCCTGGCGGGCGGCGCCGAGCGCCACGTACTCGGCCGCCTCAGGGATCACCACCGGCAGGCCGAACACCGCTGGCGCGATCGCCCGCACCGCCTGCGACCTGGCCGCCCCGCCGGTGAGCACGACCCGGCTCGGGGTGATCCCGCACGGCCGCAGGCAGTCGACGGCGTCGGCCAGCGAGCAGAGCACCGCCTCGACGGCCGCACGGGCCAGGTTTTCCGGCGTGGCGTTCGCCGTGGTCAGCCCGCGCAGCACGCCGTTGGCGGCCGGCCGGTTCGGGGTCCGCTCACCGTCCAGGTAGGGCAGCAGGACCAGCCCGCCCGCGCCCGCCTCGGCCTTCATAGCCAGGTCGGACAGGCCCGCCGGGTCGGTCCCGAGCATCCGCGCGGTGACGTCGAGTACCCGGGCCGCGTTGAGCGTGCAGGCGAGCGGCAGGAACCGGCCGGTCGCGTCGGCGAACCCGGATACCAGGCCGCTCGGGTCGGCGGCGGCCGCCGAGGTGACCGCGTACGCGGTGCCTGAGGTACCGATCGACACCGCGACGTCGCCGTCGGCCAGTCCGAGCCCGAGCGCCGCGCCCATGTTGTCCCCGGTCCCGGCCGACAGCGCCGCGCCCCAGGATGTCGTGCCGATCACCTCGGACGGGGCGGCAAGCCGGGGCAGACGGACCGGCCGTCCGAGGGCGCGCTCGGCGTAATCAGGCCGCCAGGCGCTCTCGGCGGGGGAGAAGTACCCGGTGCCAGAGGCGTCACCGCGGTCGGTCACCGGCTCCGCCGACGGGTTCCAGCCCGTGCCGGCGGCACTCCTCGCACCAGCGGCACTCCCCGCACCGCCAGTGCCCGCCGCACTGCCCGCACTGCCCGCACCGCCGCCCTCGCCGCGCGGACCGCCGCCTGCCAGCCGCCAGGTCAGCCAGTCGTGCGGCAGCATCACGGAGCTCACCAGGGCCGCGTGCTCCGGCTCGTGCTCGGCCAGCCAGCGGAGCTTGGTGACGGTGAACGACATCGTCGGCACCGAGCCGGTCCGCGCCGCCCACTCGGCCGGCCCGCCGAACTCGGCCACCATGGCCGCCGCCTGCGGCGCTGACTTCACGTCGTTCCACAGCATGGCCGGCCGCACCACCTGGCCGGCGTCGCCGACCGTGACCATGCCGTGCTGCTGCGCCGCGACGCCGACCGCGTCGGCCCGCTCCAGCAGTTCCCGGCCGGCCGCTGAAAGCGCCTCCCACCAGCGGTCGGGGTGGCACTCGGTACCGTCCGGGTGCGGCGCCGACGCTTCGGCGACGACCGCACCGTCCTCGGCCCGAACCAGGAGCACCTTGGTTGACTGCGTGGAGGAATCGACCCCTGCGACCAGCTTCATGGCGGAAAGGTAACAAGCTATGGTGCGGCAGTCACTAACCTCCCGTTCGGGATTGGGCAGAAAGATTTTCGCCAGAACGGGGGCGTGGCTCCGCCTTGCCACCACGCGCTTGCCGGGCATAGGGGCGGTAACCTGGCATCATGGATGCATGGCGTGGCGCTGATGTCCCGGTACTGCCGGGCAGCGGGCCGGAACTGCGGCTGCGGGACACGGCGAGCGGTGAGCTCATCGAGGCGGCGGGCGGGCACCGCGCCTCGCTTTACGCGTGCGGGATTACCCCGTACGACGCGACCCATATGGGTCACGCCGCCACGTTCACTGCCTGGGATCTGCTGATTCGCAGCTGGATCGACCATGGGCACGAAGTTGTCTACGTGCAGAACGTCACCGATGTCGACGACCCGCTGCTTGAGCGGGCCGAGCGCGACGAGGAAGACTGGTGGCAGCTCGCGCTGCGCGAGACCGAGCGGTTCCGCGGCGACATGGAAGCGCTGCGCAACCTGCCGCCTACGTATTACATCGGCGCGGTCGAGGCCATCCCGGTTATCGACGAGTTCGCCGAGCGGCTGGCCGCCCGCGGCGCGCTGTACGACCTAGACGGCGACATTTACTTCGCGCGCGCCGCCGACCCGGAGTTCGGCGCGCTGGCCGGGCCGGGCACCGCGTCCGGCCTTTCCGTCGCGGAGATGACCGAGCTGTCAGCGGAACGCGGCGGCGACCCGGCCAGGCCGGGCAAGAAGGACCCGCTTGACCCGCTGGTCTGGCGCGCCGAGCGCCCGGGCGAGCCCGCCTGGGAATCCCGCTTCGGCCCGGGACGGCCTGGCTGGCACGTGGAGTGCGCCGCGATCGCCGCGCGGTACCTCGGGCCGTCCTTCGACGTGCAGGCGGGCGGCACCGACCTGATCTTCCCGCATCACGAGATGAGCGCGTCGCACGCGCGGGTCGGGTGCGCGCGCGGTGCGGACGGGCACCTGTTCGCGCGCGTCTACGCGCACTCGGGCATGGTCGCCTACCAGGGCGAGAAGATGTCCAAGTCGCTCGGCAACCTGGTGTTCGTCTCGCGGCTGCGCGCGGCGGGGGTGAACCCGATGGCGATCCGCCTGGCGCTCGTCGCGCACCACTACCGGGCGGACTGGGAGTGGACCGACGACGTGCTGGCAGAGGCGCACCGGCGCCTTGAGCGCTGGCGGGCCGCGGTCGCCCGGGCCGGGACGGGGGCGGGCGACGAGGTCCGGGCGGTTTCGGGCGCGGCGCCGGCCCCAGCGGCCGCGGTGCTAGCGGCCGTCCGCGAGCGGCTCGCGGACGACCTGGACGCGCCGGGGGCAGTCGCCGCTGTCGACGCGTGGGCCGGTTCGGTCCTCGCCGCCGGCGGCGCCGCGCCGCAGGAAGCCGACCTGGTCCGCGACACCGTCGACGCGCTCCTCGGCGTCGTGCTGTAGCAGGCGGCGGCTTAAACCGTTGCCGTTTGCGCGAAGCGCCCGGCCCGCTAACCCCTCGCCGCCGTTTCTTCAAATCCGTTTTCCGCCCTGTGGATATCCGTCGAAGTTATCCACAGCCGGTCCTTTTCGTTTTTCCATCCCGCCGCCCTCCCAGCGACGCTGGATCCATGACACTCTCCCCTCCCGCCAGCGCCGAATCCGTCCCCGCACCCCGTTCTGGCCGTTCCCGGCAGCGCCAGCCTCCCCGCGCGGCCGGGCGTACCCCGGACGCCCGCATCCCCCAGCAGGCGGTACGGATCGGCTCGCCCGCCTCGCTGGTCGCGGTCATCCCCGGCCTGCTGGGCTTCGACCCCGGGCACAGCATCGTCGTGGTCGGCACGGAGCCGCCTGACGGCCAGGTCCGGGTCACCCTCCGCTACGACGTGCCCGATCCCGCTGACCGGCGAGCGGCGGCCGCCCTGGCCGGCCACGCGGTCAGCGTGCTGGCCGCGCAGGGCGTCACCCGCGCGGCCGCGGTCGGCTACGGCACCGACGCGGCCGTCTCGCCGGTCGCCGCCGCGCTGCGCGAGCGTGCGGCCGGGGCCGGCATCACCGTGACCGAGCTGCTGCGGGTGTCTGGCCAGCGGTACTGGTCCTACGTGTGCACCGACCCCGAGTGCTGCCCGCCGGCGGGCACGCCCGTCGACGAGACCGGGCACCCGGCCGCGCGCGCCCTGGAGGAGGGCGGGGGCCAGGTGCTCGCTGATCGCGACGAACTCGCTGCCACCCTCGCCGCGGTCGGCAGCAAGCCGGGTACGGCGATGCGCCGTGCGACTACGCGGGCGCTCGGGCAGGTCGACCGCTGCACGGCCCGCCTCCACCGCGCGGGCATGCCGGTGGCGACCTCCCGCCTCACGGTCGCACTCGGCCTGCTGGCCGTTCAGGATTCGATCCAGCGTTGCCGTGACGGCGAGCTGCCCGCTCTGGGCCACGCGGCCTGGCTCACCGTGGCGCTGCGCGAGATCCGGGTCCGTGACGACGCCTGGGCGCGGATGGAGCCCGAGCACCTCGCCGCTCACCTGCGGCTGTGGACTCACCTGACCCGGCTGGCACGCCCGGGTTACGTGGCGGCGCCGGCGTCGCTGCTGGCCTTCGTCGCCTGGCAGTCGGGTGACGGCGCGCTGGCCAACGTCGCCCTTGACCGGGCCCTCGGCGACAACCCGCGCTACTCGATGGCAGTGCTGCTGCGCCAGGCGCTCGACTCGGGTGCCCCGCCGTCCATGGCCCGGCTGCCGATGACACCGGAAGAGGTCGCCGCCGCCTACGAGGCCGCCGAAGCGGCGGCAGACCGGTGACGCCGCCGACGACCCGGTCCGGCGACCCAGCCGACGCCGGGGGACTCACCGCGGCCAGCGTCCCTTCCCGCGCGGCCACGGTGCCCGAGATCTACCTGACCATGCCGGGCCTGCGCGGGCGCGGGTGGACTGACGCGATGATCCGGGATTACCTGAGCGAGCCCGACGCGACGCGCCCCAACCCGCGGTTCTGGAGCGCCGCCCCGATGAAGTTGTACCTGACCGAGCGGGCGGAAGCAGCCGAGGCGCAACCTGACTGGGCGGAACGGAAGACGCGCGGGGCGATACGGCGGGCGGCAGGCGTGGCCGTCGCCGGCCGCAAGCGGGCGGAGACCGAGACCCTCGCCAGACAGCTAGCGGTCAGCCTCCTGGCTGGCCTGGCATTTCCGGCGGACCTGCGCCAAACGGCCATCGACGCCTACAACAAGCGGCACTCGGACAGTTGCACGTGCCCGGGCTGGCAGGAGCTGGGGTTCTGTGCCAAGCGCGCCGAGGCCGGCGACTCGCCGGAGCTGCTGCGCCGGATCACCGTTGACTACGTGCGCCGCGGGCTGGCCGGGTATAACCGCGCGCACAGCCGGCTGGCCGGCCGGGTAGGTCACCGGGACGCGCACGAAATCCTGCGCGCCAAGGTGAACGCCGCCATCGAGGCTGAACTCGACGCGGCGCTGGGCCGTCCTCGCAGGTAAGGCGCGGCGAAAGGGACCTCATGGCACCCGATACACTGCCTGAGCCGTTTGCCTGGCAGAGTGCGGAGCTTGCCCCGTTTGTGCTCAGGTGCGCATCCTTGTCAGGATGAGCACGAGGGACCAGGGGCGGTGACCGCGGAATGAGGAGGAGCACGTGACCGGCATCTCAGGCCTGCCGCCGGCCAAGCTGGCGGCGCACGAGGCCGCCGTGGCGCGGCTGCGGGACGCGTACGCCGCGGTTCCCGCGGGCGTTCCGGTCCGGTTGGCTAAGCCGACATCCAACCTGTTCCGCTACTCCCGTGACGCCGCCAAGCCGGGCCAGCCCGGCAGCGAGCGGGCTGTACTCGACGTGTCCGCCTTTTCCCGGGTCATTCACGTCGACCCGGTCGCGCGGACCGCCGTCGTCGGCGGCATGACCACCTACGAGGACCTCTGCGAGGCCACGCTGCCGCACCAGCTCATGCCGCTGGTGGTGCCGCAGCTCAAGACCATCACGCTGGGCGGCGCGGTGACCGGCCTCGGCATCGAGGCGACCTCGCTGTGGCACGGCCTGCCGCACGAGTCGGTCATCGAGATGCAGATCCTCACCGGTGACGGCCGGATCATCGTCGCCACCAAGGACAACGAGCACAGCGACCTGTTCTACGGCTTCCCGAATTCCTACGGGACCCTCGGCTACTCCGTCGCGCTCACGATCGAGCTGATGCCGGTTAAGCCCTACGTGCACGTCCGCCACTTCGCTTTCAACGACCCCGAGAGCTGCATGGCCGCGATCGCCGAGATCGCGGCGGACGGCAGTTACCACGGGCACAAGGCGGACTTCCTCGACGGCGTCGCGTTCAGCACCAGCGAGCTGTACCTGACCGTCGGCGCGTTCAGCGACAAGGCACCGTGGCTGAGCGACTACACCGGCCAGAAGATCTTCTACCGGTCGCTGCAGACGAGCCGTGAGGACTTCCTCACGATCAAGGACTACATCTGGCGCTGGGACACCGACTGGTTCTGGTGCTCGCGCGCGTTCGGCGTGCAGAGCAGCAAGATCCGGCCCTTCTGGCCGCGCAGGTACCGCCGCTCCGACGTCTACCGCAAGCTGGTCGCGTTCGACCAGAAGCACGGGCTGACGGCTGTGCTGCAGGAACGGCGGCACCTGCCGCCGCGCGAGATGGTCGTCCAGGACGTCGAGATCCCGGTCGGGCGCGGGAGCGAGTTCCTCACCTTCTTCGAGCAGAACGTGAAGATGGCGCCGGTGTGGATGTGCCCGGTGCGGCTGCGGGGCGACCGGGTCTGGACCCTGTACCCGATGGAACCGGACAGCGTCTACGTCAACTTCGGGTTCTGGGGCACGGTGACGCAGCCGCCGGGCCAAAGCGACGGCTACTACAACCGGATGGTGGAAGAGGAAGTCAGCGCCCTCGACGGGCACAAGTCGCTGTACTCCTCCGCCTTCTACTCCGAAGAAGAGTTCCGTGTCAGGTACAACGGAGCGGCGTACGACAAGCTAAAGGCGGAGTACGACGGCGGCAGCCGGCTCCTCACCCTCTTTGACAAGTGCGTGCGCGGCCGCTGAGGCGGCAGAAATTCAAGAGAGGAACGGTAAATGGCACTGGCTCAGGTGTTCCAGGCGATCGCTGGCCCGGACGCTCCGGTGGAATTCCAGGCATATGACGGGTCGAGCTCGGGCATTCCCGGCTCGTCGGTCAAGATCACCATCCGGTCGCCGGTCGCTGTCTCGTACCTGGCTCAGTCGCCAGGCGAGCTCGGCCTGGCCCGTGCCTATGTCTCCGGTCACCTGGACGTAGAAGGTGACATGTTCACCGCCCTGTCCCGGCTGTCCATGGCCCGGGAAACCAGCGTTGGCTGGGCCGACCGACTGCGGCTGCTGCAGGAGCTGGGCGGACCGAAGGTGCTGCTGCCGAGAATTCCGCCGCCCCCGCAGGAAGTGCCGGTCCGCCGGCGGCGCCTCACCATCGGCCGGATGCACTCCAAGAGCCGCGACGCGGAGTCGATCTCGCATCACTACGACGTCTCCAATACGTTCTACGAGTGGGTGCTCGGCCCGACAATGGCCTACACCTGTGCCTGCTACCCGACCGAGGAAGCCACGCTCGAGGAAGCACAGGAGTACAAGTTCGACCTGGTGGCCCGCAAGGTGGGGCTCAAGCCCGGCATGCGGCTGCTCGACGTCGGCTGCGGCTGGGGCGGCATGGTCATGCACGCGGCCCGCGAGTACGGCGTCAAGGCGATCGGTGTCACCCTGTCCGAGCAGCAGGCGCTGTGGGCACAGCAGGCCATCAAGAAGGCCGGGCTCGAGGACCTGGCCGAGGTCCGTCACCAGGACTACCGCGACGTGCCCGAGACCGATTTCGACGCGATCAGCTCGATCGGCATCACCGAGCACATCGGCAAGGCCAACGTCCCTGGCTACTTCGCCTTCCTCAACGGCAAGCTCAAGGTCGGCGGCCGGATGCTCAACCACTGCATCACCCGCCCGGACAACACCGGCCCCGCCATCTACAAGGAAGGGTTCATCAACCGCTACGTCTTCCCTGACGGGGAGCTTGAGGGCGCGGGCTGGCTGGCGGGTGTGATGAACGACAACGGTTTCGAGATCAGGCACGAGGAGAACCTTCGCGAGCACTACTCGAAGACCCTCGCCGCCTGGTGCGCCAACCTCGACGCGCACTGGGACGAGGCGGTCGCCGAGGTCGGGCAGGGCACCGCCCGCGTCTGGCGGCTCTACATGGCGGGCTCGCAGCTCGGCTTCGACCGCAACACTGTCCAGCTGCACCAGATCCTCGGCGTCAAGCTGCAGGCGGACGGGACGTCAGGCATGCCGCTGCGGCCCAACTGGGAGCCGGCCGTGGAGCGGGCGAAGGCGCAGCAGTCCTCGGCCAGCTAAACGGTCCCGCCGCCCGCGGTTCCTGACAGCGAGGCGGGCTTACGGCGGCGCCCTGGGCGGTGCGCGGGATCCCGTTCACGGCGCAGGACGACGTGGACGGGGCCCGACCTCGGGGCGTCCGGGTAGGCCGCGGTGCCCAGGGTGTTGACGGCCGCCAGCTGTACTGGTGTCTGCGGCCATTCCTCGGCCGCGGACGGCAGGCGGAACGGCGCCCGGGCGCCGCGCAGCAGCCGGTTCGGCTGGACGCAGCCGGTCGAGGGCGGGATAGTGTCCGCGGTCATCGCGAAGGCGGCCTTGAGCAGCGCGGCGATACCGGCCGCGGCCCGCGTGTCGCCGATGTTGGCCGAGACAGACCCCAGCGCGCAGCGGCCCGCGCCGCCGCCCCGCGAGCCCAGCACTTCGAGCAGCGCGCTGAGCTCGGCCAGGTCGTCGGCGGCGGTCGCCGCGCCGTGGCCCTCGACCAGCTGGATGTCCGCCGGGTCGATGCCTGCCCGCAGGTAGGCTTCCGGCAGCACCGCCTGCTGTGACGCGCCGGGGCCGGCGTAGTGCCAGCCGGCGATCTCCGCGTAGCCAGGCACACCCGCGGCCCGCGCGTCGGCCGCGCGCATCAGCACCACCACCCCGCAGCCCTCACCGGGCAGCGTTCCAGTCGGGCTGGCGTCATAGACACGGACCTGCCTGGCCGCGCGCGCGGACGAGCCCCGTCCGCGCGCCCAGCCGCCGACTCCCTTCGCCACCCCGCCGGCCAGTACCAGGTCGAACTCACCGGAGTTCAGCGCCTCGCAAGCCGCGGCGACGGCCCGCAGCGAGCAGTGCTGGTCGCCGGACGGCTCACCATGGGAGCTGGACGACCCGTTCGCGCCCGCGCCGTGCGCCGGCGTACCGTACGCGGTGCCGTTAACCACCGCACCGTTGACCGGAGCCCCGCTGACACCAGCCCCGTCGAAGGCAGCACCGTTCACCGGAACCCCGTTCATCGGGGCGCCGTTCACTGGCGCGCCGTGCAGTGGGGCCAGACCGTGGCTGGCAGTGGCGACATCGATCGCGCCGATGACGAGATCTTGCAGGCTGGTCCTGGCCGCCCGCAGTCCCGTCGGGCCGTCGGCCGGTTTCCGGTTCCTTGCCGGGGCGGGCCCGCCATCGCCGCCCGCGCCCGCTTGCAGCTGCCGTCGCACCCAGCCAGCCACATCGGCCGTCCCCGGCTCGGGAATGTCGGCGAAGAACACGCCGACGCGTCCCCTGGACATGGCCCGGCCAAGCGACGGAACGTCGGCCAGCGCCGCCGCGGCCGTCTCGGCGGCGAGGATGTGGCGGGCGGTGATCCCGCCCGTCAGCTCGTCATCGCGGCCGAAGGCAGGGACGCCGTCGTCGAGCAGGGCCGCGAGCGTCGCCCGCCGGCCGGCGGGCGCTCCTCGTGGTACCCCGCCGGATGGCAGGCGGTCGTCCGCTACCGCGGCCAGTTCGCGGAACATCCGCCGCCCGGCAGCGGTGAGGTCGTGGAACGACGCCGGGTCGGACGCTCCGGGAAACCGCAGGGCGGCGCCGGCGATCGCGACCGCCTGCCCGGGGCCAGTAAACGCTTGGTCCGGAACGTGCATTTATCCCCCGACACGCTTAAATAGCTCAGAAATGCGCCCTGGGATGGTGCTTGAAATTCTCCGTATTCCGCCGGAAGAAGTCCGTGACCGCCCGAATGCGCTAATTTGGAGCCCGCTGATCAGGGGGTATAGCGCGAGCAGGCTCACTGTATGGTCGACGGCCGATGCCAGTCAAGCGTGCGCGCCTAACGGAATGCGGGCCTATGTGAATCGGTTCAGCCAGGTGCCGGGCTCGCGCGGGACGGCCGGGGGGCCGGTCAAGGGAGGAGCGAAATGCGTCGCGGTAAGTAATTGGCCGGAAAGGCGATGGATTGGTGCGGAAGGCGGTATCGAGGCCGGCGCGACCGGCGGCGGCGCCCCCGCCCGCTAACCGTGACTCGCGGCTTGGCGCAAGCCGTTTGCCTCGCTAGCCGAGACTTGCGGCGAACGGCGTCCGCGCCAGCGGTATCTGGTCGAGCAGGGGCGAGGTGATCAGGTAGTCGGCGCTGGTGCGGTTGCAGGCGATCGGGATATTCCACACCACCGCGATCCTGACCAGGGCCTTGACGTCGGAATCGTGCGGTTGCGGGCTCATCGGGTCCCAGAAGAAGATCAGCATGTCCAGCTGGGCTGAGGCGATGAGCGCGCCGATCTGCTGGTCTCCGCCCAGGGGACCGCTCTGGAAGCAGGTGACGGGCAGGTCGAGTGTGTCGCCTAGCAGCCTGCCGGTGGTGCCGGTCGCATACAGGACGTGGTTGGCGAGGATGTCCCGGTTGTACTCGGCCCACTCGAGCAGGTCGCCTTTCCTGTCGTCGTGGGCGACGAGGGCGATGCGCTTGGGTTCGGGTGAGGTCGTAGTCGTATCGGTCATAGCGCCAAGGCTGGCAGGGGAATGTTGCCAGGCTGCCACGTGGGCGTTATCGGATCGTGTACGCAGCGTGGTGATGTGTCGAGCGCCGGAGCCGGGGCCGATGCGGTATTATTGAGCTATGCGTCCTGTCCGGCTGCTCCTTAGCTAGCCGCGCCGACACACTGGCAGGCCGGAACCACGTCCCGGTAGCACTGCCGTCGGTGCGGCCGCTCCTCGTGCACCGGGGGGCTTTTTTTGTTGGAGCGGGCAGCTCCCGTCGCCGCGGGAACCCGAAGCCGGACCAATCCAGGGGTGAGCACACGATGACTGCGGCCGAGAGAGCCGACGAGGCCAAGGCGTACGACCCGCGCGAGATCCAGGACAAGTGGCAAGCGCACTGGGCCGACGTCGAGCCGTTCCGTGCCAGCGACGATCCCGCTGACCCGCGCGAGCGCTTCTACCTGGTTGACATGTTCCCGTACCCGTCGGGCGACCTGCACATGGGGCACGCGGAGGCCTACGCGATCGGTGACGCGATGGCCAGGTACTGGTTCCTGCGCGGTAAGAACGTGCTGCACCCGATTGGCTGGGACGCGTTCGGGCTGCCCGCGGAGAACGCGGCGATCAGGAACAACACGCACCCCGCGGACTGGACCTACAAGAACATCGACACGCAGGCGGCGTCCTTCCGCCGGTACGCGACGTCGTTCGACTGGTCGCGCCGGCTGGCCACCTGCGACCCGGAGTACTACCACTGGAACCAGTGGCTGTTCCTGCGGTTCTTCGAACGCGGGCTGGCCTACCGCAAGGGCGGCTACGTCAACTGGTGCCCCAAGGACCAGACCGTGCTGGCCAACGAGCAGGTCGTCAACGGCCGCTGCGAGCGGTGCGGCACCGAGGTCGTCCGCCGGGTGCTGACCCAGTGGTACTTCAAGATCACCGAGTACGCCGACCGGCTGCTGGCGGATGCCGCCGAGCTGGAGGGCAACTGGCCCGACCGGGTGCTGACGATGCAGCGCAACTGGATCGGCCGGTCAACGGGGGCCGAGGTCGACTTCGTCGTCGAAGGGCGCGACGAGCCGGTCACCGTGTACACCACCCGTCCTGACACGCTGTACGGGGCGACGTTCATGGTTGTCGCGGCCGACTCGGCGCTGGCGGCGGAGCTGTGCAGGGACGGCCAGCGGGCCGAGTTCGAGGCCTACCTGACCAAGGTGCAGAAGCTGACCGACATCGAGCGGCAGTCCACCGACCGCGAGAAGACCGGCGTCTTCCTGGGCGTGTACGCGATCAACCCGGTGAACGGCGAGCGGATCCCGATGTGGGCGGCCGACTACGTGCTGCCGGACTACGGGACCGGCGCGATCATGGCGGTGCCCGCGCACGACCAGCGTGACCTGGATTTCGCGCGGAAGTTCGGGCTGCCGGTCCGTATCGTCGTCGCCACCGATCAGCCCGACCCGGCGGCGACCGGCACCGCGACCCCTGGCGACGGAACCCTGCTGAACTCGGGTCCGCTGGACGGGCTGGGCAAGCGGGAGGCGATCGCCCGGATCACCGAGATCCTGGCGGACAAGGAGCTGGGCCGGGAGGCCGTCAACTACCGGCTGCGCGACTGGCTGCTGTCCCGCCAGCGGTTCTGGGGCACGCCGATCCCCATCATCCACTGCCCGTCCTGCGGCGAGGTGCCGGTCCCGGAGGACCAGCTGCCGGTCGTGCTGCCTGACCTGCGCGGCTCCGACCTGGCTCCCAAGGGCGAGTCGCCACTGGCGGCGGCCAGCGACTGGGTGAACGTGGAGTGCCCGAAGTGCGGCGGCGCCGCACGACGTGACACCGACACGATGGACACGTTCGTGGACTCGTCGTGGTACCAGTTCCGGTACTGCTCACCGCACTACGACGGCGGCCCGTTCCGCCGGGAAGACGTCAACCGCTGGGCTCCCGTCGACCTGTACGTGGGCGGCGTCGAGCACGCGATCCTGCACCTGCTGTACGCGCGTTTCTTCACCAAGGTGCTGCAGGACCTGGGGCTGATCGAATTCGGCGAGCCGTTCACCCGGCTCATGAACCAGGGCCAGGTCATCAACGGCGGCAAGGCGATGTCCAAGTCGCTGGGCAACGGCGTCAACCTGGGTGAGCAGATCGGCCTGTACGGCGTGGACGCCATCCGGTTGACGATGATCTTCGCCTCGCCGCCCCAGGACGACATCGACTGGGCGGATGTGAACCCCGACGCGATGGTCAAGTTCCTGGGCCGCGTGTGGCGCATCGCCGACGACGTCGCCACCGCCGGCAACGCCAGCCGCGACTTCGCCACGGGCGACCTGCAACTGCGCAGGACCACCCACCGGATCATCGACGAGGTCTCCCGTCAAGTGGAGAACTATCACCTCAACGTCGCCGTGGCGCGGCTGATGGAGCTGGTCAGCGCAACTCGCAAGGCCATCGACTCGGGCCCGGGGGCCGCCGACCCGGCGGTACGGGAAGCGGCGGAGGCGCTGGCGCTGATGCTGTCGCTGTTCGCCCCGTACACCGCCGAAGAGGCGTGGACGGTGCTGGACGGTCCTGCCGGCCCGTCGGGAATCCCGTCCGTGGCACGGGCAGACTGGCCGGCCGCGGACCCGGCGCTGCTAGTCCAGGAGACGGTCACCTGCGTGCTTCAGGTGAACGGGAAGGTCCGCGACCGGTTGGACGTTTCCCCGGCCATCACCGAGGACGAACTGCGCGACCTGGCGATGGCCGCTCCCGGTATCACCCGGGCGCTGGCCGGCCAGGAGGTCAGGCGGGTCGTGGTCCGCCCGCCGAAGCTGGTGAACATCGTCGCCGGGTGAGCGAAGCCCGGTTTCACCGGGCGGCACGTGCCGCCCGGCAATGCTGTGTCGTTGGGTAGTGCCTTGTCGCCGGGTGAGCGAAGCTCGGCCCGGCGACGCACCACCTCATACCCTCCTCAGGACTGCGACGACCTTTCCGAGGATGGAGGCGTCGTCGCCCAGGATCGGCGTGAACGCGGGGTTGTGCGGCATCAGCCACACGTGACCGTCGCTCTGCTTGAGCGTCTTCACCGTGGCCTCGCCCTCGATCATGGCCGCGACGATCTCGCCGTTCTCCGCGTCCTCCTGCTGCCGGATGACGACCCAGTCGCCGTCCGCGATGGCCGCGTTGATCATCGAGTCGCCTGCCACCTTGAGCATGAACAGGCTGCCCTCGCCGACAAGCTGCCTGGGCAGCGGGAAGATGTCCTCCACCTGCTGGTCGGCGGTGATCGGGGTACCGGCGGCGATCCGGCCGACGAGCGGCACGTAGGTCGCCTCCTGCGAGGCGATGTCCATGCCGTCGGCGGTTACCTCGGCGTCGGCGGCGGCGCTGCTGCTGCTCGGGCTCTGGTCGGGACGGACGGCGGGGTGCCCGGGAAGCCGGACCTCCACGGTGCGCGGGCGCCCGACGTCGCGGTGCAAATAGCCTTTTCGCTGCAATGTCGATAGCTGGTACGAGACACTAGAGGTGCTGGTAAGGCCGACGGCCTCGCCGATCTCCCGCATCGACGGCGGATAACCGCGCTTCTGCACCGAGTCCCTGATGACCTGGAGCACTTTGCGCTGCCGCCAGGTGAGCACGTGGTCGGGGTCGGGCTTGTCCGGCGTTTCTGGGATCACGACGGGGACGCTGCCCTTGGGCTTGCGTCCTGGCCTGCCCTTCGGGCGGACTGGTACGTCCGCGATTTCGGTAGTGCCGTGATCTGCACTGTCGTCCATCGGATGAACCTCCGATTCCTGGTTGTGGCTTACGGATACGAGCCTAGCGGCAATTTGTGATTTCACCAAACATCTGTTCGACGTGTCTCTTGAATGTCGGACCCGGGCGGTACAAAGATGGCAGACACGTGTTCGATCGAACCTTATCTCGATCGAACGGGTGTACTATCGAATGGACGTTTGACGAGAGGAGCTGACATGGTGACAGTGACCGGTGATGCACCTATAGACGTCGCGGGTTTCTCGCGCACCGGCGGCAGGCGGCACTGGATTCGAACGCATCAGGCCGTGGCCGCCGCCGGTTTTACCCGGCGCGGCGGGCGGATCGCGGTCACCGGGGTGTCGGCCCTCATGATCGGCGCGCTGTCCGTCGGGCTGGCGACCGCGGCGCATGCCACGCACGGCGGTAGCGCGTCGCCTGGCCGCTATGTCACCAAGGTGCTGGTGCGGCCGGGGCAGAGCCTGTGGTCCCTAGCGGAGACTTACGACCCGAATGCGGACCCCCGGCAGACCGAGCTGGAGATCCAGCAGCTGAATTCGATGACAGGCGACCAGCTTCAGGCCGGCCAGGAGCTCTGGGTCCCGCGCGGCTGACGGCTCGCCCGGCCGACCCCGATGACATGTCCTGGCGGCCCGCCCTCGTGATTGGCCGGCCCCCTGGCTGAGCCGCGCGACACGCCGGCTCGTCTCCTGAGTTCTGCGCCCGGCCAGGATTTATTGCTTCGACGCCCGTCTCCGCTTGCCTAGGGGTGCCGGTCTGGACTACGGTTAACCACAACATATAGTAGTTACATGGGTGTGGTTCTTCTAGAAGTTGTGGGCGTTCCTCGCCGGTATGGGTACCACACGGGCGTGGTGGAGGTGATCGCGTGTACTGTCCGTTCTGTCGCCATCCGGACAGCCGGGTGATTGACAGCCGGGTCGCCGACGACGGCGCCGCGATACGCAGGCGGCGGTCTTGCCCGGAGTGCGGACGGCGGTTCACCACGCAGGAGTCGGTCATCTTGATGGTGGCCAAGCGCAGCGGGGTAACTGAGCCGTTCGCCCGAGACAAGATCATCCGCGGCGTCCAGCGTGCCTGCCAGGGCAGGCCGGTCGACGAAGACCAGCTGGCGATGCTCGCCCAGCGGGTGGAGGAGACGATCAGGGCCCGCGGCCTGGCCGAGGTGCCGTCCCACGAGGTGGGGCTGGCCATCCTCGGGCCGCTGCGCGATCTTGACGAGGTCGCCTATCTCAGGTTCGCCTCGGTGTACCGGGGCTTCGAGTCGCTCGACGACTTCGAGAAGGCGATCACCGAGCTGCGGGCCAGGCACCTGGCGGATGCGGCGGGTGCGGGCACGAAGACCGACGACGGGGTCCACCGCGCGCACGACGGCTGAGCACGGCGGCTAAGCACGGCGGCTGGCGCCGCGGGAACGGGCCGGGTGCAGCCCTCGGGGACAGGGCCGAGAGTGACCGGGTCGGCATTGACGGGACGGCGGGACGGACGGGCAAGGCCGGCGGCGACGGTGCCGAACGGCGTGCCAGGTATTGCATAAAAAAACGAGGCTGGCGGACGGATCCGGCGTGGGTCCACGGAATCAAGGGGGAAAGGGAGTTATGACGGAAACGGTGAGCGGCCCGGCGACGCGCAAGGGCAAGCGGGTCAAAGGCCTGAAGGTCCGGCGTATCAACACGACGGCTGGCGTGCATCCCTATGAGCAGATCACCTGGGAGCGCCGCGATGTCGTGATGACCAACTGGCGTGACGGCTCGGTCAACTTCGAGCAGCACGGGGTGGAATTTCCCGAATTCTGGTCGGTCAACGCGGGCAACATCGTGACCACTAAGTACTTCCGCGGCGCGGTGGGCACGCCGCAGCGTGAATGGTCGCTTAAGCAGCTTGTCGACCGGGTTACCGACGTCTACACGAAGACTGGCCGTGAGCACGGCTACTTCGCCACCGACGAGGACGCGGAGATCTTCGATCACGAGCTCAAGTACGCTCTCGTCCACCAGATCTTCAGCTTCAACTCGCCGGTGTGGTTCAACGTCGGCACATCCGCGTCACAGCAGGTCAGTGCCTGTTTCATCCTGGCCGTCGATGACACCATCGAGTCGATTCTCGACTGGTACAGGGAAGAGGGCCTGATCTTCCGCGGCGGCTCCGGCGCCGGCGTCAACCTGTCCCGGATCCGCTCGAGCAAGGAACTGCTCAGCTCTGGCGGGACCGCGAGCGGCCCCGTGAGCTTCATGCGGGGTGCCGACGCGTCGGCTGGAACCATCAAGTCCGGCGGTGCCACCCGCCGGGCCGCCAAGATGGTCGTTCTCGACGTCGACCACCCCGACATCGCGGACTTCGTCGAGACCAAGGCGAAGGAAGAGAACAAGATCCGCGCCCTGCGCGACGCCGGCTTCGACATGGACCTCGGCGGCTCGGACATCATCTCCGTGCAGTACCAGAACGCCAACAACTCCGTCCGGGTCAGCGACGAGTTCATGAACGCGGTCGAGAACGGCGGGGAGTTCGGCCTCAACGCGCGGCTCACCGGCGAGACCATCGAGACGGTCGAGGCCAAGGGGCTGTTCCGGCAGATCGCGGAGGCCGCCTGGGACTGCGCCGACCCTGGCCTTCAGTACGACGACACGATCAACAACTGGCACACGAACCCGGAGACGGGCAGGATCACCGCCAGCAACCCGTGCAGCGAGTACCTCTCCCTTGACAACTCGAGCTGCAACCTGGCCAGTCTCAACCTGCTCAAGTTCCTGAAGGGCGACGACACGTTCGACGCGGAGAAGTTCGCCCGGATGTCCGAGCTGATCATCACCGCGATGGACATCTCCATCACCTTCGGGGAGTTCCCGACGGAGAAGATCCGCGACACCACCAAGGCCTACCGCCAGCTTGGCATCGGTTACGCCAACCTCGGTGCGCTGCTGATGGCGACAGGGCACGCCTACGACTCCGACGGCGGCCGGGCCATCGCCGCGGCGATCACCAGCCTGATGACCGCTAGCGCCTACAAGACGTCGGCCGAGCTGGCCGGGGTGGTCGGCGCCTACGACGGCTTCGCCAAGAACGCGACCGCGCACCACCGCGTCGTCGGCATGCACGCCGACGCCAGCGCGCGTTACCGCCCCGTCGCCAAGTTCGACCAGGACGTCCTCGACCTGGCCAACAAGACCTGGCAGGAGTGCCTCAAGGCAGGCGCGGCCAACGGCTACCGCAACGCGCAGGCCAGCCTGCTCGCGCCGACTGGCACCATCGGCTTCATGATGGACTGCGACACCACCGGCATCGAGCCCGACCTGGGCCTGGTCAAGTTCAAGAAGCTGGTCGGCGGCGGGTCCATGCAGATCGTCAACCAGACGGTGCCGCGCGCCCTGAAGAACCTCGGCTACCAGCCCGAGCAGGCGGAGGCGATCACCGAGTACATCGCCGAGCACGGTCACGTGGTCAACGCCCCCGGGCTGCGCCCCGAGCACTACGAGGTGTTCGACTGCGCGATGGGCGAGCGGTCGATCAGCCCGATGGGCCACGTCCGGATGATGGCCGCCGTCCAGCCGTTCCTGTCAGGCTCCATCTCCAAGACGGTCAACATGCCGGAGGAAGCGACCGTCGAGGACGTCGAGGAGATCTACTTCGAGGGCTGGAAGCTCGGCCTCAAGGCGCTGGCGATCTACCGGGACAACTGCAAGGTCGGCCAGCCGCTTTCTGTGGCTAAGAAGAAGACCGATGAGGTAGCGCAGGAAGCCGCTCCCGTTACTCATGCTGCTGTTCAGACCCCGGAGCCGCATGAGCACCGGCCGGTCCGCAGGCGGCTGCCGAAGTCCCGGTCAGCCACCGTGACCCGGTTCGACGTGGCCGGAGCGGAAGGCTACATGACCGCCTCCACCTACCCGGACGACGGCGTGGGCGAGGTCTTCCTCAAGCTCGGCAAGCAGGGGTCGACGCTGGCGGGGGTGATGGACGCGTTCTCGATGGCGATCTCGGTCGGCCTTCAGTACGGGATCCCGCTCGAGTCTTACGTCGCCAAGTTCACCAACATGCGGTTCGACCCGGCCGGCATGACCGACGACCCGGACATCCGCATCGCGACCTCGGTGATGGACTACATCTTCCGCCGCCTCGCGCTGGACCACCTGCCCTATGAGGAGCGCGCCGACCTCGGCATCCTGTCCGCCGCTGAGCGCGCCGCCCAGCTCGCGGGCCAGGACCCGGCGGCGATGGGGGAGGATGTCGACCCTGTCGAGCTGGCTCAGTCCGCCGCGGTAGAAAAGGACATTCATTCGGAACGGGCCCGTGGCGTCTCCCAGCCCGACCCTGCTCAGCCACCGTCGCCGGCCCCGAGCGCCCCGGCTGACCCGGCGCCAGCCGCCGCGAGCACGCCGGTCCAGCCCAG
>DASYAD010000052.1:0-12909 GCA_036501515.1 Trebonia sp. | reverse complement strand
GGGGACGGGCGCACCGAAGCCCCCCACCTCAACGTCAGCGTGCTGGCCCGCGGCATGCTCGACCGCTCCGTCACCCGCATCTACTTCCCCGGCGAAACCCGCGCCAACGACAACGACCCCGTCCTGCAGCTAGTGCCCGCCAGACGCCGCCACACCCTGATCGCCGTCCCCGCGGGCGAGAACCTGCTCCGCTTCGACATCTACATGCAAGGCGACGCAGAAACCGTCTTCTTCGACCTGTAGCGTCCGCGCAACCGACCGGAAGGCCCGCCGTGCCCGAGCCGAAGCTGGTCTCCTCGATCGAGGGGCCTGACGACGCGCCCGTCCTCGTGCTCAGCAACCCCATCGGCACCACCCGGGATGTCTGGGTACACCAGGTGCCGGTGCTGTCGCGCTACTTCCGGGTGCTGCGGTACGAGCCGCGGGGGCATGGCGTCCCCGGCGCGCAGTCGCCCGCGCCACGCGGACCGTACTCGATCGCCGAGCTCGGGGCCGACGTGCTGGCCACGGTGAACCGCTACGGCTGCGAGCGCTTCGCCTTCGCCGGCGTGTCCCTGGGCGGCATGACGGGCCTCTGGCTGGCCGCCAACGCGCCGGAGCGGGTCACCGCGCTGGCCGTCTGCTGCGCCGCCCTCACGCCGCTGCCAAGCGCGCAGGCCTGGCACGACCGGGCCGCGCTGGTCCGCGCCGAGGGCATGGCGCCGCTGGCGGACATGGTGGTGCCGCGCTGGTTTACCCCGGCGTTCCTGGCGCGCGAGCCTGCGCCGGTGGCGGCGGTCGCGCAGATGCTCAAGGAGACCAGTCCCGAGGGCTACGCGGGCTGCGGCGAGGCCATCGCCGCCCTCGACCTGCGCCCGCAGCTCGCCAGCGTGCAGGCGCCCACCCTGGTCCTGTCGGGAGCCGAGGACGTCGCCGCGCCGCCGTCGGTCGGCGCCTACACGGCCCGCGCGATCGACGGCGCCCGGCTGACGGTAATCCAGGCCGCCGCCCACTTCGCGCACTACGAGAAGCCAGGCCCGGTCACCGACGCGCTCGTCAGCCACTTCAGGTCGACCCTGGCTTAAGGGTCGCTATCGGCCGGCCTGCGGGTCCGGGCCCGGGTTTACCGTCACCAGGCTGACGCGGGCACAATGAGGGACGGCAGCAGGCCGCCCCGTTATGCGGTCACTGGTTTGCCCACCCCGACGGACTCGTCGCAGATCACCGGGGCGGTGCCGATCTCGGGGGCGGGGCGGATGCCGTGCGCGAGCAGCAGCCCCGCCACCGTGCGGGCGATCCACGCGTCCCCGGCCGCGGTCGGGTGCAGGCCGCCGCCGGCGTGCTGGAACGCCCACCGGCCCGCCAGCGGGTCCATGACGACGGCCTGCGGGTCCGCCGCGATACCGGCCGCCACGATCGCACGGTCGGTGTCCCACAGCGCCGGCGTGCCGTTCGGCGTGCTGGCGAAGGTGGTGACCAGCGCGATCCGGGCACCGGGGGCCGCCGTCATGATCTGGTGCACGGCCGCCTCGACCTGCCGGCGCTCCAGCCCGGCGGGCACGCCGACGTCGTCGTGCCCGGACTGCACGATCACCAGCGCGGGGTTGAGCCCGCGCAGCGCCTCGTCCGCCAGCATGTGCGACATCGGCCCGCGCCCGCTGCTGCTCGCCCGCACGTAGCCGGCGCCGGGGACCCCGTCGATGACAGCGTTCCAGTGCAGCAGCCGGGCGAGTCCGACCGCCCAGGACAGGGCGGGGTTGTCCGGTCCGACCCCGGCGGTGTAGGAAGCGCCGACGATCGCGACGGTGGGAATCTGGCGCGGGCCGCGCTCGAGCCGGGCCTCGCAGCTGCCGAGCGACGCGGCGACCGCGCGCATGCCGGGCCCGCGGGACCGCTCCCCGCCGCTCTGCCTCACCGCCTGGGCCGGGCGCTGCGTGAGCACCGCGGACGAGACTGCCCGCGAGGCACCTGCGTTGTGGATCCGCATCCCGGCCCAGAACGCGAGCAGCAGGCAGCACGCTAGCGCGGCCGCCCCTATCCCCGTAAACCTGGTGAACCCCCGCTTGGTCACATCTCAGTGTCAGGTGCCGCGACTGTCCCCGCAATACCTGTTTCCGTCTTGTTACGGGCAAGTACGGAACGTTCACCCTGATCAGGCCATGGGTTACACTTCGCTGGTAATCGCGTGTCGGAGCACTGGAGGGGTACGCGCCTTGACCGAATACCTGATCGCGGCCATCCTCTTCGTCGCGATGATCACGACCCTGGTCTATCTCTGGAAGCGCGAGCACCCCTAGACCGCGCCCGCGGACCCGGGTCGCTTCCGTCATCCGGGTGCTCCCGTCACCCAGGCCGCCAAATGCGGCCGCCCCCCGCCGCGGGCGGCGAGGGGCGGACGGTACCGGCCCGGGATCAGGTGATCTGCATCGGGCGCATCATCGCGTTGTCCTCGTGGTCGAGGAAGTGGCAGTGCCACACGTACGTGCCCTTGCGGTCGAAGTGCACCCTGACGCGGGTGATCGTGTCGGTGGGGGCATCGCACGAGTCCTTCGCCCCGGTCTCGTAGGCGTAGGGTTTCTGCACGGTGCTGCTGCCGATCACCTGCCTGTTGACCACCTGGAACTGGGCGAGGTGCATGTGGAAGACATGCGAGATCCCCGAGCCCGCGGCTGAGAAGTTCCACACCTCCCACTCCTCGGTCGTCCCGTTGACGGGCTTCTCGGTGATGGGGTCGGTGAAATCGCGCACCGTGTTGTTGCCGTTCGCGTCGACCGTGCCGCACGCGTAGGTGGAGGTCGCGCCCGCGGTGAAGGTCGAGGCCACCTCGGCGAAGGACACCCGGCGGGTGGTCTTGGCCGCACCCGGGGCGGTGTAGGTCGGCAGCGGCAGGTGGGCGGGCGGCGTGGAGGTGTCCTTGGACTTGAGCGGTACCACCGTGAACCGCATGACGGTGCCGGTCGTACCGACCGTTGCGGCGGCGCCCTCGTTGGTCAGGTACAGCTTGGTGCCCGCCTTGACGCCGGTGAAGTCGACGATGACGTCGTAACGCTCGGCGGGCAGGACGGGCAGCCCCGTCGTGCCTGACAGCTCGACCGGGTGGGGCATGAAACCGCCGTCGCTGCCGATCACCCACATCGGCAGGGCCGCCGACGCGGGGGTGGCGGCCGTCAGGCTGGACACCACCTTGAGCGTCAGCGGCCGCACCGCGCAGGAGTTCAGGATCCGGAAGCGGTAGCGCCGCGGCTCGACGTTGAGGTTCGGCCAGGTGTTGCCGTTCACGGTGATCGTGTCGCCGTAGTAGATGTCGTTCCAGATCGGCGGGATGTCCGTCTGCGGGATGTACGGGCCGGACTCGAAGGTGTTGGCCGCCGGCAGGTACTGGGACCCGTCGGTGTTGAACGAGGGGTCCGCGATGATCAGCGGGACCTCGTAGTAGCTCTTGCCCGCCTTGTCGCCGCGCTTGGGGGCCGGACCTGGCAGTACGCCCGCTTTCGCGTCGGTGCCGCCGCCGCGCAGGATGTACATGCCGGCCAGGCCGGCCCGCACGTTGAGCCGCGTCATGCCGAGGGTGTGGTCGTGGAACCACAGGGCCGTCGCGCGCTGGTCGTTGGTGTAGTCGTACTGGGCCATCCCGGCTTTCCAGGCGGAGCCGAAACGCGACTTGGCCTCCGTCGCGTAGGCGGCGTACTTGCTGCCGGAAACGGCGTACCCCTTGGGGGTGTTCTTGGCGGCCGGCAGGTACCACGCCTCCGGGTAGCCGTCGGAGTCCTCGTAGACGTGCGCGCCGTGCATGTGCACGACGAGCGGCACCGGCCCCTTGTACGCGCCAGGCGTCGAGGTGTAGGCGGGCGCCGAGTCCCGGTGCGCCGTGCCGCCGGCCGGGTTGGCCCAGTGCAGCGTCGGGTCAACGGGCAGGATGTGCGGCTGGTAGGTGCCGGCCGAGGTGATCAGCTGGTTCGCCCAGGTCACCCGCGTCTGCCGGTTGACGGTCGCCTCAATGGTGTGTGACGGAGCGTGGTAGCTCGCCGACTGCCCGACGGCGCCGAACCCGAAGACAGCGGTGGCCGGGAACCCCTTGGGGAGGATCTGCTGCCTGAAGGGCCTGGCGGCGATCTGGTAGTAGTCGACCGACGAGCTCACGGAGGACGTCGGCATCGCCGGGAGAATGTAAAGCTGGGTCCCGAACTGCGGGATCGTGGTGGCATCAAGCTGGGCGGCGCTGGCGCCCCTGCTTTCCAGCCACAGCGGCACTTCAAGGGCCGCGCCGGCGACCGCGACCGCCGCACCCGCCTTCAGGGCTTGCCGTCGGGTCACATTTATATTCATTTATATGCTCCTTAGCCACACGCAACTAAAAACCCAAGACTTACAAGGTGAGGAGTGTAGTGAGGGAGCAGTGGTATTGAACTAGTTTGGCCCATTCGTGACAGAGGAACTTTAGTGAATCTTCAGAAGAAACGTCACGCTGGTCTCGTCGAAGGCGTCGCTGCGCACGATGACCTGCAGCGTCCACTGGCCGGTGAAGGTCACCGCCGCGTTCTGGGTGCGGTACTGGCCGGGTGCCGTCCGCGTTAGGGCGACCGGGAGCGGTCCGACGTTCCTGGCCGGGAAGTACAGCGCCGCCGTCACCTGGGCCGGCACGTACGCGCGGCCGCTGGCGGCGGTGAAGTACACCTCCACCGTGTTCGGTCCCAGCCTGGCGGGTGAGACGAAGACGTGCACGGTGCCGCTGCCGCCCGGGCCGCCGGTATTGAACGGCTGGCTGGCGGTGATCGCGGGCGCGTAGGCCTCGCGTCCGGTCGCGGTGTTCACCAGCACCGCGGTCAGCGCGAGGATGACCGCGGCGATGACCAGCTCGGTCGCGACCGACAGCCGCAGCCGCCGCATGGACGGCTCCCAGCCTGAGCCGGGGACCTCCCAGCGCCGGTGCCGCGATCTCGGCGGCTGGCCGCCCCTGCCCGGGCCGGTCACCAGGAGGCTGTTGGCCGCCGTGTCCGCCAGCCGCAGGGTCCCGGTCGAGGTCAGCGCGCCGGGCGCCGGTTCCGCGGTGGCGCTGGCGGCGGCGGCCGCGCTGGGGCTCGGCAGCGGGAGCCGCCCGTTGCCTGTCTGTCCGTTGCCTGTCTGTCCGTTGCCGGCCCGTACGGCGGCCGACAGCCCGCGCTGGATGAACCTCCTGGCCAGGTAGCCGAGCGCGATCAGCAGGATGAGGCCCGCGATCTTGGCCAGGACGAGGCGGCCGTAGGCGGTGTCGGCCAGCGCGTCCCAGGCGCCGACGTCGCGCCAGGTCTGGTAGGCCCCGCTGGCCACGATGACGATGACGCAGCCGAGCGCGATGGCCGAGAACCGGCGCACCGCCCGCGCCACCGGCTCGGTCCCGGCCGCCTCGCCCCGCAGGGCGAAGCCGGCCAGCACGGACAGGCCGCCGATCCACAGCGCCACCGCGTCCAGGTGGATCACGTCGTCAGGGATGCCCCACGGCGTCTGCACCCCGGTGGAGGCGTGGTCGTACACCGCCCAGCTCGCGGCCAGGGCCGTGACCAGCAGCGCCCAGGCCGAGCCGTAGACCAGCCGGGCGCGCGCCCGGGCCGCGGGCAGCCGGGGCAGCAGGAAGCTGGCGAACGACGCGGCCAGCAGCGACATCAGCTCCCTGGCGTACGACGCGGGCCCCAGCTTGCCGTCCATGGTCGCCCGGATCAGCGTGCCGCTGAAGACCTGGCCCAGTCCGGCGCCGGCGCCGTACGGGCCCTGCAGCAGCAGGCCGAGCAGCGTGGCGACCAGCAGGCCGAGCGAGCTGACCAGGACGAGCCGCCTGGCGCCGCGGCGCTTGCCGCCGTTCGGCCAGCAGATGATCAGGAAGGCGACCCCGCCGCCGAGCAGCGCGAAAAACAGGTACTCAAGCCAGCGGACGACGGCGAACAGGCCGCTCACAAGCGGGCTTGACGCGGGCAGCAGCGCGCCCACGCGGGTGGCGCTCGGCACGCCGACGGAGAAGGTGAACGCCCCCTCCACCGGGTGGGTGTCGGCGGAGATGACGTGCCAGACGGCGGTGTAGGTGCCGTCGCCGATGCCGGACATCAGGCCGACGGAGATCTCGTACGACGAGACGTGGACGGTCTGCCCGTCGTCGACCCGCTGCCCGCCTGGCGCGTACACCGTGAGGCTGTCGGCACTGATACCGACGGTCTGGTCGAAGGAGGCACTGACCTGGTCCGGCTCCCTGGCCACGACGCTGCCGTCGGCCGGCTGGGTCGACGCCAGCGCCGCGTGCGCGAACAGGGCGGGCGCGGCCTGCCCGGTGCGCGCGGTGACCGCCGCGGTCGCGGCCCGCGCGGCGGGGGCGGCCAGCAGGGCGCCGGCCAGGACGCCCGCCAGCACGAGGATCCCGGCGAGCGCGAACGCGAGCGCCGCCGCCGGCCCGCGCCGCATCACCGGCGGCCCCGGCGCCCGCGGCGCACCCGCAGCCAGGCCGACCCGCCCGCGGCCAGCCCGAGCAGCCCGGTGGCGAGGCCGGCCGCGCCGAGCGCGACCGCGGTGGTGTCAGATCCCGCCGCGGCCGGCGGGTCCGCCTGCGTGCCCGCCGCCGTGTCAGCGGCAGCGTCGGCTCCGGCGCTGGTGAGCGTCAGCACCGGCGCGGGGTGCGCGGGTTCCGGCTGGCCCGCCTGCGGCAAGTCGATCCAGCGGACGACGTCGCCGTTGGAGTAGGTCTGCACGGCCTTGAAGACCAGCTGGCCGATGCCCGACGGCAGCGGGTCGGCCGAGACGGAGAAGTCCTGGAACTGCCCCGGCAGGATCTTGCCGCCCGTCCAGGTCACCTCGGACACGGCGGTGCTGAACGAGCCGTCGTCGGTGACGACCGGCTTGGCCAGCGTGATCGTCTGCACGCTGACTGACCATCCTGGCACCGGCTTGACCAGGAACTGCGCGATCGGGTGGTCGGTGGGCACCTGGACCTGCAGCTGGGTCGTGGCGGCGGTCGACTCCTCGTTCGGCACCTTGAACGTGAGTTCCGCGGTCGACCCCTGGGGTGCCGATCCCGGCGTGATCGTCACGTGGGCGAAGGCCGTGCCCGCCAGTGCCAGCACTCCGAGGCCGGCCCCGCCGAGCACCAGCAGCACCCGGGCCGCGGCGCGCGACCGCCGGCCGGGGCCCCGTCCGCTGCCCGCGCGTGATGCCTTCATGGTGTATCGCTCCAGTCCTTCTCTTCATCACCGTGCGGGTCGCGGCAGGCGGGCCGTGGGGGTGCGGGCCGTGGCGTGACAGGCTGACGCCGGAAGACCGGGCCGGTCATGGGGCCTGACCGGCCGACATTCCCGTCCCAGTGCTCGAACGGTGCCAGGTTAAATGATCCGGGCTGGCAGACTGGTGCGAATGCGCTGAAGAAGCACAAAGCAGAAGAAGAGGGAGGGGTGCCATGCGGGACTTCCGCAACGCCCGCGACGCCCGCCGTGCCGCGGCGCTGGCTGGGCCGGCCGGGCTGGCCGCCGCCGTCGCGCTGCTGGCGGCGGCGTGCTCGTCGCCCGCCGGGCCGGCCGAGCCGAGCTTGCTGTCGGGCAGCATCGGCGGCAACGCGGTCACGTTCGTCCAGCCGCACACGACCGCCGCCTCAGGCACCGTGCTGGCCAACGGCACCGGGTACACCCTGTACTGGTTCAGCAAGGACACCCCGACGTACACGGCCTGCGACAACGTGTGCCTGCCGCAGTGGCCGCCGGTGACCGGCACGCCGAAGGTCCTGGCCGGCGACACCCTGGCCGGCTCGCTGGGCACGCTGCGGCGGTCCGACGGCACCGTTCAGGCGACCTACAACGGTCACCCGCTCTACACCTTCGCGGGCGATTTCGACCCCGGTGACGTCGGCGGTAACAACGTGGTCCAGTTCGGCGGCACCTGGCACGTGGTCAGGCCCAGCTGAGCCGGCGGTCTCACCCGGGCAGGTTCAGTTGCCAGGAGACGCCGAACCGGTCGTTGACCCAGCCGAACTTGCTGCTGAAGCCGTACTCCCCCAGTGGCATGAGCTCGGTGCCCCGCTCGCCGAGGGCCGCGTAGAGGCGGTCGATCTCCGCTTCGTCAGCGCACTGGACGAACAGCGAGACGGCGGGGGTGAAGCCGAAGCCGTGCTTCGCGGGGCTGTCGATGCACATGAAGGACTGGCCGGCCAGTGCGAACGTCGCCTGCTGCACGCTCCCGTCGGGGCCCGGCCCGTCGGCGCCGTAGCGGCTGACGCTGATGACCTCGGCGTCGTCGAAGAGCGAGACGTAAAAGGTCATCGCCTCCTCGGCGTCGCCCTCGAACATCAGGAACGTGATGATCTTCTGTGGTGTCGCGATCTCCATGGCACGGGCTCCCCTCGGCGCGGTCAGGCGGCAGGCATGTGGTCACGCTAGTGCATGTATCCGGGATCCAGATCGGCTTCGGCCAGCAGGCGCGGCGTCTCGTCCGGGCTGAGCAGCAGGGCCGCCAGCGTGTGCCTGGCCGGCCAGCGTCCGGCGGCCCAGGCGAGTCCGTCGGCCAGGCCGTCGGCGGTCGCCACGTGCAGCTCGCCGCCGGTGTAGCGCCAGGGGACGTCCGTGCCGTCGACGATGAGCCGGTCGTGCTCCTGGTAGCTCGCCGGCGCCCCGGGCAGCACCTCGCGCACCACGTCGGGGACGGGGCGGCGCTCCCCGGCCGACTCGACCACACCGGGGAACTCCTCGGAGGCCAGCGGCAGGTCGAGCAGGTCGGCCAGCCGGGTCGCATGCTGGGCCGGGGCGGTGAGCAGCGGCTGGTCCGCGACCAGGGGCCACAGGTCGGGGGAGTCGAGTACCAGCACGTCGGCGGCGTCGGTGACGGTGAGTTTCTCGCCCTGGACCGCCCGGACGCGGTCCGGCGGCGCGATGTCGTCCTGGGTGAGGCCGCTGGCGGCGATCGCGGACCACAGAGCATGCAGCTGCGGCCGGCTGACGGCGCGGCCGGGGTCGGCCAGCCGGCCGAGCAGCTCGTCGGCGCCGCCGGGCTCGGCCAGCAGGGCGGCCACCGAGTCGCGGACGCCAAGCGCGCGGGCGATGACCGGGTCATCGAGCACGCCGCCCGCCCCGGTCTCGTCGTAGAGGCCGGTCAGCAGCGGGTCTGAGCCGGCCGTACGCAGTTCGCCGGGCCGGTGACCGCCGAGCACCAGGTTGCGCCGCAGCCACCAGGCCGTGTACGACGGCACGTCCGCGTGGCGGCCGTCGGGCAGCAGGACCCGGGTCGGCTCGGTCAGCGCTGCCCGCAGCGGCGGGCGGGTCAGCAGCCCAAGCGCCTGCGGCCAGCCGCGCGGGTCGACGAGGTCGAGGTCGCGCACGGCCGCGACCTCGGCCGCGACCGCCGGCAGGTCCGGGAGCCGGCCGCCGTCCCCGCCGCCAGCGGACCGGAGCCGGCCGCTGCTCTCGGCCGCCCAGTCAGCCGCACCGTCGAGTTCGAGGTCGGCGGCCGACTCATCGAGCGCCACGTCCTGCGCCCTCAGCAGCCCGAAGGTCGACAGCACGCCCGCCGCGGCGAGTGCCTGCGCGCCGTGCCGCTCGGCGAAGCCGGGGCTGACGGTGCCGAACGGCGCGTCCTCGGCGATTAGCCCGGCCAGCGGCGACTCCGGCAGCAGCAGCTCGCCAGCCGGGTACCAGTCGCCGTCCTCGCCAGGCAGCGCCAGCTCGGCTAGCCAGGGGTAGTCGCCTGGCTCGG
This sequence comes from Trebonia sp., assembly GCA_036501515.1. Classification (GTDB taxonomy): domain Bacteria; phylum Actinomycetota; class Actinomycetes; order Streptosporangiales; family Streptosporangiaceae; genus Trebonia. The sequence goes on along the minus strand of DASYAD010000052.1, from coordinate 3,237 downwards.
CGCCCGTCGCGGCGACCAGGCCGAGAACGGCGTCCGCGACCTGCGCGGGGCTGTCATCGTCGTAGTAGGCCTCGGCTGCCTTGTCGTAGGAGGTGGCCACGGCGGTGCGGGTGGCCGGGTCCTCGAGGACGCCGCGGGGTGTCGCCTCGACCGCGCCGAGCCGGGCGAGCAGCGGATGGACGGCCTCCGGGTGCACGACCCGCAGCCCGAGTACCGCCAGCCGGCCAGGATCGGCCAGCCCCGGACCTGGCAGCAGCAGCCCGCGCGGGCCGCGCGCCTGGCGGCCGTCGGCGAGCGGGACCGCGAGGGCCCCGAGCTCGCTCAGCTCGTCGGCGGGCACGCCGGCCAGCGCCGCGTAGAGTCCCCGCCACCAGGCGGGCTCCCGGTCGAGGGCGGCGATGAGGTCGGCGAGCTCGGCCAGCGGCATCCGCCGTACCCCGAGCACCGCCCAGGCGGGATGCCTGGCCGGCCCGGCGACCAGGTTCGGCAGCACCGGGGCGAGCCAGTCGGAAAGCCGGGGCGACCCCGGACTCGTATCAAACTGGCCGGTGTCGGAGTGGCCAGGGTCGAGCTGGCCAGTCTCCAGCAGTCCCGTGTCGAGCAGTATGGCGTCACGAGGCCGCACCCGGCCGCCGGCCGGCGTCGCGGCGGGCAGGAACGGCGTTTCGCTGAGCCGGCCGACGATCGCGCGGGACAGCTGGGCGTCCAGTTCTCCTTGTCCGGCTGGTCCTGGCACCAGGTTGAGCAGTCCAGGCCCTGGCGTCAGCTCGGACAGCATGTCGGCGTAGGCCTGCGCGGCCCGCTCGATGAGGAAGTCGGCCAGCGGTCCCGGTGCGACGTGCCGCCGGTCGGGGCTCAGCGGGAACGAGGCGAGCAGCAGGGCCGGCCGTCCGAGCGGCTCATCCGTCGGTGTCGGCGCGTACAGCACCGCGTCGACGCCGTTCGGCAGCCGCCCGGCGGGCGCCCCGTCACTGGTGACCGGCACTGCCCAGCGGACCGACCACGACGTCCGCCCGCGTTCCTCGGCGGGCCGCCCGGCCAGTAGCGCCGGGTCGAGTTCGCCGCCCGCGGCGGCGGCCCGCCACTCGCTCGGCACGCCGTCGACGCTGACCGTGGACCGGTCGCCGTGGTGCTCCGCCGTGAGCACCCGGGTCTTCCCCTGCACCTCGATGACCACTTCGTCGAGCGCGGGCAGCGCGAGCAGCAGGGCCGGGCCGGTCTGCTCAAGCAGCCGGCTGACCAGGCCAACCGCGTCCGCGTCGCGAAGCGGCAGCTCAACCGCGGTCACGAACGCTTCACCAGCGCGGGCGGTGCTGTCCGTGGCATTACCGCCGTCGGCGTCGTCGGAGCCGTCGTCGGCTTCGTCAAATGGCAGCCGTAGCACCGGCACATGACCGGACCGCGCCGCCAGCTCACCGGAAAGAGCGGGAATGGAACCGGCGAGTTCCCCGGTCCGCTCGCGTGACCAGCTCACGGTACGGCCAGCCGACCGGATGCGCGGGGCGTCGGTGACCGCGACGACCGCCGCGAACCCGACACCGAACCGCCCCACGGTCTCGACGGCGGCTCCCGCCGCGGCGCCGGGACCAGGGCCGCGCTTGCTGGACGCCCGCAGCGTCGACAGCGCCTCGACGCCGGCCGCGTCAAGCGGCGCTCCGGTATTGGCCGCCACGAGGATCCCGTCGCGCAGCGTCAGCCGCAGCCGCCCGGGCACCCCCGCCCTGGCGGCGGCGTCGGCCGCGTTCTGCGCGAGCTCGACGATGACGCGGTCCCGGTAGCCCCCGAGCGCGTAGTCCTCTTCGGCGTTGGCGTCCTCACGGAACCGGCTGGGCGACGCCGCCCAGCCGTCAAGTACCCGCGCTCGCAGCTCCGCGGTCTGGAACGGATCACTCTCGCCGCCTGACACGCTTTGACCCTACGACACCGGCCGTGTGCGCCGGCTCTAGCCGCTGGCCCGGCATGACTCTCGTTATCCGGGGCAGGGGAGGCTGCCATGAGATTCAGGACCAGGGTCAGTGAATCGTTCCGGGTCGGCCCGTTCCGCGTCCGCCTGAGCGAACCGCTCGGCCGCGGTCGGCCGTGGGGCTCGGTTGGCGTGCGGGCAGGACGGGGCGGCTGGCTGAGCTTCGGCACCCCGCTTGGCGGGCGGCGGCAGCGGGCGCGCCGGCGCAGGCGCTGGTAAGCCGGCGAGACGAGAAACACACCGCGCCCGTTCGGGATGAAGGCGCTGGTCACGGGCCGCATTCGAGCTAGATACATACTGTTAACGTCGCGCTGACGTCCGAATCCGGGCGGTGACGGGGCGGCCCGGGTAGCGTGGTCGGGTGACGTCCTGGGCTGATCACGCCATCCTGTGGCAGGTGTACCCGCTCGGTTTCACCGGTGCGGAGCAGACGGCGCTGCCCGCGCGGGTGCCGGCGGTGCACCGGCTGCGGCACCTCGAAGCGTGGCTGGACTACGCGGTCGAACTCGGCTGCAACGGGCTGCTGCTTGGCCCCGTGTTCGCCTCGGAGACCCACGGGTACGACACCGTGGACCACTTCAGGATCGACTCGCGGCTCGGTGACGACGGCGACTTCGACTCGCTGGTCAGCGCCGCTGACCAGCGCGGGCTCCGGCTGATACTCGACGGGGTGTTCAACCACGTCGGCCGGGAGTTCCCTGCCTACAAGGCGGCGGTAAGCGGCGGCCCGACGACCCCGGCCGCCCGCTGGTTCAAGCGAGCCGAGGACGGCCCCGGCTACGCGGTCTTCGAGGGCCACGACCAGCTCGTCGAGCTCGACCACGACGAGCCCGCGGTGCTGTCCTATGTCATCGAGGTGATGACCCACTGGCTCGGCCGCGGCGCGGGCGGGTGGCGGCTGGACGCCGCGTACGCGGTGCCGCCGGCGTTCTGGGCCAAGGTGGTGCCCGCGGTGCGCGACGCCTTCCCCGCCGCCTGGTTCCTTGGCGAGATGATCCACGGCGACTACGCCGCCTACGCGAACGAGGCCGGCCTCGACTCGATCACCCAGTACGAGGTGTGGAAGGCGATCTGGTCCTCGCTCAACGACAGGAACTTCTACGAGCTCGACCATGCGCTCGGGCGGCACAACGTGTTCCTCGACGGCGAGCTGGCGCAGACGTTCATCGGCAACCATGACGTGACCCGGCTGGCCACGGCGCTGAACGACGACCGGCACTTCGCGCTCGCGCTCGCGGTCCTGTGCTGCATCGGCGGCGTGCCGAGCGTGTACT
>DASYAD010000051.1:0-9369 GCA_036501515.1 Trebonia sp. | reverse complement strand
CGTCGGCCGGGTGCCGACCGTGAACTGGATCCAGTTCCACGTGGAGACCGGCGACTGGGACGTCGAACTGGTCCGCGACGATCGCTCGCCGTCGCGCCCGATGGGCAAGGCCGTCACCCGCACCCAGTACCGGTTCCAGATCCAGGGACCGAACGCCTGGCAGGTGATCGAGAAGCTGAACGGCGGCCCGTTCCCGGACATCAAGTTCTTCCGCACGGACTACATCAACATCAACGGCCGCCGGGTCCGCGCGCTGCGTCACGGCATGTCTGGCCAGCCGGGCCTGGAGGTCTTCGGCCCGTACGAGGAGTATTTCGAGATCCGCGACGTGATCCTGGAGGCCGGCAAGGAGTTCGGCATCGAGCCGGTCGGCTCCCGCGCCTACGCGTCCAACACCGTGGAGTCCGGCTGGATTCCGTCGCCGCTGCCCGCCATTTACACCGGCGATCAGCTCAAGCCCTACCGCGAGTGGCTGCCTGCGCTGGGTTACGAAGGTTTCGCAGGGTCGATCGGCGGCAGCTTCGTCTCGGACAACATCGACGACTACTACCTGACGCCCTACGAGCTCGGCTACGGCCACATGGTGCGGTTCGACCATGACTTTATCGGCCGCGAGGCCCTGGAGGCCCTGGACAAGCCGTCGCAGCGCCGCAAGGTGACGCTCGCCTGGAACGGCGAGGACGCGGGCAGGATCGCCGCCTCGCTGTTCACCGACGAGATCCCGTACAAGGGCCTCGACGTGCCGATCTCGAACTATGCCGCGTCGAACTACGACTCTGTGCTGCTCAACGGCAAGGTCGTGGGCCTGTCGCTGTTCAGCGGCTACAGCCACAACGAGCGCAAGGAGCTGTCGCTTGCCGTCATCGACCCGGACATCGAGGTAGGCACCGAAGTGACCCTGGTCTGGGGTGAGCCGGGCGGCGGCTCGGCGAAGGCGTCGGTGGAGCGGCCGCACCGCCAGATGGAGGTCCGCGCCACGGTTGCCCCGGTCCCGTACTCGCAGGAGGCTCGCGAGCACTACCACGAAGGCTGGCGCAGCCACCAGGCCTGACGTGCGGTGGAGGTGATGGCCGGGCGCGTGACGCGCCCGGCCATCACCTCCTTAACCATTCTTGAGGCGCCCTTCACGTCCGCTTAACGCATGAGCCGGTGAGATCGGTGCTTATGCGAGACACATACCAGGACTCACCCGGACAGGCGCGTGACGTCAGCGTGCGCAGGCTAGGCCGGCTGACCTGGCGGGCGACCCAGCTGGGCACGCTTGCCACGGTGGGCTTCGCGGTCGTGTTCGCGCGCAGCGCCCCCGCGCAGACCGCGCCCGTCCAGAACCCCCCGACGGCCGCGCCGGCCGCCTCGGCCACGCCACAGCACACCGTGACCCGAAAGCCGGTCACCAGCTCGCCGACCCGGAAACCGGCAGCCGTCCAGCCGTCGGCATCCGTCGCACAGCCCGCCGCGCCGACGACCGCGCCGCCGGCGCCAAAACTGGCTCCCCCCACCACGCCCCCGGCCCCGGCGCCGACGACCGCCGCTCCCGCCCCGACGACGAGCAGCGCGTCGCACGGAGGGGGCTGATGCCGCCGACCTGCTTCGGTGAGCACACCTCGAAGGCCCTCGGCACGTTCGCCACGCTGCTCGTCGCGGACCCCGCCGCCCTTGCGGACGCTCGCGGCCTGCTCGACGCCGAGCTCGCCGCGATAGACGCCGCCTGCTCGCGGTTCCGGCCGGACTCGGAGCTCCGGCGGGCATGCGCCGCGGGCGGCCGCCCGGTTCCGGTGAGCCCGCTGTTCGCGGAGGCCCTTTCCGTGGCGCTGGCCGCGGCCCGCCTTACCGGCGGGGACGTGGACCCGACCTGCGGGCAGGCACTGGCGAACCTCGGCTACGACCGGGATTTCGGCAGCGCCAGGCGGGATACCGGTGTTCTCACGCGCCCTCCTGTCCCCGGGGGCGGGTGGCGCGAGATTGTACTCGACGCCGGCCGGGGGGAGGTGACGGTCCCTGACGGCGTCCTTGTCGACCTGGGCGCCACCGCGAAGGCGCTGGCCGCGGACCGGGCAGCCGTCAAGATCGCCGCCGCGACGGGCTGCGGGGTACTCGTCAACCTCGGCGGCGACATCAGCGTGGCGGGCCGGCCCCCAGCGGAAGGCTGGCTGGTCGGCGTCGCCGACGACGCGAGCTTCGACACCACGACGGCGAGTGTCGCGGCCCGGCAGCTCGTGACGATCAGGGATGGCGGCCTCGCCACGTCCAGCGTGCTCGGGCGCGCCTGGCGGCGCGGCGGCGCATGGCTGCACCACATCATCGACCCGCGTACCGGGAAGCCTGCCAGGTCCTGCTGGCGCACGGCGACCGTCGCCGCGGCAACGTGCGTGGACGCCAACGTCGCTAGCACGGCCGCGATCCTGCGCGGTGAGCAGGCGGTCGGGTGGCTCCAGGGCATCCAGCTGCCCGCGCGGCTCGTCCGCGATGACGGCAGCGTCGTGCGGGTGGCCGGGTGGCCCGCCGAGGCACAGCACGGAAGTGCTGCATGAGTCTCGACATGCAAGGGCCGGGACTCTGGTACGTCACCCGCGCCACCGGACTGGTCGCGCTGCTGATGCTGACCGTGAGCGTGCTGCTCGGCCTGCTGGCGGCCGGCCGGTTCGGCGGCGAGCGGTGGCCGCGGTTCCTCACCCAGGGACTGCACCGCAACGTTTCCCTGCTCGTCGTCGCCTTCCTCACGCTGCACGTCGCCAGCACCGTCCTCGACACCTACACGTCCATTCCGCTGACGGCCGCCTTCATCCCGTTCGCGTCCGGTTACAAGCCCGGCTGGCTATCCCTCGGGGCGGTCGCCCTCGACCTGCTCGTCGCGCTGATCGTCACCAGCCTTGCCAGGGGACGGCTGGGCTACCGGACGTGGCGCGCGATGCACTGGCTGGCTTATGCGTGCTGGCCGGTGGCGGTGGCGCACGGCCTCGGGATCGGCACGGACAGGTCCGCGACCTGGGTGATCGCGCTGACGATCGGCTGCATGGCCTGCGTCGGCATCGCGGCCGCCTGGCGAGTCCTCACTTTCGGAGCACGATGAACACCCTTACTATCGCGCGAGGCGGGCTCCCGCGGCTGCTCGCGGGGCTGTCGTACTATCGGCCGCCGAACCTGGCCGACCACGAGCGGACCTACGGCCCGCTGCCCGTCGTGGGCCGGCGGTTCATCGACGTGGTGGATGCCTCCGGCCTGACCGGCCGCGGCGGGGCGGGTTTCCCCGCCGGGCGGAAGATGCGCGGCGTCGCGGCCGGGCGCGGCGCCAAGATAGTGGTGGCCAACGGGTGCGAGGGAGAGCCGGCGTCGAGCAAGGACCGACTGCTGCTCACCAGGCTGCCGCACCTGGTTCTCGATGGCGTCGAAGCGGCGGCCATGGCCGCCGGTGCCGCGGACGCCTACGTGTGCGTGCACCAGCACGACACCGAGCTCCTCGCGAGTCTGGAGGCCGCGGTCGCGGAGCGGGACGACCGGGTCCGGGTAACCGTGACCGGTGTCCCTGGCAGGTACGTCGCTAGCGAGCAGTCCGCGCTCGTCCAGTACCTGACCGGCGGTCCGGCCAAGCCCAGGTACACGCCGCCCCGGCCGGACGAGCGCGGCGTGCGCGGCCGGCCAACCCTGGTAAGCAATGTCGAGACGCTCGCGCACGTGGCGCTGATCGCCCGGTACGGAGACCGCTGGTTCCGGTCTGCCGGGCTTCCGGCCGCGCCCGGGTCCATGCTGGCGACGGTGAGCGGCGCGGTCTGCCGCCCTGGCATCTACGAGATCGAGCTGGGCACCCCGATCGGGCAGGTGCTCGGGCGGGCCGGCGGTCCCGCGGAGCATATTCAGGCGCTCCTCGTCGGCGGCTACTTCGGCGCCTGGCTGCCGGCCGCCGTGGCGTGGCCGTTGCCGATGACCCACGCGGCGCTGAAGTCAGCCGGAGGGGCCCTCGGCGCGGGCGTCGTGCTCGCGCTTCCCGCGTCGTCCTGCCTGCTCGCCGAGACCGCCCGGGTGGTCAGGTACCTGGCCGGTGAGGGAGCCGGGCAGTGCGGGCCGTGCGTGTTCGGCCTGCCCGCCCTGGCGGACGCCATGTCTGACCTCGCGTATCACGGCGGGCGCGGCCGGGTGCTTGGCCAGCTCGCGACGCTGCTGCCGCTCGTCGAACGGCGCGGAGCGTGCAGGCATCCGGACGGCGTCACCCAGTTGATCCGCAGCGCGCTGCGGGCCGCTGGGGAGGATGCGCGCCAGCACGACGAGGCGGGCCCGTGCCATGGCATCCGCAGGGAACCGCTGCTGCCGCTGCCAGGTGACGGCTGGTGAAGCTCCGGGTCAACATGATCGCTTGCGCCGGACACGGCGTGTGCGCAGAACTGCTCCCCGAGCTGATCACGCTCGACCCTTGGGGCTATCCGTTGCTCGCCGAGACGCCAGTCCCTGACGGCCTCGCAGACCATGCCAGGCGGGCCGTGGCGGCCTGCCCGACGCTGGCACTGCTAGCCGACGACTCAGTCATCGCCTCCCCAGGAGGAGTCCGACGTCGCGGAGGGCACTCCGGCCGAGCATGACACCACCATGGTCACCCGCTCCGTGGTTGACGCGAAGGTCACCCGTGCCGCGGCGGCGGGCCCGCGGTTCACGTCATCGGCCTCGTACCCTTGCAGCGGGGACCAGGAGATCAGGTAGGCGCCGGCCGCCTGGCAGCTGGCCACTACCTCGCCGCCCGCCGACGTGAGCACCGTTCCGTCGCCGGGAGGGGACGAAGGGGTGGTGTCAGCGCCCTGGCCAGTCGCGGGGGCGTCCGTGGCGGACGCGGTCGCGGAGGCGGCGGGCGCGGTCCGGGCCGGGGCCGTCGGGCCGCCGGTGTCTGGGGCAGCTGCGGATGGCGGGGCCTCAGCGGCCTCGCTCGCGAGTGCCCTGGTGACCGCGTCCTGGGTCAGCAGCTGACCTGAATTGCCAGTGATTCCCTGGCCAAGGAGCGAAATCGCGAGCAGGCTGCCCGCGGTGGCGGTCGCCGCCCCCAGCAGCCAGGCGGCGAAGCCGAACAGGATGCGCCGGTGCACGCCATAATGTCGCACACGCTCCCCTAAGCGGTAGTTAAGGCGGTTATAACTAAATCCCCAGTAAACGGCGGCGTCGCGGGCAAAGGGGCTACCTTCGTTTCCGTGGCACAGCTTCTGCTTGTGGAAGACGACGCGGCGATCCGCGGCTCGCTGATCCGGGTGCTCACCGAGCACGGGCATGCGGTCACCTCCACGGCCAGCGCCATGACCGCCCTACGGCACGTCCTCGAGGCGCCGCCTGACCTCGTCCTGCTCGACCTCGGGCTGCCGGATCTCGGCGGCTACGAGACGCTGAAGATGCTGCGCGCGGTGAGCGCGGTGCCAGTCGTGGTGGTCACCGCGCACGACGACGAGTCCGAGATCATCCGGGTGCTGGACGCCGGGGCCGACGACTACGTGATCAAACCGTTCGGCGTGGGCCAGATCGAGGCCAGGATCAGGGCCGTGCTGCGGCGGGGCAGCCAGCGAGAGGGCAGGACCGCCGGCTCGCTGGAAATCGGCGGGTTGCGGCTCGACCCGGACGCACATGAGGCGGCGCTGGACGGCGTGCCGCTCGATTTGAGCCGCAGGGAATTCGACCTGCTGCACTACCTGGCGCAGCACGCTGGCCAGGTAGTGACCCGGCGCGACCTGCTCACGCATGTGTGGCGGCTGCCCTATGGGGGTGCCGACAAGACTGTCGACGTGCACATCTCGTGGCTGCGCAGGAAGCTTGGCGAAACCGCGCAGCAGCCCAGGTACCTGCACACGGTTCGCGGGGTCGGGATCAAACTCAGCCCGCCTGCCCCGGCCGCGGACCGGCCGGGGCAGGCGGGGCGGGCGACCGCGCCCGGATGAGGCTGCGGATCGTCGCGCTGGTGGTGGCCACGACCTCACTGGTGCTCGTCTCGTTCCTGGTGCCGCTCGCGCTGGTGCTGCGCACGCTCGCGGCCGACCGCGCGGTTTCCACCGCCACCGTCGAAGCTCAGGCCATGGCTCCGCTGGTCACCTCGCTCGGCCCGAGCGGCCTCCGGCTGGCCGTGGCACAGGTCAACGCCGCAAGCAGCACCCCGGTCACGATCTTCCTTCCGGACGGGACGACGGCGGGCCGGCCGGCGTCGGTGACGGCCAGCGTCCGGCTCGCGCTGCGCGGTAAGTCGTTCAGCACCTCGGCGCCTGGTGGCGTCGAGGTGCTCGTGGCGGTGGCAGGGCTCCCCGCCGGGACCGCGGTGATCCGCTCGTTCGTCCCCGATGCGGTGCTGCGCCACGGCGTTGCCAGGGCATGGCTGCTGCTGCTCGCCGTCGGGGCTTTCCTGCTGCTGCTCAGCGTTACCGTGGCCGATCAGCTTGCCCGGTCGCTGGTCCGCCCGCTGACCGCGCTCGCGCACGCGGCGGATCGCCTGGCCGGCGGCGAGCTGTCGGCACGGGCGATAGTCACCGGACCACCGGAGGTCCGGCGCGCGGGCAACGGCCTTAACAGGCTCGCGATTCGCATCGACGACCTGCTCGCGCGTGAGCGGGAGAGCGTCGCCGATCTCTCGCATCGGCTGCGTACGCCGCTGACCGCGCTGCGCATCGACGCCGAATCGCTGCGGGACAGTCGGCTCCTCGAGGACGTCACCGTGATGGAACACACGGTCAGCGAGATCATCCACGAGGCGCGGCGGCATCGGGACAGCACGGCTCGCCAGGCCTCGTGTGACGCCGTGGCGGTCGTCGCGGAGCGCGCGGCGTTCTGGCGGCCGCTCGCGGAGGACCAAGACCGGTTGATGAACGTCGACATGGCCGCCGGGCCCGCCCGCGTCCAGGTGTCCCGCGACGACCTCGCGGCATGCGCGGACATCCTGTTCGAGAACGTCTTCACGCACACTCCGGAAGGCGCGGCCCTGGGCATCAGGCTCAGCCACCGGGCCGGCGGCGGGGCGTGGCTGGTCGTGACCGACGACGGCCCCGGTTTCTCGCCCGACGGCCCCGTCCGGCGCGGCCTGTCCGGCGGCGGGTCGACCGGCCTGGGCCTGGACATCGCCCGCCAGATCGCGGAAGCATCCGGCGGGACGATAACGATCGCCCGGTCAGCGTCCGGCGGAGGCAGCGTCACCCTGGGGTTTGGGCCGCCAGCCGGAATGCCCGGTGCGCGCCGGCACCGCCGGGCCGGCCTGCTGCGCGGCTGACCGTGGCCGACTGGGTCACAATCCGAGCTGCCTGCGCACCTTGCGCGGCTTGGCGTGCTTCCACGCTCGCAGGGCCTTCGCCTCGCAGGCGGCGGCCTCGTGCGCAGCCCGCTCGCTCAGCAGCCCGAACGTGAACGCGTTCTCCCCCGCCAGGTGCGCCCGCACGCCGATCTCGCGGGCCGCCGCGCGCGCGTTCACGGCGTCGTGATGATCGCCGAGGGCCGACTGGACGGCCTTCATGCGCCGCGTGAACCGGCGCGTCTTCTTCCCGAGCGCGGGCTGGGCGGCCTCGGCGGCGTACCTGGCGCGCTTCGCCGCCTTCCGCGTCTCGTGCAGGGCGGTGTCCCGTCCCGCTCCTGGCGCTATCCGCTGTGCCTCGTGTATGCGGCGCCGGGTCCGCCGGTAGGTTCGCCCGATCGCCCGCGGCAGTACCTTGTCCGCTCGCTCCGCGGCCGCCGCGGTCACCGGCGGGTCGGCGAGCAGCCGGTCAAGTTCAGCGACCAGCGTGTAGTAGCGGGCCGAGTTCAGGGCTTCGAGCAGCGCCTCCCGCGCGCTGGCCTCGCGAGGGGCGAAGTGCGCCCGCACCCGCGCCTGGGCGGGACCGAGCACCTGCTCCGCGGGCAGGCTGGCCAGCCTGGTCAGCAGGTAGGCACTGAGAACCTCGTCGTCGCGCGCCTCGCCGAGCACCTCGCCGAGCCACTTCAGCTCGGCGCGCAGGTGCTGCGTCGCGGGCTTGGGCAGGATCGCCGGATAGGCCTGCAGCGTGCTGCGCAGCCGGCGGGCCGCCACGCGCATCCGGTGCACGGAGTCCGGGGCGTTCTCGCGGACGAGCGGGTCGCGCGCCCTGAGCCTGGCGGCCTGCGTGCCGATGTAAGCCATCACCACGTCGCCGGCCGCGGAACGGCGGGTGAACCCGCGCCCAGCGGGCGCCGGGGCCGATGGCCCCGGCGCCCGCCCGGTCCGGCGGCGGTCAGGCGAAGCTAGCGCCACGGCCGAGCCGTTCGCTTGGGCCTGCGCTCTTTCTGGGGTGGTCTGTGTACTCATTCGAGACGCACTACCCAGGGCTCGCGTCGCCTCACCTCCCGGCGCCGTTTCTCTCTCCCGGCTCCGGGTAACGAGGCTCTGACAGGAGGTCCCAGTGACGAGGTTCGCAAGCCCCGCTGACCGCGGGGAGGAGCGGGGCGGGCAGGACGCCCAAGTCGAGCGCGACAAGGCGTCCCAGGATCCGCGACAGGAGTCCGTCGCGCAGCGCGCCGACCGCAACATCGCCGAACTTGTCCAGGAGCTGCGCGTGGTGGGCCTCGGCGTGCAGGTGCTGTTCGGGTTCCTGCTGTCGCTTCCGTTCACGATGCGGTTCACGAAGCTGGACGGCGCCCAGCGCGGCGTCTACCTGACCAGCCTGGTGCTCGCCGCCGTCGCCACCACGCTGCTAATCGGGCCGGTCGCTTACCACCGGCTGGTCTTCCGCCGGGGCATGAAGGAGGAGTTGGTCCGGTTCGCCAACGCGCTGGCCATCCTCGGCCTAGCCGCGGTGGGCGGCGCAGTGCTGATGGCGGTGCTGCTCGTCACGGATTTCGTCGCCGGCGCGGTCGCCGCGGGCGTGATCACCGCGGTGCTGGCCTGCATGCTTGGCGTTCTGTGGTTCGCAGTGCCGCTGACGCAGCGCAGGGAGCGGCGGTGACCGGTGCGCGACGGCGCGACGGGTCACGGGGGCCTGCGCCGCGAGCACGAGCGCGACGACGCTGGCGGCGACGAGCCCGTCGGCCCAGAAGTGATTGCCGGTGGCCACCACGACGAACACGGTGACGGCCGGGTGCAGCAGGATCAGCCAGCGCCACCGGCTCGTGCTGCGCGTGATCACGGCCCAGGCCACGAGCACCGCCCACGCGACGTGCACCGACGGCATCGCGGACAGCTGGTCCGCGCCCGCGGTGGAGCCGACCGCCACGTAAACGGACTGCCCGTACCGCGCCGCGAGGTCCACGAAACCGAGCGACGTGAGCATCCGCGGGGGCGCGACCGGTACCAGCGAGATGAGCAGGCAGATCGCCGTGCTGGCGGCCACCGCGTTGCGCACGGCCGGGTAGCCGTCGCGGTGCCTGGCGAACAGCCAGACCAGCATCGCGATGAGCATTCCGAAGTGCATCGTCGCG
>DASYAD010000050.1:0-2465 GCA_036501515.1 Trebonia sp. | reverse complement strand
ACTGTCGTCGGTGCTGCCGAACGCCGCGAACATGTTCGGGAACTGGCTTGAGTTCCACTCAGGCCCGTCGATCCCGTCGCCCACGACCGGCACGTTCTGCTGCGCGGCCCACCGGTAGGCGCCGTAGAAGAAGGCGCCGGCAGCGAGGACCGCGAACACGTGATCGTTCTCAACGAGCTGCTGCGTGCCGGTCAGCGAGGTCTGCGGGCTCGACCCCTCGTCGACGCTGACCAGTTTGATCTGCTCGCCCCCCGGGAGTTCGTGGTCCGCGTTGGCCAGCGCGATCCTCGCCTCCGCGCCCTGGACCGTCGCCTGGCCGAACGAGGAAGACACCGGTCCGGTCAGCGGGGTGAGAATGCCCAGGGTGATCGTCTTCCCCTGGCCGGAGCCCGAGCCGGACGCCGACGTGGCGGACGTTCCGGCCGAGCCTGACGAACCAGCGCCCGCGGCTGCCGTTGTGCTCGACGAACTGCAAGCAGCGGCGACACCCGACAGGAGGGTGGCGGCTGCCGCGGCCGCGAGCAACCTTCTCTTGGTTTTCATCTCATCGAAAACCTTCCACTGGGTTACATCACTACTAACTACTGAAGTAGGTAGTAGTGCAGGAAACTAACACACGCTGTACGGGCGGTCAACGGCTGGCCGCGCACCGGGACGGCCGAACTTGTGCCCCGGCTCTAGCGGGACTCCTTGAGGCTCTGCGCCAGGGTCCGCGACCTCGCTATGCCCTGGTCGAGGAACTGCGTGTCAGCGCCGATGGTCATGAACCGCGCGCCGGCCGCCGACCACTCGCGTGCCGCCTGCTCGGTGGCCGCGAAGATCCCGAACGGGACCGACTGCCGCTCGCAGGCGTCCCGCACGGCGCCGATCGCGACGCGTACGTCGGCGTGGCCGAGGTCGTTCAGGTGGCCCATGCTGACCGCCAGGTCGGCGGGGCCGACCATGATCCCGTCAAGGCCGGGAGTCTTGAGTATGCCGTCGATGCCGGCCACCGCGGCCGCGCTCTCGATCATGACGAGCAGCGCGATCTCCTCGTCGGCGCGCGCGAGGTAGGCGGCCCGGCCGCCGTCAAGCCGGGCGGCCCGGCGCGGTCCGAACCCGCGCCTGCCGAGCGGTGGATACCTGACCGCTGCGACCGCGGCCGCGCACGAGGCCGCGTCCTCGACCTCGGGCACCACAAGCCCTTCCGCGCCGAGGTCCAGGATCTGTTTGATCTGGGCCGGGTCGTTGGCCGTAGGGCGGACGAGCACCGTCGACCCCGACGAGCGCAGCGCGATCAGCATCGTCTGGAGCTGGTCGATCGAGATCGGGGAGTGCTCGGCGTCGATGAGCACGAAGTCCAGGCCGGCGCCGCCGACGACCTCGGCGACGAACGGGTCGGCGACGGTGAGCGACAAGCCAAGCGCGAGGCCGCCGGACGACATGATCCTCTTGGTCTTGTTGTCCCTCATTCGGTCCTGGCCTTTCCTCTAAATTTATGCACTCACTTATGTATTCATAAAGGTATCGAAATGCGGGTAAGCGGTCAATGACGGGAGGCCTCGGACCTGCGGTTCCGTCGCTCCCCGGTCGGCGGACCCAGAGGCGGGCATGCGCGGGCGAAGTGCCGTCGTCGGGCATATGTGCCTGCCGCCCGCGGGCAGATATAGCTACTAACCGCAGGAGTTACCTATGATGGTGGCCGAGGAATCATGCCGCCGCGTGCGCCCACGGCCTCGCGGCCATCGCGGCGCCCGGCCGCCTGCCCGCAGGAGGGAACCACACTATGAGCGCAAGCGCATCGGAAGGCGGCGCATCACCCGCGGTCGACGCGAGGGTGACCGCGGCACTGGCCGAGCTCGGTTTCTCCCAGTATGAGGCGAGGACCTATACCGGCCTCATCGGCCGTGAGCCCATGACGGGTTACGCCATCGCCAAGGAGACCCTGGTCCCGCAGCCCAAGGTGTACGAGACGCTCGGCAGGCTGGTCGAGCGCGGTGCCGTCATGCAGGTCAGCGGCTCGCCCGCGAAGTTCGTCGCGGTGCCGCCCGACCGCGTGCTCAGCGAGCTCGAGCAGACGTTCCGCCAGCGGCTCGCCACCGTCGAGCTTGAGGTCTCGCGGATGCGCCGGGAGACCGCCGACGTACACGAGCTCCGGCTGTACAGGGAAGCACGCTCGTGGATCTCAGTCGTCACCGCCGCGAACGACCTCATCAGGGCTGCCACCGACCGGATGTACGTATCCGGCCACGGCACCCACCTCGAGGCGCTGGCCGGTGAGATACGGGCGGCCGATCGCCGCGGCGTGCGGATCGACATCCTCAGCTTCGGCGAGCCGCCGTTCAGCCTGAACAACGGCATGGTCATCAGGCACAGCAGCACCGACGGCATCGTCTACCGGCATCACCAGGCCAGGCACCTGGCGATCACCGGGGACAACGCCGCGGCGCTTTGGGCGCTCGCGCCCGAGGGCGACAAGTGGGAGG